>NZ_JAZIFY010000002.1:0-346465 GCF_036634195.1 Streptomyces sp. P9-A4
CCGGCGAACCTGTGCCAGGCAGCGGCTGAACAGCACAGGTTCAAAATGGAAGGGCAAGCCGCCGGTCCGGACGTATCCTGCGGGCTGTGACGGTCATATATGTGTTGGATGGCACCCAGGTCAGGACGCTGGAGGATTTCTGGCGTGTCGTTGGCGAGAGCGTCGGCTGCGGGGGTTACTTCGGCCGGAACCTCGATGCCTTCGCTGACTGCCTCCGCGGTGGCTTCGGAACGCCGGATGACGGCGACTATCTGATCGAGTGGCGTGATCACGAAGTCTCCCGTCAGAATCTCGGACACCCCGAGACTGCGCGTCAGCTTGAGCTGATGCTCGGGCGATGTCATCCGACGCACAAGGCCAGCATGGGCGTCAGGCTTGCAGAGGCCCGTGCCGGACGTGGCCCGACCGTTTTTGATTGGCTGGTCGAGATCACCGAAGAAGAGCTCCCGGGCGGGCTGCGTCTTCGCTAGCTCGGCTACTCGGTCACCGGGCTGGCAGTCGCCCCTCGTCGACGTGGTCGGCGAGATAGATCAGCGTGGCCTGCGGGTCCATGCCGAACGCGGCTGCGACGAGCTTGGGGTCCAGAGTGTTCACCAGGTCGACGAGACGGGTGCTGCGGATCGTCCGGGGCGGGAATCCGCAGTCGTCGAGGACGTGGGAGAGATAGGCAGTTGAGGCCGGGCTTCGCCCGGCCTTTGTTCCTTTGGTGACCAGGACGTGCGGGTTGTCGGTCCGCCAGGCCTCGCGGTGGGCCAGGCACCGTTGCAGCACCGTCCAGGAGGCAGGGTCCAATGGAACAGGGTGGGGTCGCTTGCCGAGTCGCACCGTCTGGGCGATCAGATCCACGTTGGTGATCTGCAGCATGCGGACCTCCGAGCTGGAGGCTCCGTGCAGCAGGGCAAGCATGCCCACCAGTGCCTCGTGGGGGTGGACGTGCTCGTCGGTCGTCCAGCGGCGGAAGAGTTCGCGCTGCTGGTCAAGGGTGAGGGTCCTGCCGCGGAAGCCGTTCGATTCCTTCACGGTCAGGTTCCGGGTCGGGTCGACGAGCACGATGTGCTGGGAGCGGGCGAAGCGGAAGAACTGCCGCAGCACGGTCAGCCGTCGCTTGCGGGCCTTGGGCAAGGTGGCCAGGAACGCTTCGGTGTCGTGGACGTCCACCAGGGCCCAGTCGTCCTTGCCGCAGTGAGTCATGAGGAAGAGGGCCAGGTCACGCATGATGGTCAGGGCCGTTTCCAGGGTGTGATTGGTGCGGGGCCGGGTTCCGGCCCGACGGGCTCGGCCCTGGGCCCGCATGCGAGAGGCGTCGAAGTCCGCGATGGCTTGCCTCAGCGGCTCTGGGACCGCGTCGACGCGGCGGCGCCGTCGGTTCACGGCGAGTCGTTCGGCCTGGTCGGTGGGCAGGGCGAGCCCGCGGAGGGTGAAGAAGTCCTCGAGCGCGCGGGCGAAGGAGCCCATTGACCGTCCGGGCCTGCGGGATCGCTCGAGCAGTGCCTGGGGCGAGTTGGAGTGCTCGTCCTCCAGTAACCGGCCCAGGTCGGAGATGAAGCCGCAGGCTCTGGCGACGCAGTGGCGGGCCGCAACCTGGGCGACGAAGTCCGTGAGCCACGGGGGCGGGTCGGCGAGCCGGTCGTGGAGGTGTTCGCCTCTGATGAAGGGGCGGCCGGGGTGATTTTGCCAGCAGGCCGAGCACATGCCCAGTCCGGAATGGCGTCGCAGCTGCCCGCACTCGCGGCAGGTCCGTGGCGGGTGTTTCGGCGATCCCGGGTGGGAACAGGGCCCGCACCAGCCGGTTTCCTCGCGCAGATAGCCAGGCTTGCCGCAGCGGGGGCAGGGCTGCTGGGCTGCCAGCAGGTCGGCCTTTCGCCGGCAGTCCCGGCACAGCCGGTTCTGCGGTGATCGGACCGGGTGGCCGCACTCTTCGCAGACGCGCGAGCAGATCACGCACCGGCCTGTGTCCTGCTGCAGGACGCGATCGCGGCGGCAGGACGGGCACGTGGCTTTGGCGGTGTCTTCCTTCAGACGCCGCCAGCAGCGGCAGCAGTGCTGCCGATCGAGATATCCGACGGGGGCTCCGCAGGTGACGCAGTCGCGTTGTTTCTTGCCCATTTCGGTCGCGGGTCACAGGGGCGGCATCGACCGGCCCCGGGCCGAGGCGGCTTGCGGGAGCTCTGCGACGGGTCGGGGCGGGGCGATCGGCCTCTCAACGGGGGTGGTATCCACCTCAATCAGGTCGTTGGGCGTGCACTCGAGCGCGGTGCACAACGCGACCAGGGTGGTCATCTTCACCTGCGAGGGCTCCTTGGTGAACAGCGCGGACACCGACGCCGAGGACAGTTCCAGGCCGGCCTTCTCAGCCAGCAGTCGTCGCAATTCGGTGCCGGTCCAGACCTCGCGCTGGGCGGCGGCCATCCGCAGCCTCCATTGGATCTTCATGCGCTGGAGTCCTTCCCGGTCAGCTCGGCCAGGGTGCTGGCAACCGCCCTTTGATAGGCGTCCTCGATGAACGTTGCGGAGGGCCGGACATATCGCATGGTTGAGCTGACCGTCCAGTGACCGAGCATCTGCTGGATCGCGACGAGGTCAACGCCGCGTTCGTAGTTGTGGGTCGCGCAGGCCCGCCTGAGGGCATGCGGGCTGAACCGCTCGGTCACCGGGCGGCCTTCGAGTTCCATCAGATAGCGGAGCCGGTTGCGGATGGTTCCGCGATGGAGGCTGCCGCCGGACTCGTCGGCGAAGAGGACGGGTGAGTCGGGGAATTTGGGCCGTACGTCTTCCAGGAACCACCGCAGTACCAGGTCGAGGTTGTCGAGCATGGGCACCCATCGCGGTCGCGGGCCGGAGGTGTGGGCGCCTTTGCCGAAGCGGACGTGGAGTTTGCCGAACGAGCCGCGGGTGAAGTGCAGGTCCGGTCGCTCCAGCAGCGATGCCTCCTCCGAGCGGAGCCCAGCGTGATACAGCGTCCGGAACATCGCGTAGTCCCGGGCTGCGGGTCCGTACTTCCTCGCGGTGGCGATCCGCTGCTTCATGAAGTCGAAGAACTCGCTCACCCGTTCCGGGGTCGGAGGCGGCAGCAGGGCTGGCGAATCGTCCCCGACATGCCGTGAGGCATTGAACTCGTCGACCGGGCAGACCAGGCGGACGCCGAAAGCGGCTTCGATCTCGACGGACTTGCGGGCCTGGAGGAAACGGTGGAAACCCTTGAAGATCTGCACGTACTCGCGCCGGGTAGAGGTCTTGCGGCCCTGGACCGCAAGGTCACCGACCACTCGGTCGATGTCCTCAGGGGTTACCTCCCACGCGGGCCGGCCCAGCGCCGTCAACGTCCGCTCCAGCAGCCCAGTGTCGTTGTCGATCGTCACCGGGCTGAACCCGCGGGCCCGCCACGAGGCCACGAACGCCTCGACGCATAGCGACTGGAACTGCCACGGATCCCTCGTCGGCATCTCCTGCGGGACGGCCCCGCCCGCGATGACCTGCAGTCTCACCTCGCTCACCGGCACACCTTCCTCGCACCTGAATGGTCAAGGCAGCACCTTGAAAACACGGCAGCCACCGCGAGAACCAACGAGGACCGCAGGAGAGGGATACGGCCAGGTGGCAGCGGCAACCCGTGTGAGGGAACAAGTGCCAGCCCCAGATGGCTGGACCAAGACCTTCACCGACCCCCGCCTCTGCGCTGCCATCGTCGACCGCCTCACCTTCAACGGCACCATCATCGAGACCGGCACTGACTCCTACCGTCTCGCCAGCACCCGAGCCCGAGCCGAGGAACCAGTCAAGGCCAGCTGACATACGGCCGAATGATCGCCTGCAGGTCCGGCGGATCAGGGCAGGAACGCGTCGCATGTGTTCTGCGAGCTCTACGATCGTCCACGTCGTTCCGACGGTCAGGGGGGCTCGATGAGGCAGAAACTCGTAGAGCACATGCGAGGCTGGACCGCACGACGAAAGATCTTGGTCTATCTGATCGCGCAGTCGGTTCTGCTCGGTCTGATCATCATGATCGTCCACGCTTGGAACGCCGATGTCGCCTCTCTCGCCTATCTCGGTCCGTGGCTCGGCGCAGTCGTCGGCGGACTGATCGGCATCATCCTCGGATCGAAGAGGCCATCCCCGTGACCGCTCAGCCGCGCTGATCTCAGTAGCACCGGTCGAGCCACGCAGCTACATGCTCAGAAACATGCCTCGACGGCCAGCCGCCCAGGCAGTGCCGTCACTTCTCGTCGACATCCACGACTCTGTTGATCACCAACTGACTCCCGAACGCGTCGACAATCGCTGTCCCTAGAGATGAACGAAGCCAGCGCGGTGAACAACCGGGGCCTCGCTGCTCAGGTCGAGTACCTGGCAGGCAGGTGCGCCGACGTGCACGCTCTGAGAGACCTACTGACCGACCTCACCGCTTGATACCCGCACGGCCCAGCCCTCTGTGAGGGGCGAGGCCCTTCCGCCCATGCCTGAGCCCTCGGCGTCGCGGCGGCGACGCCGAGGCGACGCGCACCGGCGGAGTACTCAGGGCGGTGGTCACCTGGAGAGCTGCTGCCAGGGTCAGGTCGGCGGAGACATCCCCGGAGGCGAGGACCCTGGCGTACGGCCCCTGCCCGTAGGCGGCCAGGGCCGCCGCGAGTGTCACCACGGCCGTATCGGCCGGCCCCGCGCCCCAGTGGCTGATGCGGAAGACGCGTGAGTCGGGGCTGCTGGCGCCGTGGCAGTGACCGTCAGCTTTCGTCGGAGGGTTAGGGGCTGGCTTCGTCGGTCGTCGTCTCGTCGTCGATCAGCCCGTAGGGAGGCTGGTCCTCGTTGCGGCTGTACCGCACCACGACGTTGTCTTCCACGAGCGTGGGCGGGCTGTTGTCGACGATGATCACCTGGGCACCGGTCCCCCGTTCAGCCAGCCAGCCGGTTAGGTGGCGGTAGAAGTCGTCGATGGCAATTGCGTCTGCGATCACCGCGTCCCGGGTGCCGCCGTGGCCGAGGTTCTTCTGCGGGCTGTCAATCATGAGGAATCCGGGGTGGGCGGCCGACGTTTCGACGGCCACCTCGAAGACGGCCAGCTGCCAGGCCAGAGTAAGGAGCGTCCGGGCACCGGACGATGCCTCGCGGTAGGAGTCGCCGCGCACGTGCGGAACGAGGTTCGTGTCGATCATCGGCTGGCTGAGTTTCGGGTAGCGCCACTGCCGCAGCAGCTCGCTGTACCGGCCGCTGATACGGCCGACGACCAGGTCCCGGTCCTGCGCGGCATCCCCCAGCCGATCGAGTTCCTCCCGCAGACGCTCGATCTGCGCCTCCTGCCGTTCCACCAGGGCGGCGCGCTTCTCCCGGCCGGCCTGGAGCTTCGTCGCGTTCTCGGCCTGCTGGAGATGACGGAGGACTTCCCTGGGGCACACCGAGGAACCCCACAGCAGCACCGCACTCGGCAGCCCGGAGGACACCAAGACGGCGCGCTGCGACGGCGATGAACCGCCATCCAGCGCCACCCTCGTCCGCTGACGTTGCCGTCAACTACTGCCGTCACCCCACGCAGAAGCCCCGCCAGGACGCACCTGGCGGGGCTTCAGTTTGCTTCTGTCACCCAGCGAAGAAGGCGTGGCATCGGGCAACGAGGCTCACACCGAGCCAGCGCGAGAATGGCGCGACGCTCCGACAGTTCGGAGCTAATCACCTTTAGAGGATGTCTCACGTGGTGCTTCGGTGGTGCGGCATGATGCTGCACTGTGAGGGTTGATCTGTCGCGTCGGCTGGTTCCGGACGAACTGTGGGAGCTGACAGCTCCGTTGTTGCCGAGGTTCACGTCGCGTCCGCAGGGCGGTGGCACTGTTCCGGTGGACGAGCGGGCGGTGTTCACGGCCGTGGTGTACGTGCTGACGAGCGGGTGTGCGTGGCGGTATCTGCCGGAGTCGTTCGGTGTTTCGCCGGCTACTGCGCACCGTCGGTTCACTGCGTGGACCGAGGCCGGGCTGTGGCGCAGGCTGCACCGGGCGGTGCTGGACGAGCTTGGTTCCAGGGGTGAGCTGGACTGGACGTCCGCGATCGTCGATGCCGCGTCGGTGCGGGCGAAAAGGGGGGCTCGCTGACGGGGCCGAATCCGGTCGATCGCGGTAAGAAGGGCAGCAAATTGCACGTGCTGTCCGAGGCCCAGGGGCTGCCGCTGGCCGTCGCGGTGTCCGGTGCGAACCTGCACGACAGCCAGGCGTTCAAGCCGTTGATCCTCGGTATCCCCGCCGTCCGCTCCCGGCGCGGACCACGCCGGAGGAAGCCGACGAAGGTCCGCGCGGACAAGGCGTACTACTCCGCGGAGCACCTCCGCTGGCTCCGCGGCCGGAACCTCATCGCACGGATCGCCCGTCCCGGTATCGAGTCAGGCGAGCGGCTCGGCCAGCACCGCTGGAAGATCGAGCGGTCGATCTCCTGGCTCTTCGGCTACCGCCGCCTCACGGTCCGGTACGAGCGAAAAGGCAGCCACTTCCTTGCCTTCCTCGGCCTCGCCGCAGCTCTGACCTGCTACAAGAGACTCGCGAAACTCACCACGTGAGACATCCTCTTAATTCTCTGCCGACAGGGGAAGTTACCCCTGCCACACATTTGGCCACTCATCCTTTGCGAGCGCGGCACTGGCGAACGGGATAGCTTGCAGGAATCAAGTCAAGTTAATCACCGGAGATCCACAAATATCCTCTGCGCCTGACCAACCCGTCTAGAATTGACTTAAATTCCGCCGCATCGCTCTTTGCGACGAAATTTCGCTCAATCAAGAGGTCAATTTCACCAATTACCCGCATCAACTGAGGAGAGTTGAACATTGTGTCACCATGAAGATGAACTCCCGCCAGAAGGGTATCGGCATCAACGTGCGGCAAGATCGCTTCAAGGTAAGCCCCCGCCTCCCTACCTGCATGCACCCGCTGATGATTCTGATCTTCGATGTAGACCGCAAGGCCCATTAAAACTCCCACTCTATTTCGTGGGGTCGACTCGCAAAAGACCGAGCCGACCCCACGAACAATCACCTAGGCACTGCCGGCTTCGGAATAGGGTGCATTGTGATCACGCCGCCGTACTTGTCTTGGACGACTCGATACCACGTCGTGGGCAGCCCACCGGCATCGTCCGATAGGCGGCCGATCACAGTACCCGCATTGGCGTCGCGCTCAAAGTTCCCGTTCGCATTCGGGCCATGACACTTGCATCGATTTGCGTTATCCACCAGGTCGTCCAGGTCCACGTCCGAATTGAAGACGCTCTTGTCAGAAGTGACCTGACGCCCTCCGGGCATGTGCTTACCCCGCACGTACGCCTCAGAGGCATCATCGAGCATCGCATCAATACAGTTTGCATTGTGAACGAGTACCGGTGTGGCCCCTGCCAGCACATAGTACGTGTGCTGCGCGGACCCCTCTACCTGCTTTTTCGCAGGTCAAGTGCGGTTTGCTGGTCCGGTGAAGTGCGTGGGCGTCTGTGGTTGTGCGGGGTTGTTGCCGTCGCTACTGCCGTCAGGCGGTTCAGCCCAGGTACGGTTTCTCGCGCTGTTCCAGGAAGTGCTGGAGCCTGAGTCGTTGGGTGTGGTGCATCGGCAACTGCTCGATCTCTTCCGGCGGCACGAACCGGAGCTCACTGGACTCGTCGGAAATCTCCAGCCGACCGCCGGTGATACGGGCGGTGAAGCAGACGTTGAACTGTCGCCGGACCTCGCCGTCGGCATAGGCAATGATGTGTTTCGGGTCGGTGTAGGTGCCGACCAGGCCAGTGATCTCCACGTCGAGGCCGGTCTCCTCTTTGACCTCGCGCACGGCCGTGCCTGGCAGGGAGTCGGTGAGGTCCATGCCGCCTCCGGGCAGGGCCCACAGGTCGTTGTCGCGGCGGCGCTGGAGGAGGATGCGCCCGTGGTCGTCGGTGACGACGGCGGAGGCAGCGACGACTGAAACCTCACTAGGCCGTACTCTCGCTCGACGAGGCCATCTCCAGCTGGCGCATGCCCCTCGCGCACCTTCCCCGTGACGACCACGGCTTCTGAGCCCTGTCACTCTGAGGGGAAGGCGAACCTGCTGGTGATCTCGTCGACAAGACGGTGCAGCGGGGCGGTGAGGTCGGGGTGGTCACCACGCGAGGCAGCCTGGAGGAGATCGGCGGCAACAACGAGGAGCGCGGTGCGGCCGGTGTGAGTATCGAGAATGCCAGCGAATGCCTCTCGGATGCGGGCGGCGGTGGCCGGTGTGAGGAGTGCGTAGGAGTACAGGAGCGCGGCGTCCCAGCCTCGGGGCGCGAGGCCGAAGCCTTCCCAGTCGAGGATCGTGGCGCCGGCCGTGAGGTTGGCGGTGTGGAGGTCGCCATGGGCACAGGTCCAGTCGGTGATCTGGGGCGCGGAGCGTCGGGTGAACTGAGGGACAGCGCGGTCGATCCATTGCTGGCGGACGCTGACCCGGTCGGTCGCTGTTGCGGCGACAGCACCGAGGTCTTCACGGATCTTCTTGAACCAGATGTCGGGCAGGTCGAGTTCGTGGTGGAGGACGGGGCCGTTCGGGGAGAGGACGGGTTCGTCGACGAAGGTGGTGAGCTCGGCGCGGTAGGCGTGTGCGTCGGCGGTGGCGTCGTGAATCGAGTGCAGGGTGGGCTTTCGGACGGTGGGGAACAGGAGCGCTGCCTGTTCCTGTCCGGTCCAGGTTCGACCGCCTTCCTTCCCGTCGGGGGCGGCCTGGAGACGGAGCCAGCAGGCGCCGTAAAGGGGGTGGTCGGCGCGGCGGCCGAGAGTGCGCCCCTGATGGCCCCAGGCGGGTGGGCCAGAGACGGTGGTGCCGAGGGCGGCCGCGGCCCGGGCGTGGGCGGCGGTCATGCGCTTCTCGTCGGTGGGGTCAGGCGGTGGCGAGTACACGAAGAACGCTCCGCAGGGTGGTGGCCGGTACGGGGTCGTGAGCGAGCGCCGTGAGGGCGCGGTCCCAGTGTCGCGGATCGGCAGTGGACACAAGGACGCGTTCGATGCCGGGGCAGGAGGCGACTGCGGCAAGCGCTGCTTCGGCGATCGTGGTCCCGGGGCGGATGAGTCCGGCGAGTTCGGCGCCGCCGTCGAGTCGGGCGAGCTCGCCGCCGTGCAGGGGTGCGGAGGCGTGCACGTGCCAGCCGTGGTCGACGGCGTGGGCAATCGGTCCGCGCCCCAGGAGTGCTTGTGCGAGGGCGGTGGCCTCGATGAGCGAGACGGGGAGCTGGATCGTCGTCAGGTGGTGGTCGTGGCTGCCGGCCGCAATCTGGGCGAGGCGGTTCAGGGTGGCGACGGTGAAGCGGCCGTCGGTGAATCCGTTCCAGACGGCGACGCCGTAGGAGGCGATCCGTCCGCAGGCCACCTTCTCCTCCAGGATGGCGAAGGCGTCCCGTAGTCCGGCCGCGAGCTGGTCGTCGGGGAGGTGCTCGGAGTTGTGGACGAACATGGTGTCGAGCCGGGCCCGGCCAAGTTCCGCGCGGGCCCGTTCCACCTGCCAGTCCACCACGGCGGGATCAAGGCTGTGCCGGGCGTCGGCAGGTATGGGGATGCCGTCGGCGGCGGCCGCTCGGATCTCCTTGGGGGTGAGGTAGCCGGTCTTGGTCGCAACCCGCAGCCGCGGGTGCGCGGCCAGCGCCGGGGCGAGGAGCTGGTGGGCGGTGCCGTCGCAGTAGTTGGGGGCGGTGTCGACCCACGGCATGGGGGCATTGGCGGCGTGTTCGGCGGCCTGGTTCATCCGGTTGGCGGGGACGCGGTAGGTGCCCAGTGCGAGGGTCGCGGTCATCGGCGCTCCCCCGGGCGGACCGTGGCCGCCTGCGCGGTGAGGAGTTCCTGGACGACGAGCGCGACGTCGCCGACCGGGAGCCGGCTCGCGGCGGCAAGGTCTCCGAGCGGCGTCCATGCCGGCATGGCGGCGAGGAGCATGTCGAGGAGCGGGTGGGCGGCCGGGTCGAGGTCGATCTCGTTGCCAGCCGCGGTGAGCCGGACCAGGCTCTCGCCGTCGGCCATGACGCAAGTGGTGCGGGCGCGGGCGGTGGTGAGGCGTACGAGCAGACCGGGTTCGGCGGGCACATAGTGGATGTGCGGAAGCCGCGGAAGCGAGGGGCGGAGCCGTCCGAGGTCTTCGGCGTCCCGGGCGGCCGTGTAAGCGTCGAGGAGGCCGGGGGTGGCGAAAAGGGTGTCGAGTTCCGTGCGCAGGTCGGTGAGGTAGTCGGCCTGGTCTTCGGCACTGGCGTGGAGAGGAAGGTCGGTGCGGGCCGTCGTGCTCGCACGGAGCCGGTCAGCTGCCCAGGTGATGAGGTCGGCGCCGGTGTGCGGGGCGAGGCCGCACGTCAGGTGTAGGGATGCCTCGCCCTGGTCGGCGGTGACCGCATGCCACCAGCCGCGCGGTACATATAGCACGTCTCCCGCGCGCAGGGTGAGATCGGCGAGTGGCCGTTCGGGCGGGGGTTCGGGGGTGGTGACATCCCGGTACATCGGGCGCTCGCGGGTCGGCCCGAACAGGCGCCACCGCTTCGCGCCGGCGATCTGGATAATGAGGGTGTCGTGGTCGTCCCAGTGGGTGCCGAAGCCCTCAGTCGGCGTCCAGGAGGCGTAGGCGTTGACCTGGACATGAGTGCGCAGGTGTTTCTCCAGGGCGGCGGCAAGGTCGCCGACCGGCTCGTGGAGTTCATCGACCGCGTCGAGGACGAGGGAGGCGCCCTCGGCGAGCCGCTCGTGGAGCTCCGCCGGGTAGATCCGCTGCCACACGGTGGCCCGGCGGCTCGTGACCGGTACGGCGTAGCGGTGTGCCGGGAGGGTCTCGCCATCGGCGGACAGTCGCAGTCGCGGGGGCTCCAGGCAGTGGGCGGCGATGAGGTCGCTGAGTGTGTCGTAGGAGAACAGGGCGCCTGGGTCCGTGACGGCGCCGTGCAGGTGCAGGTAGTCGCGGGTATACGTCTGGGCCAGGAAGCCCTGGCCCAGACGTTCCGCGATGAACGGGACGGTCATCACGCGGTGTGCGGCCGGTGCCGCCGCCGTCCGACGGGATCACGCCCCGGCTGCGGGCCGCGGCGATCGCGCGGCGCGCACGGACCAGACCGCCCGGCTGCCCGTTCTCGCGGGGCTGCGGGGTGTTCGAGCTCTTCATCTCGATCGGCCTCCTTCGTGGGTCGTGCGGACTTCCCGACCGCGGGCAGGCACACCGCCTTGTAAGGGGATCGGTGTGCGGGAGTGTGTGGATGGGCCTCGCCCCTGCCTGGCGGGTCTGGGGCCCAGGCGCCGTTCCCCCGTTCCCCCCGGGGGCTATGTCTTCGCCGGTACAGAGTCGGGCCGGGCGGCGAGAGCGCGGTCGAGTGCCCTGTGCAGGGCGCGCACGAGGCGGGCCGTCGATTGCGCGGCGGTGAGGGGGGGCACGGGGGCGGTGTGCCGTGTCGAATCGGCGTACGGCCTCGGCGCAGGACGCGTATGCAAGGGGTACGGCCGGGTCGGTCTGCGGCAGGTGCCCGCACGCGGCCTTGGTCTCCCGGATCAGGAGACGGCCGTAGCCGGTGAGCTGGAGGGTGATCTGGTCGAGGTCAGCGGGCGGCAGGATGGTGGTGTTGCGTCGCCAGGTCAGGACGGCGTCGACGAGCCGTTCGTGCACGTCCCGGTCGAGCGGCACGGAGCCGTCGAGAAGTGTCTGGGGGTCGTGGACGATGCCGGCATGCGGGCTCCTGTCCGATCCGCCCCGCCCGGCGCGGGCGGGACGGGTGGAGGGGGTGGCCGGTTCGGTCACGTCGGCGCCTCCAAGTCGGTTAGCTGTAGTGGGTGTTCGGATACGGTGTGACGGCTCGCATCACCCATCGAAGCCGTGGGCAGGCGTGGTGGCCATGCGCGGCATGGGGCCCGGTGTGCTGGCCCCGCTGGCCCCATCGCGGTCATGGCGAAGACGCCGGGAGCAGAGCATCGGGGCAGGTGGCTCAGGGAAGGGGCAGCGGCCGAAGCAGCTGACGCCCGGGGCCGGCCCGTGGCACCGGTGGGGACACGAGTTACGGCAGACCCGCATCGCCCGCGGGCTCTCCCAGCAGGAGCTGGCCGCACGCGCTCTGATCGACCGGTCGCACCTCGCGCGCCTGGAGCGCGCCGAGGGGCCCGTCCCCCGTGAGGTCGCGGTCGCCGTCGACCGGGCCCTGGATGCCTGCAGGGCACTGGTCCGGCTCTGGGAATGGGCGCAGCGGCAAGCCTCCCACTCCCCCGCTGTCAGCGTGCCAGAGGACTTGGGGCTCGGGATGTCCAGAGCTGGGGTTCGGGGTCATGGGGCCAGTCGCGCAGCGGATGGGGCCACGTCCCTCGATGATCTGGTCGCAGGCTTGTCCGGGCAGGCAGGCTCCGATCATGGCGACACGGACACGGTCGTCGTGCCCTGCCGTATCAAGGGAAGGATCCTGTTCGTGCCTGTGCCCCGCCGCGTCGTCCTGGCTTCCGGGCTCGCCGGCCTCGCCTCGACCGCGCTGCCCGCCACGACGGCGTTCGCCGGTACGCTCCCGGGTGACATGGGATCGCCTGTCGAGCACTATGCGCAGCTGCGGCGTGTGCTGATCCAGACGGACAACCTGATCGGTGCCCGGCACGTCCTGCCCGCGGTCCAGCAGCACCTGGCCCAGCTCATTGCGCGCCGCCGCACCGCCGGGGGTACGGATGCGGTGCGGTTGTTGTCGCTCGAGACCCGCTTTGAAGAACTCGCCGGGTGGCTGGCCCAGGACATCGGTGACGAACGCTCCGCTCACGGCCACACCGCCCGAGCGCTGGATGCTTCCCACATCACCGGCGACAGCGCCCTGACCGCGTACATCCTGGGCCGCAAGGCTCAGCTCGCCGTCGACACCGGGCACCCCTCGGATGCCCTTGGGCTGGCGGCCGCCGCCCGGCGTACCGCCCGCCCTGGCAGTCGGGTCGAGGTCATCGCCGTCATGCACCAGGCGCATGCGCACGCCGTTCTCGGTGACGGGGCACGGGCTCTCGGGGCTTACGACTCCGCGCTCGCGCTCCTGGGGAGCGCGGAGGTGGACGGGGTGTGGGGCTCGTGGCTGGACGAGGCTTACGTCCACACCGCCCGTGCCCGCTCGCTGGCCGCCCTCGGATGCTTCGAGCAGGCCGCGCGGGGATTCGACACGGCGATCGCCGAACTGCCCGGCGCCTACCGGCGCGACCGCGGCGTCTATCTCGCCCGCGCGGCCCGGGCCCATGCAGGAACCGGCAACATCCCGCTCGCCGCCCGGATCGGCCTGCAGGCCGTGGGGGTCGCCGCGGAGACCGGATCGGCCCGCATCATCGGCCAGCTCGACCTCCTCGACCACGCCCTGTCCACCACCGCCGGCGAGCAGGGCGTCGCCGAGTTCCGGGACGCGCTGGACCGGATCGTCCTCCACCCCGCCTGACACCCATCCACTCGCACCGCTTTCCCACCCCGCGCCGTACTGGAGCCGCCCCGTGTCACCCCGCCCTTACGTCCTGCTGTCCGCCGCCGTCTCTCTTGATGGCTACCTCGACACCCGGCCGGGCGAGGACCGGCTGATGCTCTCCAACCCGGCGGACTTCGACCGCGTCGATTCCGTGCGCGCGTCCGTCGACGCGATCCTCATCGGCGCCGGAACACTGCGCGCCGACAATCCCCGGCTTCTGGTGAACTCGCCTCAGAGGCGCGCCGACCGTCTCACCGCCGGCCTTCCCGAGTACCCGCTGAAGGTCACGATCACGGGCACCGGTGACCTCGACCCGGAGTGGAAGTTCTGGCACCACGGCGGCGAGAAGCTCGTGCTGGCCGTCGGCAGCCAGGCAGCGGAGAAAGCCGGCAAGGCTCTTGGCGGCCTCGCCACCATTCAGGGCGTTCCGCAGGATGCCACCTGGCCGGTCGCCCTTGACGTCCTCGGCGAGGTGTACGGCGTGCGGCGGCTGATGGTCGAGGGCGGCGGGACCATCCACACCCAGCTCCTCAAGGATCATCTCGCAGATGAGCTGCAGCTCGTCATCGCCCCGCTCCTGGTCGGGCAGAGCGACGCCGTGCGCATGCTCGGCCCCGCCCACTACATGGGCGGACCCTCCGCACGTCTGCGGCTCCTGGAGACACGGCAGATCGGCGACGTGGTACTCCTCAGGTACGCCCCCAAGGACATCAGCACGGAGCCCCGATGACACCCATCCCCACACCCGACCCGGCCCCCGGCCCCACCGGCCACGGTCGGCCCGGTGCCGGGCACGAAGCCACCCCTGCGGACCGGGGCTGGCTCGCGCTCGCCTGCGAACTCGCCACCCACTGCCCGCCGTCCAACACGGCCTTCAGTGTCGGAGCGGTCATCGTCGCCGCTGACGGAACCGAGCTCGCCTGCGGATACTCACGTGAGAACGACCCCAACGACCATGCCGAGGAAGGCGCCCTCGCCAAGCTTCCTGCGGGCGAGCCGCGTCTGGCCGGCGCCACCGTCTACAGCTCGCTGGAGCCCTGCGCGAAACGCGCCTCGCGGCCCAAGCCGTGTGCCGAGCTCATCAAGGATGCCGGGATCCGTCGTGTCGTCACCGCCTGGCGCGAGCCCGATACCTTCGTCCCCGGCGCCGACGGCACCGAACTCCTCCAGCACTCCGGCGTCACCGTCGTCGAATTGCCCGAGTACGCCGACGCGGCGAAGGAACCGAACCGGCACCTGCTGTAGACGGCCTGGGGAGGCGGTAGCGGGGGGCAGGGCCGGCGGATCAAAAAGATCTTGTGGTGTCTGTTAACAGGCATCGGTTCAGCCGCACCTCGATGAGAACCCTGCTGACGCTTCGGTAGGGCCCGGCAGGTGGGGCGTGGGCCAGGCCGGGTTCCACCGCCAGGCCGCCCACCGGTCGGCGTCTGCGAAGATGCCGGTGCGCGAGGCCAGCATCCCGAGGACCTGTTCACGGGCGGTATCGACGGCTTGGTGCTCGGTGTCGGTGATGATGCCGAGCCGCCGCACGTGCGCGTATTCGTCCTCGTCCTTCCACTCGTAGTGGTCAGGTCCGGCGTCGATGAGCAGGTCACCTTCTGGGGGGCCAGTCGCATGTGCGACGACGTTCACGGTTTGCTGCGCAGGTCCCGTGGGATGCGCAAGCGTGTGACCTGTTTCGTTCATCGGACCGCGGATGTTTTGCGCCATCCATCCGGACAGGTTGCTTTAGCGGATTACACGTCATCCAGGCGCCGTGGTAGGACTGTTTGGCTGGCTGATCATCATCTGACGGGGGATTTCACGTCATGGCTGTCACGGTGCCGGACTGGGCTGACACGCTGCTCGACCTGGTGGGGGTCAACTGGCCCAACGTCGACGAGGACGCCTACCGGGAGATGGCCGACGCGCTGCGGGAGTTCGCGGACGACCTGGCCGATGACGGTCAGCTCGCCAACAACCACATGGAGCGCCTGCTGTCGTCGGGGCACGGCGAGGCGATGGACGCTCTCAACGCTCACTGGACCAAGGTCAAGGGCAAGCACCTCAAGGACATGGTCTCCGCGGCCCGCACGATCGCGGACGCGCTCGACCTGGCGGCGGGCGCGATCGAAGTCATGAAGGGGAAGGCAGTCGTCGAGCTGGGGGTGCTTGCTGGCCAGACCGGTCTCGCCATGGCGCTGATCCCGGTGACCGGTGGTCTGTCCGCACTGCTCGGCGCCGGAGCCATCGCGTTCACGAAGAAGCAGCTGCTGAAGCTCATCACGGCCGCGATGGAAGAGGCCGTCGGTCACATCGTCTCGGTGATGACCGAGCCGGTCGTGGCGGCGCTTGAGAACATGGCCGCGGACCTGGTCGTCCAGGTGAGCATGGACGCGCTGGGCGTCCAGAACGGTGTGGACCTCGACCAGACGAAGCAGGCCGGCAAGGACGGCTTCGACGACGGGGTGCAAGGCGCCAAGGAGGGTCTGAACCTCGCCTCCGCCGGAGGGGGTGGCGGCGGCGGCCCGGGGGGCAAGGGCTTCCACATCGAGCATGACGAGCACGACAACGCCGGTACGAAGCTGAACGGCGTGAGCGTCGGCATCCATGGCAAGACCGCCGGCAAGCTCACCAAGGCGAAGGGCGCCCAGCGCCGCAACAAGGGCCGCGACGACATCGCCGACGCCCTGGACCCCGTCATCGAGAAGGCCATGGGCGCTCTCGTGAAGTCCGCCAAGACCATGGGCGACCATGTCGGCGAGACGCTGCCCAAGGCCGTGAAGCGGATCTCCACTGACCACAAGAACAACGACGACGCCATCCGCGACCGTCTCGCGCGGCAGCGCAAGGGCGGACACGATGACCGGGATCGGGGTAAGAATCCCGGCGATCGTGGTGGCAGGGACAAGGACGCGCGTCTGAAGCCTGATTCGCTGCGCGAGGTGAAGTCCGACCCGCGCCGTCATGGGATCGAGCTCGGTAAGAAGAAGTGCGCGAACGACCCGGTCGACGTGGCGACGGGTGAGATGACTCTGCCCCAGACCGACCTGTCCCTTCCCGGAGTCCTTCCCCTCGTCCTTCGCCGCACCCATCTGTCCGAGTACCGCTTTGGCCACTTCTTCGGCCGCAGCTGGGCCTCCACCCTCGATGAACGCCTCGAGCTCGACGTGCCCGGTGCCGGGGCGATCTGGGCACGCGAGGACGGTTCCACCCTGGTCTATCCCCGTCTCCCCCTCCCGGACGGCACCCCGGTCCTGCCCGTGGAGGGCCCCCGGATCGCCCTGGTCCATGGCGGTCAGAGCGAGGACGAGACCACCTACGTGGCAACCGACCTTCACACCGGGTTGACCCGCTCCTTCACCGGTAGCCCCTACCGCGCCTCTCCC
Organism: Streptomyces sp. P9-A4; assembly: GCF_036634195.1. Classification (NCBI taxonomy): domain Bacteria; kingdom Bacillati; phylum Actinomycetota; class Actinomycetes; order Kitasatosporales; family Streptomycetaceae; genus Streptomyces; species Streptomyces sp. P9-A4. The sequence continues at coordinate 16,758 of NZ_JAZIFY010000002.1, forward strand.
GCTTACTGGCTGACCAGGCTGACCGACAGAAACCACAACCGGATCACCTTTTCCCGGCGCCCGGACGGAAGCCCCACCGCGGTCACCCACGACGGCGGCTACACCGTCCAGCTCAGGGCCGAAGGCACTCGTATCCGCGAACTCTCCCTGCGCACCGCCGAAGGCCCGGTCACTGTCCTGGGATACGGATACGACAGCCTGGGCAACCTCACCGAGGTCACCAACTCCTCCGGCCTGCCCATGCGATTCACCTACAGCCCGGAAGGACGGATCACTTCCTGGACCGACCGGAACGAGGCGACGTTCCGGTATGTCTACGACGCAGAGGGTCGCGTGGTCCGTACCGCCGGCCCCGACGGCTATCTGTCGTCGGCGTTCGCGTACGGTGTCCACCCGGAAACCGGCGACCGGGTGACCCGGTACACCAACTCGCAGAGCGCGACGACCACGTACGTCGTCAACGGTCTTCTCCAGATCACAGCCGAGATCGATCCTCTCGGTCACGCCACACGTTTCGAGTTCGACGCCCACGACCACTTGCTGGTCCAGACAGACGCTCTCGGGCGCTCCACCCGCTTCGAGCGTGATGAGCACGGCAATCTCGACGGGCTTGTCGCGCCGGACGGCGTGCGGACCACCGCCACCTACAGCAAGCTGCATCAGCCTGAGGTGATCACCGAGCGTGCCGGGGTTTCCCGCTCCTACGGCTACGACGAGCGTGGGAACCTCACCGTGTCCGTGGACCCGGCCGGCGCGCGCACGGAGTACGCGTTCACCCCCCGTGGGCACCTGTGTCTCGTGCGGGATGCGCTGGGAGCCTCCACGCGCATCACGACAGACGCCGCCGGACTGCGCCTACAGCTCACCCGGCCCGATGGGTCGACCGCTTCGTGCACACGCGATGCCTTCGGACGTGTGGTCGAGGTTGTCGACGCTGAGGGCGGAGTCGTCCGGCAGGGTTGGAGCGTGGAGGGCAAGCTCACCTGGCGTGAATTGCCGGACGGCAGTCGCGAGGAATGGACGTGGGACGGCGAGGGCAACCTGGTCTCGCACACGGACCGGATGGGCCGGACCTCCACGCACTCCTCCGGTCCTTTCGACCTGCTGCTCGGTACTCAGACGGGCGAGGACAGCAGTTACCGCTTCGCCCACGACACAGAGCTGCGGCTGACTGCGGTCACCAACGCCGACGGCCTGGTGTGGGAGTACAGCTATGACGCTGCGGGCAGGCTCGTGGCCGAGAAGGATTTCGACGGCCGCATGCTGACGTACGAGCGCGACCCCTGTGGCCGTATCGTCCGGCGGACCAACGCCGCGGGCCAGAGCCTCAGCTTCGACCGCGACGTCCTGGGCCGAGTCACTCGCATCCAGCACAGCGACGGTTCAGCCTCGCACTTCGACCACGACGAGAGCGGCCGCGTCGCACAGATCGTGAACGCGCACTCCCGCATCCGGCTGGAGAGAGATCCTCTGGGACGCGTCGTCTCAGAGACGGTCAACGGCGCCACCCTGTCCTTTGCCTACGATGCCCTCGGTCGCCGCGTGGCCAGGCGCACGCCTTCCGGTGCTGAGAGCCGCATGGAGTACGCACTGGGTGGCCTCGCCTCCTACACGGCCGGGGACCATGTCTTCCGGTTCGAACGCGACGCACTCGGACGCGAGACCGCGCGGTTCGTCGACGATTCCCTGGAGATGCGGCAGGACTGGGATCCGGTCGGCCGGGTCACCCACACGGCGTGGGACAGCGGCCGGTCGCCTCTGTTGCGCAGAAGCTACACCTACCAGGCCGACGGCGTGCCGACGAGCATCGAGGACAGCCTGACGGGGCGCCGCACCTTCGCGTTGGATGCCGCCAGTCGCGTACGTGAGGTCCAGGCCCGCGGCTGGACGGAGCAGTACGCCTATAACGCTGCCGGCGACCAGAGCCGCACCGCTCTCTCCGCCCAGGCACCGGGTCAGGCGGCCGCCGGCGGCCGACACTACGAAGGCACGCGTCTGGCTCGGGCGGGACGCACGCGCTACAGCTATGACGCGCAGGGCCGTCTCACCCTCCGGCGAACGAAGACGCTCAGTGGCGCAACGCTGACCTGGCATTTTCAGTGGGACGCGGAAGACCGGCTCACCCAGGTACAGACACCCGAAGGGGACCGCTGGCGCTACCTCTACGACGCTCTCGGGCGCCGCCTGTCCAAGCAGCGCCTCGGCCGGAACAACGAGGAGGTCACGCAGACCACGACGTTCTGCTGGGATGGCGCGCAGCTGGCCGAGCAGCGGGATGAGGACGCGACCCTGGTGTGGGACTACGCCGGAGCACAGCCCCTCGGCCAGCGTGAGACGAAGACCGACGGCACGCAGCGGGAAGTCGACCGTCGTTTCTTCGCGATCGTCACCGATCTCGTGGGCAGTCCCACGGAGCTGGTCTCGCCTGACGGGTCACTGGCCTGGCGTGCCCGTAGTACCGCCTGGGGAGCCACCCAGTGGAACACGAACAGCACCGCATATACCCCGTTGCGGTACCCGGGCCAGTATTTCGACCCCGAGACAGGTCTGCACTACAACTTCAACCGCTACTACGACCCCGAGGTAGGCCGGTACCTGTCGCCCGACCCTCTGGGTATCGCTCCGTCGATCAACCACTACTCCTACGTCGTGAACCCGTTCGTACTGTCGGACCCTCTGGGCCTGGCAGCCTGCGAGCCGGATCCCACGTGGGGAGGCCAGGTCAGGTGGGTCCGCGACGAGCACGGGCGTCCCTACGAGATGCACGCGGTGATCACACGCAACATGCTCGACGAGGGCACGCACGCCCGGAACTCGATCATCCCTCCCGGGTACCAGTCAGACAAGGGACAGGCCCGCGGGCACATGCTGGCGCGGCAGCTCGGCGGGTCCGGCGACCACGACGACAACCTGTTCACGATCTCCCAGAACCCGACGAACACGCCGGAAATGAGCATGTTCGAGCAGCGTGTGTACGACGCTGTCTACGACCACGACGTCGTCCAGTACAGCGTGTACCTGGAGTATGCAGATGACGATCCCGATTCACCTCCCTCGCTCATCCAGGTCGAGGCGTTCGGCACGAAGAAGGACCGCGACGGAAACCTTCTGTTCGACGATGGAACCTTCTTCGACAACCCCGCCCACCTCGAGCCCCGCCCCAGACGCCGTCCTTAGCCAGCGAGGAAACAGATGACTTCTCTCACCGCGCTGACCGCGCTGTGCCCGCCTCCCGCTGTCGTTCCTCCTGCTCCCGACTGGCCACAGGTCGAAGACGCGCTGGGGAAGGGGCTGCCCCAGGACTACAAGGAGCTCATCACCACATACGGGCCCGGCCAGTTCTGCGGATTCATCACCCTCTACCAGCCACATGCCCCCAGCGAATGGGCCGATCTGACCGGCCCCATGCCGACGCGTCTACGGGGACAGATTGAGGAGGTCCGGCAGGCTGCCCGACGCCCCTGGCAACTGCCGCACTCCCCCGAGGACCTTCTCGCCATGGGAGTCACCGGCAACGGGGACTACCTCTTCTGGGTCACCCAGCCGGCCGGCACCCCGGACGACTGGACCGTCGCCGTCAACGAGGCCCTGCGCGCACCTTGGTTCACCTACAACGGCTCCTTGACCGAGTTCCTCGTCAGCGTTCTCAGGGGGACCACAAGCGTCCCCATGTTCCCCAAAGATCTTCTCGACCGCGGTCCCGCCTTCACCCCGTCGACTCTCGAAAGCAACGCACCGGCCGCAGCCGCCCGGACGTCAGTCAGCACACGCGCCGTCCGCGACTGGGCCAACGCCAACGGATACGACCTGCCCGAACGCGGACGCGTCCCGATCGAGATCATCGAGGCATGGAAGCAGGACAATCCCAGCTGACACACGCCGACCCGGCCTCCTTGCCGTGACAACCACGCCCTCTACGCCCGGATCAATTGGGCAGGAACGTGACTCCGGTGGTGATCTCGTCTGCAAGGTAATGGGGACTGCGGCCCATGGGGCCGGTCCCCATTCCTGTCGCACGTGCCAGCGCTCAGGTGGGTCAGCCGATCTTGCGCCATGTGCAGGTCCTTGCGGTGGTCGTACAGTGCACGTATCCCCGGAGCGTGGCCATACGACCGCGTCGTCACTCGGCACCCGACGGCCTGGCGGCCCTGGCACGCGAACTGCTCTGGGAAGAAGCTGCGCAGGCGCTGTCAGGGTTCCGCGTACTACTGGCCCACCAGGAAGGGTCCGATCGCTCGGCGGAGACGGTGCATGACCTGCACACTCTCATCTCCCTGATCCGCAGTGCGGATCCCACCAGAGCCAACCCAGAAGTCGAGCAGCGCATCCTCCATCTGGCCCACATGGAGCACCTGCCGCACACAGACCGCATGGACCCGGCCGACGAGCTCGCCCGACGCTGGGACGAATTCTCCTGCTACCTCCAGTTCATCGGCGCCCTGCCCGAAGTCTTTGCACGCCGCAACTACGCCGCCCGCAAAGCCGCCTACACCGGCCCCACAAAACCCCACGGCGACCTCCAACGACTCGCCGAGGCCCGCCTGGAAATGACCGTGTCCCCACACAGCGCCCGCAAGATCCTCCAGCAGTTCCGAACGCAATGGGCGCTCCGGCCCGCAACCATCCCTCCAGCCACGCAGCACTCCACGCTCCTCGTGACAGGGCTCCAGCCCGAAAGTCGCGTCATCGTCCCCAGCAGCAGGACACCATGACCGGCGTCCTCTCCGGGTCGGAGACCCTGCCGGCAGTCGGTAAAAACTCTGCCCGGGCAAGGACCCGACGAAAAATGCACTGGAACTCTTCCATAGCTGCCATGAGGCCGGCAGGACAGGTTCGACGGCCTGCCCACCATCCTCGAAGGCCGCGCGACGCGGTCGTCTGCGCCCACCCCGAGGTCGACTGGGAGCAGCTGCGCACAGTGGAGAAGGGCCGACGCTCTCCCCTCGCGGCGCTGCGCCCGGAGCCGGCACCCGTACCGGCGTAAGCCTCCGAGGTCCTTGCACCCGCCCGCGCCCCACGCCGTCCGGAAGGGCGGCCCGGGACGCGGGCGTTCTTCTTGCGTGGCGCTCACGCGTGCCCGGCAGCAGGCTCCCACAGGGGTCGGGCGAGCCCGGTCCCGTCGCAGTGGAAGCACCGGCCGCCTCCCGGCGTGCTGCGGGCACCGATGGTGCGGGCGGCGTGGCGGAAGAGCCGGGTGAGGCCCGCAGTGTGCGCCGCGTGGAGCGGGAGTTCCTGCCGTCTGCCGAGGGTGACTTCCAGCGCGACGCCGGGACCGGAGAAGTGGGCCTGGAGGCCGCCGGTCATCGAGCGCAGCGTCTCGTGCAGTTCGTGCATCGTCACCGCCCCGGACAGCTGGACGCGGGCCGCGAGGATCGTGTCGGCGGCTGCGGCGAAGGACAGGAGTCCGGCCGGGCGTGCGAGCGGCCCGACGCGGCCCACGGGGTCGGGATGGGTGTGCTGGAGCTGGGCCAGCGCGTGCCACAGGCTGCCCGGCAGATCCTGGGGCGCGGTCTCTTCTCGGGTGCGTCTCATGAGCCTGTCTATGGCCTGGGACTGGCGTGCAGCCGGGTTCGGTCTTTCCGTCCCGTACGGCGACGTCCCGACTTCACGGACCGTCCCGCCGGGCGGGCGGGGCGGGGCCGGGGCTGGGCAAGCCACCCATCGGGGCGGCTTGCCCGGGCTCCCCTTGGGCTTGCCCGGGTCAGGTCCGCCGGCGGAACCAGCCGCGGCCCCGGTCCGGCTCGGGGCCGTCCTCCGGCTCCGGCGGCGCGGCGGCCTGGAGGCGTGCCGCTTCGGCGGCGGCTTCCTCGCGGGCGACGTCGTCGGCGTGGCACGGGCCGCACACCGACTTGTCCCCGGCCCGTACGGCGGTCCGGTGCACGGTGATCTCCTCCCAGCGTTCGTCGGTGACCTTCCGCCCGCACCGCGTGCACACCGGGCGCTCCGCCTCCCGCTGCGCGGCGCGGCGCCGCTTGTCCTCCGCGTCGGCGCGGGCCTCCTGGGCTCGGTAGAGGTCGTGGCCGTCGGGGTTGTCGAGCGCGTCCGTCAGCGTCTGGTCACCCGTGCGTCCCAGCCGCCGCCACACCGCCGCGTCGGCGCCGTGCTCCTGGAGCTGCTCCAGGGTGGTGACGACGACGGGCACCGCCTGGCGGTAGTCCCGCGCGGTGACCGCCTTCTCGTAGAGGGAGTCGTACCGGCGTGGTACCCAGTAGCGGCGGCCGGCCTCCTCCAGCGCGGCCACCGCGTTGTCGACCTTCGCCTCGGTGGTGTCCGCGAACACGAACGCCACCGGCACCAAGCCCTCCCGGCCGGTCGGCGGGTAGACCCGTCGCCACAGCCGCTTCTCCTGGTCGACGTGCTCGATCGCGTCCGGCCGCGAGCGGACCGGGTCCACGGTGCGCTTGGTCGCGTCCTTCGGCAGCAGCCGGCCCCGCTCCCAGTACCGGTGCAGCTTGACCACCAGGTCGTGCGCGTCCTCGCTGCGGCGGTCGATCTCCAGCAGCAGCACCGGCACCCCGGCCTCCGGCGCCCGCACCACCAGGTCCGCCCGCTGCACGTAGCCGGTGCCGAGCCGGTGCCCGATCTCCGTCTGGAAGCCGAGCCGGTGCCCGATGCCTGCGACGTGCAGTTCGGCGGCGGTCGAGGTGACCGCGGCGGCGTGGTCGTCGTAGCTGGCACCGAGCAGCTTCCCGGTGACCGGGTCGTACTTCTTCTCGCGCAGCGCCGAGACTCGTATGCCCTTCGGCTCCAGCAGCTGCTTCGCCTCGCCGTGGCCTCGCTTGGTCAGCACCCACACCTGCCGTTGGTCGTCCCGGACCAGTTCGGGCCTCACCAGGTGGTGGTCTTCCAGATCCAGGAGGTTGTCCCGTACGAGCTTGTCGTGCTTGTTGTCCGGACGGGTCAGCTTCCACAACTGGTCGGGCGTAGCCCTCTGGAAGATCCCCAGCGCTTGCAGCAGCTCCCGGCGTCGAGGTCCGGTCGAAGTCCTCCGGTGCTCAGGACGCCTTGCTACATCTACATGAGGGATGTCGGCGCTGCGGCGACCCCCTTTCCGCCGGGCCTGACCTGCGAAAACGCCCGGCCCTTGGCGTCGGGGCGCGGAGGGGGTCATGGAGGGGTCCACGGAGGGGGCCTCTCCGGTCTGGTCAAGGTGCTGCTCGGGGTCGTCTGCGGACACAGGATGCTCCTGAAGGTGGGGCGGGCCTATCTCGCCATTCACCTTCTACTGGTTGGAAATTCGGGCTTCGTGTGACGCCGACCTCGGAAAACCCCTCCGCCGTGACCGCATCGTGATCAACCGGGAGGGGGAGAGTTCTCCCCCGTCAGCGGCCGGACTCTGTCCACAGGGCCGCCATTCGAGGGTGTCTTCGAGGCCGCCGCGATCAGCAGGGCGGCCCGAACGTGAGGAGCCGTCATGCCCGAGAACACCGTCACCACCCCGCTCGCCCCGATGGATCCGCAGGACATCGCCGACGCCTTCGCCTACATCCGGGCGTTGCAGGCCAGCGACATCGACACCGCCTGCGCGGTCGCCAAAGACACGGGCCCGGAGCTGCACCGGCTGCTCCTGGACGTCGCCGCGCGCGTCTTCATCCCCATCACCGCCGCGGACGACCACGACGGGGAACCCTGCGCGCACTCCTTCCTGGCAGCGGCACTCGGCCGGCTCCTGCTGGAACTCCTCTGCCATAGCGTGTGCCTGGCCAACGCGCCGGGCATCGCCGACACCATCACCCGCTTCACCAACAACATCCTCACCGAGGACACGGCGACGTCGCCGACGTCCTGCGCCAGCTGGAGGCCGCGGGGATGAAGCAGGCGATGGAGGCGCACCCGCCGCACCGCACCACCGCGTAGCCGCACCTCCGGGACGGCGGTGGTGCGGTGCGGCGCGCATCCCCGGCGCACCACCGCACCACCGTGGTGCGCTCCACCGGCGCCACCGAACCGCGCCGGGGCGCGCCACGGCCGGGCAGGCTCCTCTATCACACACCCCCTTGACCGCGACCTGATCGCGAGCCGAAACCGGCGATGTCAAGGGAAAACGTCGCGGTAGCAGAGCTGGACAAGGGGGTGTAGCGGAGCCGGACAAGGGGGCGCGCGCGTCCGGCCGCACCCGGACAAGGGGTCGCCGGCGGCGGGGCGCACCGGTGCGGTGCGGAGCATCGAGTGCGGCGCACCGGCGCGCGCGAGAGTGCCGGGCATCGTCGGAGTGGTGCGGTGCCGGACGCGGTGGCGCACCATCGCGGTGCGCACCACGGTGGAGTCCACTCAGTGGAGCCCACCGGGTGGGACCCACTCAGTGGAGTCCACCACGGTGGAGCCCACCCGATGTCGTACATCGCCACTGGATGCAGAACATCGTGGCTCCACTCAGTGGACGATGCCCGGCACCGTCACCACAGCCAGGCGTTGGAGTGCCGCACCCGGGACAGGGCGCGGGCGTCGCGGCGGGCGGCGGCGTTGCCGATCCGGTTCTGCCGGGGGCGGAGCCGGCGCGACTGCGAGGCGGCGAGTCGGCGCTTGGCGGCTTCCTGGAGTCGCTTGCGGTGCTTGCGCAGTTCCTCCTTCTTCGCGGCCTTCGACTTCGGCTTCCGGGGTCGCTTCCAGATCGGCTGCCAGCCCTGGAGCTCGTCGGGGCGCAGCTCCTGGTCCTCGGTGAGCGCAGCGGCCATCTTCTCGCGGGCGGCGCGGGCGCGGGCAAGCGCGTCGTCGGGGTTGGGGCGTTCTTCCGGGGTGTTCACGTGACTCCTCCTGCGGTTCGGCCCGGCGTGTGCTGGGTGCCGGGTTGCTGGGTGTGCGGCGGCGGGGCCGTCGTCGGGGTGGGCTGCGGGCGGGGGCCGTGGGCGGCTTCGCGCGCCCGCCGGCTGTCCTGGAGCGTGGCGGCCACCTTCGCGGCGGCGGCTTCCAAGGTCTGGCGCGTCCGTTCCACCGTGTCGACGCTGGTCTCCGGCTCCAGGAGGCGGCCGTCCCTCGGGCCGGTACGGAACGGCCGCAGGTGCGACCTCGAGGCGGCGGGCACGGCGACGGCGTACGGCCGGGTGCGGGAGCCCAGGCGTTCCGCACGGCGCACTGCGTGGACCCGGCGGGCCAGGGCGTCGGCGGCGAGGCGGGCTCGCTCGTACGGCGGGGCGGTCCGGTTGCGGGTCAGCGGGCGCAGCACGGCCTGGTCCTCGGTGTCGCGCGGGTACAGGGCGCGCAGGTCGGCGGTCATCCTCCGGCCGCGCCCGACGGGCCGGGTGTAGTCGTCGACGGCCGCCTGCACGATCCGTTCGTCCAGGCCCGGCTGGTGGGGCCGGCCGCGCAGGACGTAGGCGAGGTGACGCCGGGCTTCGGCGAGGAGGTGGTGGCGTGCGAAGGCGCCGCGCATCACGTACACCACGGCGACGACGTCGACGGCCGCCAGCGCGATGTCGACCGCTGGCCGCACCCGCGCCCACACCACCGTGGCCGCCGCCCGTGCCCGCTCGGCCAGCCGGTCGACGAGGTCGGCGCCGAACGCCCGGATCGCAGAGTCCCGCCATCGCGTCCGCAGCTCGGTCAGCGACAGCAGCTCGGTGCGCTTGGGCGGGCGGGTCTGGTCGGCGGCCTGGCAGGCCAGCGCGTAGCCGGCCCGCTCCCCCGGCGCGTGCCCCTGCCGTTCCTCGTACCTGGCGGTCAGGACGGGCAGCGCGTCCTCGATCTGCTGGCGGCGGGTCGACTGCCAGCCGATCAGCCGCCGGTCGATCCCCGCGATGTCCATGACGGGCCGGCGGCCGGGCGTCACCTCGCGCGGCTCCCACGCCCACCCGAGACGGGCCGTCACCTCCTCCATGAAGTAGAGGGTGTAGAGGGTGTCGGCGGCGACGATGTGGGCCATCAGCGAGTCCGCCGACAGGTTGCCCCACGTCCCGTCCGGCCGCCGGGCGCGGATCGAGAGCACCGCGTGATCGTGGAGCAACGGCTTCGACTCGGCAGCTCGGGACTCATAGTGCCGGAACACCGCGACGATCAGCCCGTCCCGGATCGGCTTGCGGTGCTTGCCGCCGCTCCCCCACCGGATCTGGGCGACCGATTCCTCGATCCACGCCAGCGTCTTGTCCCGGGCGATGTCCTGGCACAGCTCCAGAACCCGGCGGTGCTCGTCGTCCATCAGGGCCCACGCGAGGTGCGCCGTCGGCGGGGCCGGAACACCAGGTCGAAGGCGAGCCAGGGCGTGCGCTCCTTGGCCTTGTCGGTCTTCGGGGAGCGGTTGTGCTCGATGGGCCTGCCCAGCACGGTCGCCCGCCTCGCCTGGTCCGGGCTCATGCCCTGCGCCAGGCGCTCGCGCTCGATCCGGTCGGCGTCCGGGTGCCGGCCCTCCCCCAGGAGGAGTTCGGCCGGCCGCTCGGTCACCACGTCCCCGGCCGCCAGGCCGAGCGCGGCCAGGCCCCCGCCCTTCCACACGCCGGGCGGGACACCGGCTTCGTCCTGGGCGGCGCGCAGCGGCGTGCCCGCGGGCCGGTGGCCGTCACCGACCATCACGCCACGGGTGAGGTAGCGCCACCCGTTCCCCGGGCGAACTGGCGACATGCTGATCATCGGCCCATGGAACCCCGGCGTTGACCTGCACAGAAGCGTGATCCGGGGTCGGTCCCGCCGGGCGGGAGGGCATCACCAGATCTTTACCGGAGCGCCCGCCAGGCGGGCCGCCGGGCCAGCCCGAGACGGTAAGCCGCCGGTGTGTGCACTCTCCCGCCCATGACTATCACCAGGTATGGAGAGCCCTGTCCCCTCTGCCGCACGCCGCTGCTCCTGGACGTGCTCCAGGTGCGCTCCGCGCAGTCCGACTTCCCCACCGCCGAGCGCGTCACCGGGCGTCGCTGCCCCGGCTGCCAGGCGGCCCGGTTCGAGCAGTGGGTGGAGGTGATGCAGAGCCACTACGGCGACGCATGACGGTGCCGTGCGAATACTGCGCCTCGGCTACACGAGCGGAGGCGCAGTGCATCGTCTGGCGCCGGATGTCCTGCGTCGCTGAACCTTGCGTTTCCTTGCACGCGAGGTTCAGCGACGCAGTTGGATCTTGCATTCGGCTGCCTGCGATCGTGGAGCGCATGAATGAGTACGTGGAGCACGTTGACGAGCGGGACCAGGTCTTGGCGGTGGTCAGACGCAGTGATGCCGTTCGCCGGGGCTGGTTGCATCGGATCGCCGTGACGGTGTGCAGGGATCGCGAGGGGAGGGTCCTCGTACATCGCCGCTCTGAAGAGGTCTCACGGTTCCCAGGGCACTACGAGGTGGTGGCCGGCGGTGCCGTCACCGCAGGCGAGTCCTACCAGGAGGCCGCAGCCCGTGAACTGGCCGAGGAGCTGGGCATCCGGGTACCAGTCCGTTTCATCGTGAAGTTCCTGAACCACAGCGGCCTCAGCCCTCACTGGCTCGCGGTCCATGAGGCTGTCGTACTCGCCGACCTGAAACCCGATCCAGACGAGGTCATGTGGCACGGCTGGCTGTCGGAGTCCGAGCTCCGCCAGTTCATGCGGCAGCACCCGTTCACTCCGGACAGCCGCGAAACTCTGAGCCGCTATCTCACCGCCGTGTCCGGGGCCGTCGAAGATGCAGAGTAGGTATGCACAGCTGTGCCGCCGGTAACGCAGGAGACCTTTCACGTTGCTGGTCACGGTCATGGACGGGTGCAGTTTCCAACTGCACTGGACACCACTGAGCATCACCACGCGCCAAGGAACGAGCGCCGCCCACAGCAGCCCCCGGTTCTCCCGGATCTCGAACTCCATCGCATCCCCTGAGCTGGGGTGTTGCAACGACCACTAGAACTCAAGCCCGCCGGGGGCTTCGTCGTGCTGCCCGGAGGAGACCGCCGTGCCCACCTTCCAGACCCTCCCCCGCTTCACCGCCGACCTCCAGCACCTCACCGCCGCCCAGCGCCGGCGCTTCCGCCGCGTCGTCCTGGACGCCTTCGTCCCCGACCTGCGCACTGGCCGCCAGTTCCGCCCCGGCTTACGCGAAACGCGCGGGTTCGCAGATTCCTGATCCTCAAATGACGGGAACCCGCGCGGGCAGCGCGTGGCGATCACTCGCAGAATCTGCGAGTTACTGCGGAGATCTCACGCCATCGAGTGAACGGCCCCAGCACCCCGATCAACCACCCGAAATGCGACCTCGACGCGCCATGCGGCCGCGAACGAACCCGTACGTACTCCACCAATCAAGGGCGTACGCTGCGCCCCCGGCGTCTACGAGCTCGGCGCCGCATCGGTGGGCACAACATCTTCGCCGGCTCTGGTCGAGCAGGTCGTCTGCGGGCCGCCGGGCCACCGGCCGAGTTCGGTGATCAGGACGACGCCGTCGTCAACATCCTCGGCCTGCCACCCGTGGATGTCCAAGAGCAAGCCGTCCAGCGGACCGTCGACGAGCTCGGCAGCAGGCCTGTCCTTGAGAAAGCCATAGGTCAGGGAACGGTACGGCTGAGGATGCTCGTCGTGTCGTCAGTGGTCGCGGACAGCGGTTCCGACTGCTGCGGTTCTGATCTCTTTCTGACCTCAGGTTAAGGCTTGAGGTCAGAAAGAGATCGTCGATCACTATCAGGTCGCGAAACGGACCAGCGTGTGTTTCAGTCCGCTTTGGGGCGCCAGGAGGCGCTCTGTCGTACCGCTGCGACAGCTCCCCAGATCCAAACCAGCACGGCCAGCACAGCAGCCCCCGTCACCGCCGCGTACATCATCGACCAGGACAGTTCGAAGCTGAGGCTGTCGGCGGCGTTGGTCAGCGGGGTGGCCAGCCACACGTGTGCGGTCAGTCCGGCTATGCCGGCGAGGGCGAGCGGTAGCAGCAAGGTGAAGGCGGAGACGCTGAAGAAGATTGTCCTGCGTCCGGTGAGGACGCTGAGCGCGGACATGCGGCGTGCGAAGCGCAGGAACTCCGAGAGGTTGCCGATCGCGATCGCCGCTGCGACGAACAGGACTCCGGCTGCTCCGAAGAAGAGGACCCACCGGCTCTGCAAGGCGAGGAGGTTGGCTCCGAACAGCCAGTTACTGCCGATCGTGCCGATGGTCGGTGATGTCGCCAGCCGAGTGTTGGCCAGCGTTTTTACGGCGGGTACGGACAGTTGCTTGCCATCCGCGCCCAACAGGATCAGAAGCTGTCCTCCTGGGGTGTTGGGGCGCACGGCAGTGGCCCGTGCGGTGAGTCCATGGCCTGCTCCCCTCGGGGTGTGCCAGTAGCCCAGTTCACGTACTCGGGTATCCAGGCGTGCGGGATCGATCAGGGTGCTCTTCGATCCGCAGGGCAGGGCCAGCTCGGTCAGTCCGGCGCAGGGGCCGGCGATCTCGGCCGTGCCCGTGCTGCCGTTTACTGTCAGCCAGAGAGTACTGGTGCCGGTGGGCAGTGATTGGAGGAAGGCGTCGGTCCGTGTTTTCGGCCCCTGGGGCGTTTCCATGACTACGACGCTGCTGCCCACGCGCGCCTGCGTGGCGCGTGCTTCGACGGCCGGTCCGCTGTTGCGGCTCTGCCAGAGCTGGACCTGTCCGATCAGTACGAACGCAATGATCACGCCGGAGGTCAGACGTGCCGTGGTCCCGGGCCAGGCTGCCGTCCAGCGGCCGGCGACCAGGGCGCCGGACCGTCCGAACCGGTTGCCTGCGGCGGCGATGGCACGTCCGGCTCCCGCGCAGGCCAGAGCGAGCAAAGAGGGGAGCGTGGCGACGGTTCCCAGGACTCCGATCGCATAGACCAGCAGTCGGGTGCCGCCGCCGGGGGTGAGTTCGGGGCCGCGGACCGCGAGGAGCAGCATCAGCGGGCAGAGGTAGGGCCACCAGCGCGGCAGCCGTGAGGCGGACAGCTTCGGACGGGTCGACTTGCCGCGCTTGCGCTGGTGCGGATGCATCAGGACGACAATCAGCAACATCACCAGGAAGGCGGCCACGGCTGATCCCAGGACTGCCCAGGACCAGTTGCGCAGGTCGGTTGCCGAGAGTTCGTAGGCGATACCGGGCAGGGTGAGGTCGGTCAGCAGGGCGGGAATCATCAGCAGCGCGCCCAGCAATGCCCCGGATGCGGCAGGCAGGAGTGCCTCGCCGATGTTGAGGGTGGCGCGCACGCGCCATCCCCCGCCGAGTACGTCGAGCAGTTCGGTGCGCTGGTCGCGGGCTTCCGCGCCGGCCCTGGCGGCGGCGACGGCCAGGGCGCCCACCGGGAGAACCAGCATGAAGAGCATCAGGACGAGCAGCATGTAGGGGGGTTTCACCGCGAGCAGGTCGCCGAGCGCGGCCGGTGCGGCCGCTCCGTACCCGGAGATCGGGGTCATCGACGCGCGGTCCAGGACCCCGGCTGCGGGGCGTGCGTAGGCCAGGCGTTCACCCGGTGTCGCGAGGCCGGAGGTGTCGATGGTGCCGGCCAGGCGTCCGTAGCGTTCATCGATGTTCTCGGAGGCGCCTGCTTCGAGCAGGGCTTTGGAGAGCACGGCTTCGCCGGGTGCGGGCCAGCGGGTGACGCCGGGGGGCAGGGGTGCGTCATCGGTCAGCGGTTCAATGTAGATGACGGAGAACTGCCGCATCGCTACGTCGTCGAACTTGTCCGCCCACAGCGCGCGGGCTTGAGGTGATGCGGCGGAGGCGACCGGGAGCGGGGTGCGGGCTGCGGCGCGTGCCTCACGGCCGTCGTAGGTAGCGAACACCGCAGCGACGGCGGCGAAGGTCAGCGTCAGCGCGAGCGCGGCAACGCCGAGCGCCACGTGGCGAATGCGGCTGGCTGTGCCCGAACGTGCCGCCGCCCAGCCGATGCGCATCAACTGCCCCCACAGGGAGCGGCCCGCGCTCACAGGAGCTTGCCGTCGGTCAGAGCGAGTGTGCGGTCCGCGCGGGAGGCGACATCCCGGTCGTGGGTGACTGTGAGCAGCGCACACTCCCAGCGTTTCGGCAGGCTGAAGAGCAGGTCGGCCACGCTGTCCCGGTTCGCCTCGTCGAGTGCTCCGGTGGGTTCGTCAGCCAGGATGAGCCCAGGTTTGTTCACCAGTGCCCTTGCCACAGCCGTACGCTGACGCTCGCCGCCGGAGAGTGTGGCGGTGGCTGCGTCGGATCGGGGCACGCCGAGGTCGTCGAGCAGACGGGCCGCGTCCGCGTAGGCGGTGGCGCGCGGGACACCGGAGAGCAGTGCGGCCAGGGCGACATTCTCCACCGGTGTCAGTTCAGGGACCAGTTCGCCGAACTGGAACACCACACCGATGTGCGAACGGCGGTGCTCGGCCAGCTTGCGCCGGTTCAGGCCAGCGAGGTCCACTCCGGCGACCTGGACATTTCCCCTGTCAGGCTTGAGCAGCCCGAGCGCGCAAGAAAGGAGTGTGCTTTTCCCACTGCCGCTCGGCCCCATGACGGACACCGACTCCCCGGCGTTCAGGGTGAGGTCGAGATCGCGCATCAGGGTTCTACCGCCGATCTCGTAACCTAGGGAGTTCAGTTGGAGTACCGCGGAATGGCTGGCCATGTGTGTCCTTGCGTAATGCGTGTGGGGAAGAACGACGGCCGGGGGCCACCGCCGTAGGCGATGGCCCCCAACACTCAGAGGCTGTTCAGCAGAAGCTGCGGCCGAGGCCTACGAACGCCAGGAGTCACAGCTATCCGTCTCGAAGTCCAGGGACAGGCACGCCTGGATCTTCGTGACGGCGGTCCCGGCCGGGCTGTAGACGGTCGTGCCGTTGCCGCTCTTGTTGTGGAGCGTCTTCATGTCACTGACGCTGCTGGTGCGGAAGTAGTTCACGTAGACGGAGTCCCCGTCCGCTATCGTGTCCGAAAGCCCGACACTGGTGTTGGAACCGTAGCTCCATGCATGTGCGCCGGTGGCGTACGAGTCCAGCGTCTTCGCCATCGCCGGCGAGCTGCCGAGCACAGCGCCTGCGCCGATGAGAACGGCGACGGCCTTCATCATGATCTTGCGCTGAATCAGCGCATCCCCTTCCCTATGAGAAACCCCGGCTGTCTACAGCTCAGGGCATGGGTAAGAGTGGCGCCCCCCTCGCCCGGCAGCAGAGTGTAACGCCTTCATCACCCTCGGCTGCGAAATCGAACTTATGTGCACGCTTCACTTCGAGGCAAGATCAATTCCTCAACTATGTTAAGTCGCCTGTCACTTGCCATTCGCATAGGCGTCAACTCGCCTCATACATGAGGACATGCGCGCCCAGATCCTGGAGCCCGCCTCGCAGCTCCTCGTGGCGGCCCCGCCTACGGATCGCTTTCACCCACTGTCCGATCTCGCCTCCGCCTGAGGCTCCACACCTCGCTGGTCCGCGGCCTGGCGCCGCCGGCCCGGCTCAGCGGGCGGGCCGAGTCCGCACGGTCGTGATAGACCCCGACCGTCAGGGACCACGGCATCCTCACCGCGCCCTAGAGTGATCATGAGGTGTCAGCATCACGCGCGGGCACCTACTTTCGTTGGGCGGGACATGAACCACACCACCGGCCTGGACTCACTGGCCGAGCAGGCGGTCGTCGTCGCGTGCGAGCTGGCCGACGCCGCCGGTCCCGACAAGTGGAGCGGCGGTGCTGTCGAGGACGCGGTGACCGCGCTGGGGTCCTCGCCGGGGCGCTGTCCGGGCTCGGTCCGGAGGCCGCGGAGCTCCTGGAGGTGATCCCGGCCGCCGTCGCCGCGCTGCGCGAGCACGTCGAGCAGCAGATGCCCGCGACCGCCGCGCCGTCCGGCCGGGCCGGGCGGGCGGGCGGAGGACCCGGTGGTGGTGAGCACCCGGCTGCGGGCGCTCACCTCGCACGGACTGGCAGGGGCCGGGTCCACCAGATCGGGCCCGCGCTGCTGACTGTCACCCTGGACGCCGCCCACGCCCAGGCCCTCGCCGCACTCCTCACCGCCCACCGCGATTTCCCCCGGCAGACACCGGCCGTCGAAGACGACGGGCGGTGGGGCGCGGGACCGGCCGAGACGGCCGCCGCTCAGCTCGCGGCCGACCTGACCGCGTACGGGCCGGGACGGACGCGAGGGTCCTCACGTCCGGGCAGATGACTAGCGACCTCACCCCGGCGGCCGCCCGGCAGGTGACTAACGCACTCGGCACCCGGACCGCCCCCCCTCCCCCACCGTGTCGTCCGCACCGGCCCGCCGCCGCGACTCGGGCACGGCTGGAAGGGCATCGATGCGGCCCGTTGAGCCGAGGACGGCGTCCGCAGCCGTCATCAGGCCAGAGCGTACGGGCGTCCAATAGGCCGACCGTCGAATCCCCCGGCCACGTCCCCTTGCCCGCCAACACCTATGCGCTGTAGGGCAGTTCTGGAAGACTGCTACCTCGGGGGCAGGTGAGCCGAGGGGGGCTTGGACCGGTGGACATCGCACTGTTGTCTTGGACAGCGGGTGGCGTAATCCTTCTAGGAGGCTTCCTCGGGTGCGTGCGGATCGTCCCCGAGGCGACCGTGGTCGTCGTGGAACGCTTCGGCCGGTTCGCCCGCATGCTCACTCCAGGGATCCATCTCGTCGTCCCGTTACTGGAGCGGCCCCGCAAGCGGATCGACCTGCGCGAACAGGTCGTGCCCTTCCCGCCGCAGCCGGTGATCACCCAGGACAACCTCGTCCTCAACATCGACACGGTCATCTACTACCAGGTCACCGACGCGCGGGCCGCGACCTACGAGGTCGCCAGCTACATCCAGGCCATCGAGCAGCTCACCGTCACCACCCTCCGCAACATCATCGGAGGCATGGACCTGGAGCGGACCCTGACCTCCCGCGAGGAGATCAACGCGGCCCTCCGGGGCGTCCTCGACGAGGCCACCGGCAAGTGGGGCATCCGCGTCAACCGCGTCGAGCTCAAGGCGATCGAGCCGCCGACCTCCATCCAGGACTCGATGGAGAAGCAGATGCGCGCCGAGCGCGACAAGCGCGCCGCGATCCTCACCGCCGAGGGGATCCGTCAGTCCGCGATCCTCAAGGCCGAGGGTGAGAAGCGGTCTGCGATCTTGCGGGCCGAGGCGGAGGCCAAGGCGGCGAGCATCCACCGCCTTGCTGAGGCGGACGACGCCCGGTTCCTTGCTTCCCTGGCGCCCGTCTCGCCGCCGGACCAGCCCGCGCGACCGCTGGCGCCCGTGATCCACAAGCCCCTGCGTGGCGACGATCCGCGACGGGTGGGCCGATACCAGCTGACGGCCCGGCTGGGCGAGGGCGGGATGGGCACCGTCTATCTCGGCCTGTCCCCCGGGGCCCGGAAGGTTGCCGTGAAAGTGGTCCGTGAGGGCCTCGTCAACGACCCGTCGTTCCGCCGACGGTTCGCTCGCGAGGTCGACGCCGCACGCAGGGTCGGCGGCTTCCACACCGCACCGGTCGTGGACGCGGGCCCCGACGACCCCCGCCCCTGGCTGGTCACCGAATACATTCCGGGCCCCTCCCTCCAGGAGGTCCTCAACGTCCACGGCCCCCTGCCCACACCTACCTTGCGGGCTCTGGCCCTCGGGGTGGCCGAGGCTCTGGAGGCCATCCATGCGTGCGGCATCGTCCACCGTGGCCTCAAGCCCGGCAACATCCTCATCGCGGCCGAAGGGCCCCGCGTGATCGACTTCGGCATCGCACGGGCGACGGAGAGCACCGCGCTCACGGACACCGGCTTCGTGATCGGAACGAGGGGGTTCCTCGCCCCCGAACAGCTGGCGGGCGCGCCGCTCACCCCTGCCGTCGACACCTATGCGTTCGGCATGGTGCTGTGCCACGCCGGCGGCGCAGTCGGGCCCGCCGGGGGGACGCTCATCGACAGCGCCGCACGGCTGCTGCCGACCGACCTCGCGGCCATCGTGACGGGCTGCCTCAGCCACGATCCGGCCGGGCGGCCGTCGCCCGCCGAGATCCTGCACGAACTCAGCGGGCACGACGGCGAAGCCCCGACAGACTGGCTGCCTCCTGCCGTACGCACGCTGGTCGGCCTGCACCAGGCGTCCACTCCCCCCGGAGTGACCTCGTAGGGCGGCAGCGGCATCGGGCGCTCCGGCCCTGGGGCAGGGCTGGAGCTCACCGGCCTCACCCCGACGGCCGCCAGGCAGGTGACCGACGCGCTCAGCAACCGCCCCGTACCCACCCTGCTGCGTCATCCGCACCGACCCGGTCCCTCGGGCTCGGTCACGGCTGGAAGCGCCTCGACGCGCGGCGCTGACTATGAGGGCTGCGTCCAAGGGGCCCGAGGTCTGGGGTGCCTGGTCCCAGCCGGGCACGAGCGCCGACTTGTCGGGGCGGGCACTCATACTGCCGTAGGTGGCGTCCTCGTCCGCTTCGGCTCCGGCGGCGTGGTCGGCGGCCTCGTGGTCGATCTCGCCGCGGTAGCCGCAGTGCACGCACCGCAGGTCCTCGTCGAGTTCGCCGCGGTGAGCGCGGTGCAGGTCGAGGGCGGAGTGTACGGGCACCCAGGCGAGCCCGGGGCACGGCTCACCGTCCTCCTCCTCGTCCTTGCGACTGGGGCAGGTGACGAGGGCGTCGAAGCCGACGTCGCCTGCCCAGTCGCTGTCCTGGCGCAGCGCGAGGACAAGAGAGTCGGCGGATCCGGCCCGCAGCACGGCGATGCGGTCGCCGTCGGCGAGGACGGAGCCGTACTTCCAGGTGGCCAGGCGGGCGATGTCGGGGCCGAAGAAGCGGCGCAGCAGGAGCTCTTCGCCCAGGCCGTCGCCGCCGTCCCAGCCGAGCTCCGCGCTCTGCTGCGCGGCAGCGCGGGCGAGGAGCAGGGTGAGGAGCAGGGTGAGGCGGTCGAGGCTGGAGGCGAACACGACGTGGTCGAAGCCCTCCTCGTGGTGCAGGAGGGGGTGGGCGTCGGTGGCGGCGCAGTGCTGGGCGTGGACGGTGTCCTCGGGCACGCGGCGCTCGGCGGGCCTTTCGGCGTTGCGCTCACAGACCGAGAGCGCGGTGGTCATGAGGACGGCACCGGTTGCGGTTCGGGGTTACGGCCGGTCAAGGACACGATGTAGGCCTGGACAAGTGCCAAGCCAATGTCGGCGAGGTAGGCGGTCTCTGTGTGACCGCCGTACTTCATCTGATCAGCGGTCAATGCCTTCGGGACGCCTTGTCCCCGAACCCAAGCCTTGATCTGACGCTCGAACGCCCATGCATCCCTGGTGAGGTCGAGCGAGCCCACCTCGGGACAGGGGCTGGCTCCGGTGGTGCTCTTCCCCGGCAGGCAGGAGGGCAACTGCCGAGGGGGTCGCCGAAGAGCCTGGGCTTCCCTTCTCCCACCCTCGGCGTTTCGGCCACACCAGCGTCGGTCACGATCCTGTTCCCGTACGGATCGGTGCACACGGCACGAACTCGTCTTCGCCTGCCTTCGGGGTTCGAACGCCGTCCGAATCGCATGTGCTCGACACCGAGCATTCCGTCGTTGAGCCGTCCGACACCCCAACTCGTCTGCCTGGAGGCCGCGATGTATCCCCTTCCTGTGCTTCGGACCGTACTTCTTCCCGTGCCTCGGCCCCTGGCCGCTTCGATGCGGCTTCAGTGTGTTGGCGGTGGCTTTTGTACGGCGCGTCCGGATGCGAGGTGGGTGGCATGAGTGCCGCTTCGGACAAGGTGTCGGACGAAGCGGGTGCGGAGGCTCCTTCGGCGTCCGAGCAGTTGTTGTTCGGCGGTGAACTCGCGTACGACCACGGCTGGAATGTGCACCGCGGTACGTGGGTGAAGCTCGGTATGTGGAGCATGGCCGTGAACTTTCCCCGGCAGGTCGGCGTTGCCGTACGGCTGTCTCGGCAGGCTGACCGGAGGGCGCTGTACACGGTGGCCGGCAGCGAGATCGGCCGCGGTGTGGCGCAGGCGCTGTCTCTGGTGGCGGTGAACTCCTTGCTGACCGAGTTGTTGGCGTCGGGGGTCTTGTCCGACCGGCTGCGGGCGGCTCTACCGGCGTTGGTGTTCGTGTCCGTGATGGCGGTCGTCTCCTCCCTGCTGAAGTCGGCTTCCACCGCTTCGACCGGGGTTCTGGAGCCGAAGGTCCAGCGTGTCGCCACCGAGCGGTACTTGGGCCTTGTCGCGCGAGTGGAGATGGACGCGATCGAGGACGACGCGTTCCACAAGCTGATGGACTCGGCTCAGTGGGGCGCCGACGCGGCGCGGCGGATGGTGGGCTACTGCACGGCCGTGGTCGCCTCGGGGATCTCCCTGATCGCCGCCGCGAGCGTGCTGACGGTCCTGCACGTGGTGCTGCTGCCGCTGCTGGTCTCGATGGCGCTGCCCAGCGCGTGGGGTTCGCTGACGATGGCCCGGGCCAGATACACGAGCTGGCACCGGTTCGTCCAGCACGCCAGGGCGGCGCAGCTGATCAGCCGGCTGCTGATCGATCAGCAGGCGGCGGGTGAGGTCAGGGTCCATGACGTGGGTCCGTTCCTGCTGGAGCACTTCCGGGGGATGGCGGAGACGAGCGAGCGGGAGCAGACGCGGCTCGCGTGGGTAGCGGCTCGTACGGGGTTGTTCGCGGACGGGGCCCGTGGTGTGGCCACGGTGGCCGCCTACGCGGTGCTGGGCCTGCTGCTGTGGAACGGGCAGATGGCGCTCGCGGTCGGCGGAACGGCGGTTCTCGCGATCCGGGCGGGGTCGGCGAGCATCACCGACCTGGTGCTCCGGGTCACCGACATCCAGGAGGAGTCCCTGTTCGTCGCCGACCTGGAGCGGCTGTGCGTCGAGGCGGAGCGGCGGGCGATTCCGGAGTCGGGCGTGGACGTGCCGGAGGACTTCGACGCGATCCGTTTCGAGAAGGTCTCCTTCACCTATCACGGCGCCGACGAACCATCGCTGCGGGAGGTTGACCTGGTCATTCCCCGTGGCAGGACCGTGGCCCTGGTCGGGAAGAACGGGTCGGGCAAATCGACTATTTCGAAACTGTTGTGCGGCATGTATATGCCTTCTGCGGGTCGGGTCATGTGGGGAGAGGTCAATGCCGCCGACGCCTGCCGGGCCCGGATCTTCTCCCGGGTCGCGATGGTTGCGCAGGACTTCCAGAGGTGGCCCTTCACCGCCCGGGTCAACATCGGCATCGGCCGCAGCAACGCGGCGATGGACGACTCGGTCATCGAGGCCGCGGCCGCGTACGCGGGAGCTGACGAGGTCGTCAAGGGGCTCCCCCGCGGCCTGAACACGCTGCTGGCCCGCGGTTACAAGGGCGGGCAGGGGCTCTCCGGTGGGCAGTGGCAGAAAGTCGGGCTGGCCCGGGCGAAGTTCAGGAACGGACAGGTCCTGGTCGTCGACGAGCCGACCAGCGCCCTGGATCCGATGGCCGAGCAGCGGGTCTTCGACCAGATCCACCAGCTCGCGGGAACCGGCCAGACCACTGTTCTGATCACTCACCGGCTGCACAGCGTCCGGCACGCGGATCTGATCTACGTCCTGGAGGAGGGGCGGGTCATCGAGCACGGGACGTTCGAGGAGCTCATGGACCCCGCCGGCGGTACGAGTGCGTTCCGCGAGGCGTACCAGCTGCAAGCCAGTCAGTTCCTGTCGCCCGTGGTTCCGGGACAGTCCACGTCCGCAGGTGCGGGGAACGTAGCGGAGGGAACGACCGCGTGAAGGTTCGGGGCAACGAGGGCGCCTGGTTCTTCGGCTCGACGATCGGCTCGTGGTTCCTGGGATTCGCCGCCGGGTTCCTCGGCCGGTGGCCGTGCCTGACCTTCGAGCAGTGCGTCGTCGGCTCGCCGGTCCTGTGCGAGCGGCGCGACGCCCTCCTCGCCTGTCGCGAAGGAGCCGGCGCGTGAGCGGCCTCATGCGGCACACCGAGCCGCTGGATGTTCACCTGCTCGCGATCCGTGACGGGGAGAACGGGGCCGAGGTGCTGCTCTCGCGCCGAGCCGGCGCCGTCTATGCCCGGGGCCACTGGCATCTTCCGTCCGGTCACCTGGACGGTCCGCA
This sequence comes from Streptomyces sp. P9-A4, assembly GCF_036634195.1. NCBI lineage: Bacteria > Bacillati > Actinomycetota > Actinomycetes > Kitasatosporales > Streptomycetaceae > Streptomyces > Streptomyces sp. P9-A4. The sequence goes on from NZ_JAZIFY010000002.1 coordinate 39,591, forward strand.
CGAGGACGTCGTCACCGCGCTCGTCCGGGAGACGAGAGAGGAGACCGGCCTCCTCGTCGACCCGGCCGACGTCCACGCGGCCGTCACCGTGCACCATCGCTCCCCTGGCGGCGGCGCGCGCGTCGGGTTCTTCTTCGAGGTCCGGCGGTGGAGCGGCGTACCGAGGGTCATGGAGCGTGAGGTGTGCGACAAGATGGAGTGGCTCGCGTTCGACGCGCTGCCGGAGCCGATGGTCGCGTACTGCCGGGCGGGGATCGATGCGTACCGGGCCGGGGCCCGGGTCGCGGTTCACTTCCAGGAGCTCGGCGACCCCATCGGGTATGACCCGAGGGTGGACCGGGTCCGTCTTGTCCCCGGGACCGGATAGGGACGGTTACGGCGTGGGGCGTCCGTACGCCTGGCTGTGGCGGGCCGCTTGGAGAGGACCCGGTCCGTCTGGAGCTGGGAGATGCGGAGTACCTGCGGGCGTGGCGAAGCACGCTCCGCTGCTGCCGCCGAGATCATTCGGCTCCGTTCGGAGTTGATCCTCTCGGAGCCTCTCGGAGCCTCTCGACGCGGAGTGGTTCGGCATCTGCCGGGATCAGCTCGCCCTGCGGCTGGGGATCGGGGGTGACGCCCGCGCCTACGTCGTCGATGCCCCGCCCGGCGGGCTCGCCGCGTGCGCGCTCGCCTTCATCCACCCTGTCCTGCCCGCCCCGGGGTACCCCGGGGGCCTGGCCGGACGGATCCACGCCGTCGCGACCGAACCCGGTCATCGGCGACGTGGCCACGCCCGGACCGTGGTGGCCGCGCTGCTGGAGTGCCTCGAACGCGATGGGGTGACGCTCTTCGATCTGCACGCGAGCGTGGACGCCGCGCCGCTGTACGAGCAGTTCGGGTTCCGGAGCGATCCCGCGCTGATGCGGATGGCGAGGCTTTCGTCCCCGCCCGAGGGGGAGGGGGTGTGAGCGCGGACGGATGGCTGCCGCCGACGGATCGCTGGTCTTGAGAGTGTGCGGATGGCTGCCGCCCTAGGTTGCCAGGCAGCCGCAGCTGAATACCGCGCCGTTGTTCGTCCAGGCCCGGACCGAGCTGTTGTTCATCCAGGCCTGGACCGAGCCGTCCGCGGCCACCGACAGGCCGTCCGCTTGGCCGTCACCGTTCGCCTCGACGAAGACAAGCTGCGTCCTACGGCTCCGAGGGCCGGGAAGTGGGTACCGAGGGTCGTCCCACCGCCGTTGCCGCCCCCGTTCAACCAGGCCTTGGCCGACCCGTCGGGCACCAGCGCCTGCTCGTCCGCGCAACCGTCCGCTACCGTCGGGCAGTCCGCGTTGAGGTCGACCCGGTAGTCGCCGAGTCCGGCGCTCGGGGGCGCCGGGCGCACCGACACCGTTCGCTCATCCGGTCGGCGCGGGCAGCCGTTTCGATGCCTCCGGCGACAGCGGTGGCCATCTTGCTGTAGCCGGTTGTTCGGGTGGAGCCGGTCGGCCGTGCCGGCGTTGCCGGGGCCGATTCGGCCGGCTGGTCAGGCCGGGGGCCGTGGCGTGGTTCGGCCCTTGTGTTGCCATGGCTGCGCCTCCGGTCCGGAGACTTTCGTCTACCGCAGACCCGGTCCCGCTCGTGTCATGAAGTTAGTCACGTCCTCCCGGGGCTCAAGGCCCCACGGATTCGGGCAATCTCTTACTTTTGGCGCGAATCCGTGACTCGGATTTCAGCGGGTCTTGAGATTCCTATGAGTTTCCTTTGACCCTTCGACGTCGGCGTGGCATGTTGTTCAGGCGCGCCCGCACCACTGGCTAGCTCCTTTTGAAATCAGGGCCTGGAAACGTTGACGAATCGCGATGACGGAATCGCTGCGGCGAGATTCCGGGTTGCCCCGAATACCGGGCTGCGAGTGACGTCGAAACCTGGCGGAACTCGAGTCATGGTCGGGTGACCTGCGCCGTAGCGCGCACGAACCGGCTCAACGTTCAGCCCCTGCACTGCCAGTGCCTTCACGCACACCGCAAGTCCATGGTCGAACCGACCTCGTTCATAACAAGTCCTCTGTTCACATCGGAGCGTTCTCGTCATGTCCCCCGCATCCACCCAGGGTTCCATAACGTCGGCTTCCGGTGAGGCGAGTCCCGCGCCGAAGGCTACGGAGTCAACTGCTGTGGCCGGCATTCTGCGTGACGCACCGCAGGACGACGCGAGCGGACCGCGCATCCTTGTTCTGAGCGACTCGACCGCTGCGGTGAATCCCAAGCAGCATCCCTTGCAGGGCTGGGGTCAGGCGCTTACCGAGCTGCTCGTCGGGCACATCGAGGTGCTCAACTTCGCTCTGTACAACGCCTCTAGCCGCAGTTTCTTCACCCACCCCTTCATTCGAGTGCTCAACGAGGCGCGCCCGGGCGACATCGCGCTGATCTCCTTCGGGCACAACGACCAGAACATGATGGAGCCCGACAAGTACACGAGCGCCGATGAGTTCCGGGCGTACCTGGAGCTGTACGCGGAGACGCTGCGGGAGCTCGGGGTGTCGCCGGTGTTCGTGACGTCGCTCGCGCGAGGGACCTTCCATGCGGACGGGCAGGTGTCCAACGGACTGCGCGAGCGCGCCGACATCATGGTCAAGACCGCCTCCGACGTCGGCGTACCGCTGGTGGACCTCAACCGGTGGTCCGAGGAGCTGTGGCAGGATCTCGGTCCGATGGCGGCCGTACGGCTGCTGGGCTGGTTCGAGCCCGGGCAGCACCCCGAGCATCCGCAGGGCAAGCGGGACTGGACCCACCTCAACACCCGCGGCGCGCACGCCACAGCCGCCTGGCTGCTGGCCCAGCTGTCCGACAACGACCTGCTGACGGCGGACGTCATCCCGCAGCGAGCGGTGGATGCCGTCCTGACCGAGGACGAGCTCGGCGCCTTGAAGAACGCCGCCGCCGAGCAGGAAGCCGCCCACCTCCGGGCCGAATCGTGGCTGGGCCAGCGGCCCGAACCGCAGCGCAAGCGGCAGTGGTCGTGGCGTGCCCAGCCCGAGCCCGAGCCGGAGCCCGTCGCCCCGCGACCCGTGACGATCACGGCCCCTCGCGCGCAGGCGATCGTCGGCCCGCTCGTGTCCCTGACCGGCGCCTGCCCGCCGGACACGGACACCCTCTACTTCTTCGTCGGCACCCGCTGTATCGGCACCACTCCTCCTGGCCCGAACGGGGCCTGGAGCTGGCGTCGCGAAAGCGGTTGGCCGGCCGGTGAGCACACGCTGCTCGTCGCCGCGGGGCGCGGCGAGGACCTCACCAACACGGCGACCGTCGACTTCGTCGTGGTCACCCATGTCGAGCCCCCGGTGATCACTACGCCGTCGGACGGTTCGTACACCCACCCCCGGCCCGAGTTCCGCGGCACCGCCCAGAAGGGCGTGCGCGCCGTCCATCTGCTCGACGACGGCGTCCGCGTCGGCGAGTCCCCCGTGGGCGCCGACGGTCAGTGGAGCTGGAGCCCTCCGCGGACCTGGTCCCCCGGTCCTCGCAAGATCGAAGCCGTCGCCTGGGTCGCCAGCAACCATTCCGAGCCGGCGACCGTACGGATCCAGGTGCACGGGATACCCTCCGGGCACCTCGCAGAACAGCTGCGCCGGCAGGCCGATGCTCCCTTCACCGAGGGCACTCATCGCCCCCCACTGCTTATCTCGAGCCAGCGGACCGCGCCCGCCTGCGACCGGCTGGAGTCCTCGGTGGACTTCCCCGCCGCCGACTGGGCCCCCATCACCTTCACCGTGCCGTCGTCCGGCGCCGCCTACGTCACCATCTCGGCGGCCCTCCACACCACCGCGGGCCCCTCCGCCACCGTATGGGCGCTGTGGCAGGCCAGCGGCGGGTACACCCCCGCGAGTCCTGCCCGCGGGCTCTCCGCCCACGGTCCCAGCCGCGTCTACGCCTCTCGCCGTCACCTGCTCAGCGGTATGAAGCCCGGTGAACGCGTCACCATCACCCCGCAGTGGAACATCAACGCCGGCACCAAGGCCCAGGTTCATTTCAGCGGCGGTCAGCTCCTTGTCGAGCCCGCCTGACGAGCGGGCTCGCGCGTAGTCGGCGCGGGCGACAGGCTGCTCCGTGGCCGTCGAGCGCGCCTTTGGGGGCGGGGCTTCGGTCCAGGAGTGCCGCCCCCTTCCAGGGGCGCTCTGTCGGGACCGGTCGAAGTGTGGGCCATCGCGCCGGCATTCGTTCGCGCATGTCGGCGGTGAGGCCGCTCACCTCGCTCGGTGAGGTGTGGTCGGTGGTCATCCGGTTGACGACGCCCAGCCGGTGGGCGAGTCGTTGCCTCGCCGTCGCCGTGCCCCATTCCCAGTCCTCATCCGGAATCCGGGCGAGGTGGTCGGTGCCGTCGCGGTGTGCTCGCTGCACCAGTGTGTCGCCGCGGAGCAGCCAGCCCGCTCGGCCGGCGAGCCGCGGGGCGGCCACCTCGCGGGCGTAGCGCTCGTCGGTGTCGGGGCCGTCGACGGCCTGTTTCACCACCGCCGTCCTCTCCGGCAGTTCGACGCGCCACACGCGCGAGCGCGGGCTGCTGTCCAGGCTGCGGGAGCTTCTGGGGGTTCCCGGCTCCGCCCGCAGTTCGTCCCCGAACGTCAGTGGTGACGGCATGGGTTCTTCCTTCCGCGCGGCCTGCTGGGACCGCGTTCGGCGGGCGGCCGGTTGTCATGGCTTTGTTCTCCGTCGCATCGCGGACGAGGGTGATGCCGTACGGGACGATCCCGGCCACCCGCATCAGCCAGTCGGCGAGGCCGAGGAAGACTGCGTGCTCCGGCGGCGGCGATGCCGGTGCGCGCGGGCTGCCGGGACGAAGTGCAGTTCGCCGGTCGGCACGGCCCCCGGCTGGGCGCCACCAGGCCCTGGCGCGACTCCCGAGTTCCGGAAAAGTTGAGCGCTTGTCATGTCCGGGGCCTTCCCAGGGCGCTTACCGGCTAGTAGATACCGGGGGTAACACCAACCCGGGAGGCTTCATGTCACATGCCAGGCCACGTATGAGAGCCTGCGCCGCCGCAGCGGCGGCGGCTCTCTGTCTCGCCACGCTCGCCGTACCCTCCGCGAACGCCACCCCCCTCGCAGCCGCCACCCCCGTCGCGGTCGCCGACGCCACGCCGCTGCCCGCCGAGCTCGAGCAGATCCGCGCGGCCGAGGCCGTCAGCCTGTACGGCAGTCCCGAGGAGCGCCCGCAGGCCGAGCGGAAGAGCTCGCTCGTGTCGATCGGTGACTCGGAGATCTCCGGTGAGGGCGCCGGCGCGTACTGGCCCGGGACCGACGGTCCGACGAACTGGTGCCACCGCTCACAGGACGCCGCGATCTACCGGACCGGCATCCCGGCCGACGCCCCCACGAACATCGCCTGTTCGGGCGCGGCCACGTACCACGTCAAGGTCGGCGGCGTGAAGCAGTACGCCGATCAGCTGGTCCAGAGCGACCACCTCGCGATCAAGGCGCGCAACACCCGCGTCAAGATGGTGGTGGTCGTCGTCGGCGCCAACGACGACGTCCAGTTCGGTCCGGTGATGACGGACTGCGTCACGCGCTGGGTCCTCAGCCAGGGCACCTGCGAGCCGAAGTACGCGCCGGGCTGGCAGGCCCGTGTGGACGGCATCGTCCCGAAGGTCTCCGCGACCGTCACGGACCTCAAGAAGGTCATGCGCGACGCCGGATACACGGACGACGCGTACAAGCTCGTCCTCATGAGCTACCCGTCGCCGATCAGCCCCGACATGGCGGACAACCCGAACTTCCCCGGGAAGCTGCCCGGGGGCTGCCTCGGCTACGACTCCGACGCGGCCTGGGGCCGCAACACCGCGGTCCCCGTCTTCGAGGGCGGCATCCGCAGGGCGGCCCAGCTCTCCGGCGCCGACTACCTGGACGCCTCCCGCCTGTTCCACGGGCACGAGGTGTGCACGGAGCAGACGTGGGCGCGCGGCTTCTTCTACGACGGGTCGTTCCCGCCGGACGAGAACTCCGTCCGGCAGTCGTACCACCCCAACGCCACCGGCCACGCCGCGTTCGCGTCCTGCTTCACCCAGTTCTACAACTCCGGTCTACGCGAGGCATCGTGCGCCGATCCGGCCTCCACCAACGCACCGAAGCTCTACGCCGGAGCATGGGACGACATGTTCGAGCCGATCAAGAACGCGGCCACCGGCCAGTGCCTGGACGCCGTCGGAGGCTCCTCGCGCAACTACACCGCGGTCGTGGGCTGGGACTGCCTCGGTGGCCGCAACCAGACCTGGTGGTACGACTCCGAGCGGGGCTCGCTCCACGTCGGTCTGTCCCACGACCGGTGCCTGGACTCCCGTGACATCGCCGCTCCCACCGCCGCCATCCTGTGGAACTGCCACGGCGGCGCGAACCAGAAGTGGACGAGGCCATCGGACGGCACGATCCGCCCGGCCACCGCGACCGGCCTGTGCCTGACCCAGCCGGTCGCGAGCAAGGCCGTCGCGCTCCAGGCCTGCAACGGCTCGGCCGCGCAGCGCTTCATGTAGCCCGAGTCCGCGCCGAAGACGCGGGGCCCGGCCGGCGGCCCTGCCGTACTGACCGTCGGTCAGGGCCAGGTCGTGCAGGGCGGAGGCGATGAACAGGGGCCTCCGTGTCGAAGCCGCGCCCGCGTTCGACGAGCAGGGCCGCCCCGAACCGGTAGTTGCTAGCTGTGCGCCACCAGCGTCGGAGGGGCGGTACTGGTCAGCAGCTCGACGGCCGCGCCGGCCAGGGGCGAGTCGGGCAGCGGGGCGAGCGGCACGTGGTCTTCTTCCGGGGTGGTGGGGTTCATCGGACGGGAGTGGTCGTCGGACGGATGGCGGTGGCCGTCGAGCGGAATCGGCGGCGGTACTCGGCCGGCGTGGCGCCCAGCCGCTGGCTGAAGGTCCGGTGCAGCGTCTCCACCGAGCCGAGTCCGCTGGTGGCCGCGATACGGGGAAGGCTCCCGTCCGTCTCCTCCAGGAGCCGACGGGCCGTCTCCAGTCCGTCGCCTCAAGATGCGCGGCGGGCGTCCGGCCCGTGCTGCGGCGGAACACCCGCGTGAACTGGCGGACGCTCAGGTTGGCCTGCTCCGCCATGACGTGCAGCATCAGATCCTCGGTGATGTGGTCGGCCATCCATCGGAGCAGCGCCTCGATGCGGTCGTCCGAGGGGACCTGCCGTGAGATCGGAACACTGAACTGGCTCTGCCCACCGGGGCGTTTGATGTACATGACCAGCACACGGGCCACGGCGAGCGCGAGGCGCCGGCCGTGGTCCTCCGCGACCATGGCCAGCGCCAGTCCCGTCCCGAGGTGACGCCCGCGCAGGTCCATACCCGTCCGGCCTTGATGAAGGTGTGCGCCGGAGCAGATCGAGCCGACTCGTCCGGCCTTCGATGCCGCCGTAGGCACCCAGTCGGTGATCACGGGTTCGACGACCGGCTCGGCCCTGCCCGCGACGAGCTCGGTCGCCCCGGCGACGAGCAGGGTGTCCACGCCGCTCCCCACCTCGTCCAGGGCAAGGCCGGCGACCAGCCGGACCCCGCTGGACGTGGTCAGTTCCGCGCGCTCGGCGGCCGCGATCTCCACCCGGTAGCCGGGAACGCCGGCGGGCAGCATCCGGGAGGCGACCGAGAACACCTCGGCGGGACCTGTGGCGTCCAGCAGGTCTACGCCGGGGAAGGCCGTGATGACAACTCTGCGGGTTCTGGGCACCCCGCCACCATCACTCCGGGCTCCGGAAGGCCGTAATGACGCAGTTCTGTCAGTTCGCGCCATGGCGCGGGCACGGAAGGGCCACCGGCCGTCGCCGTCGCGGTCGCGGGCCATGAGGTCGCCCGTCCGTGCCAGGGCAGTTCCCCGGGCGGCTGCGTCAGTTCGACTGCGCCGTCGGCTCCGGCACCGGCGGCTGCGGGACTGCCAGCTGGCGGATCGTCGGCAGGTCCGCGTACAGGTTTGCGCCGGGGCACTCCGTCGGGTAGCCGTCGCGGTGACCCGAGATCCGGTTCAGGGTGACCACCTGGCCCTTCTTGTACAGGCCGTTGTCCGCCGCCGCGACGAGGTTCACGGTCCCGGCGGGGTCGTACCCGTACAGACCGAGCTTCCACGCGGCGACGCCCGCGATCGCGTCGAGTACCGGTGCCGTGCTGACGGCCTCGTTGTAGTTGCCGAGGACGGCGATGCCGGTGGTGTCCGTGTTGAAGCCGTACGTCTGGGCGCCCAGGACCGGCTTGTCGATGCCGCCCGCGCGGCCCTCGAAGACGGTTCCGCACTTGTCGACCAGGAACTGGTAGCCGATGTCGTTCCAGCCCTGGCCCTGCACGTGGTAGAGGAAGATCGCGCGGATGATGGCGGCCGACTGGTCGCAGGCGTAGTCGTTGGTGCCGGCCGTGTGGTGGACGAAGACGGCCTTCGTCTCGGCCGTGTACGTCGGAGGGGCCAGGACCAGCGACTCGTCCGCGCCCCAGCCCGAGCGCGGGGTGACGGCCGGCTGCCCGTTCGCCGTGAGCGTCGTGGAGGTTGGCGTCTCCGCGCGGGCCTCATCGGCCATCGGGTCCACGAGTTCGACCCGCAGGCCCTTGGGCAGGCTCGCCCGGGTGCCGGGCTCGGCGGTGACCCGTACCTGCACGCCGTTCGACGGACCGGTCCACAGCGGCTGGGTACCGGCTCGTACTCCGGGGGCGCGGCCGTCGAGGCCCGTTTCCGGGGTTCGTACGTCCAGGTCGAGCGTGCGCCAGGCGGACCAGGCGCCGGTGCGGTGGTCACGGGTACGGACCTCGGCCGTGCCGCGGAGCTCGGCCCGGGGATCGGTCCAGGTGAGTCCGATCATGCTGAAGGGCTCGGTGGTGCGGGCCGGCAGGGCGCGGCGTACGGGATCGGTGCCGTCGAACCGGATGCTCCGCAGTCCGTGCCCGCTGCCGTCGGCGGCGGGGGACGCGGGTACGGGCGTCGGGGCGGCTGCGGTGGTGGTTGCGGTGAGGCCGGTGGAGGCCAGGACGACAGCGGCGAGTCCGGCCACGGTGGCGGCGCGGCGGCCGGTACGGCCGAGGAGCTGGGGAATCACGGTGTTCCTTAGGATCTGGTGGGGACGGGGCTGGGGGTCGAAACGGGGGCGGCGGCGTCGGGGGCCGCGCTCGCGCAGGTGCCGCGCCCGAAGGCGCCCTCCGCGGTGGAACGCTGGACGTGCCGACCGGCGACGGTGAGACCGCAGCTGGCCCGGCCGCCCTTCTCTCCGAGGGTGACGCTGACGGCCGGGGTCGTGCCCTGCGGCAGACGTACCGTCTTCCGCCACGGCAGGCGGACGTTCCTGACGATGTCTTCGGCGTCCGCCTCCCGGTAGGCGATGTCGGCGGTGCCCTCTCCGAGGACCTCGTACGCCACTTCGGTCCGTGCGGTCGCGGGTGGCCTTCCGGCCACCGCGTTCCCGTGTCCGGGCTCGGAGGTGTTGTCGGATCCGAGGGTTCCGTAGGCCGTGAGCGCGCCGCACAGGGCGAGCAGGCTCGCGGTGGCGGCCACGAGGATTCGGCGGCGCTTCCGTGAATCCGTTGCGGAACCGGGGACTTCTGGTCCGTCCGGAACCGGCGGACCTTCCGTGGACGACATGTCGCTCTTTCGTTCGGCGGCTGATTGCGCTGCGTTATACACCGCCGGGTTCCCCGGATGCGAGGGTGCGGAAGAATCGGGCGAATTCCCTCGTCACGCGCCCTTCGGCCACCGACATGCCGTCATATGCCCGCGTGATGACGGAGTGCGACGCTGCCGCCCGCCCGTTCGGGCACGGCCTCGGCCCGTTCGATTCCCACCCGGCTGGCAGACACGTCACCTGGGCCGACACCCCGCCCGGAAAGTATGATGAGGCGATGTCTGACATGACCGAGACCACGCCCGGCTGGCTGACCAAGGACGAGCTGGAAGTCGCCCGTGCCCAGATGCCGATCCTGTACGTCGAGGCCGTGCCCGTGCGCGTGGACGACAGCGGCGAAGTCACCAGTATCGGAGTACTTCTGCGCATCGGCGCGGACGGAACGATAAGCCGCACCCTGGTGTCGGGGCGTGTCATGCACCACGAGCGGGTCCGCGACGCGTTGCTCCGCCATCTGGAGAAGGACCTCGGTCCCATGGCCCTCCCCCACGTCCCGGCGTCCTTGCAGCCCTTCACGGTCGCCGAGTACTTCCCCACGGCCGGCGTCACCGCCTACCACGACCCGCGTCAACACGCCGTCTCCCTCGCGTACATCGTTCCGGTGACCGGCGACTGCCGACCTCGGCAGGACGCGCTGGACCTGGTGTGGTTCAGCCCGCAGGAAGCGGCGTCCGCCGCCGTGCAGGGCGAGATGCCGGGCGGTCACGGGATGCTCCTGAAGCAGGCGCTCGCCCATGTGGGGCACATCTACTGAGACACCTGAGCGTTCACCGCGAGGGGCGCCGGTTCCCGTCGGCTCGACGACGGGAACCGGCGCCACTTTCGTCCGTCCGGGTCAGGACACCACCCGCAGGTGGGTCGGCCAGCCGATGTCGTCGCGGTCGAGGAGCCGGAACATCTTCTTGATGTCCGTCGGGTTCAGCTTCACGCAGCCGTTGGACTTGTAGTCGCCGGCGCCGTCCCAGCGGCGGGGTTCAGTGCCGCCCGCGCTGCCGTCGCGGTTCATCTCGGAGTGGATGAACATCTCCGTGCGCGTCAGCGTGCCCTTGGAGCACTTCATGTCCTCCAGGTGGATCGCGTAGCCCTTGATGAGGTTGCCGTTGTACGTGGGGGTCTTGAGCTTGATCTTCCAGTTGCCGTTCGGCAGCCAGCCCCTGGCGCGTACGCAGTCGTCCGTGACCTTGAGGCCCGATCCCGCCCGGTAGGTGGCCCAGAGCTTCGTGCCCTTGAAGACGGAAAGCCGCGAGTCGGTCGGGTCGCTCCGGTTCTTGTCGAAGACCAGGGTGGTCGGCGCGTCAGCGGGCTTCTGCGGCGCACCCGCGGGCCCTTGTGCGAGGGCGGCCGGTGCCAGGGCCAGGACGGTGGCCGCGGACGCGGCGATCACGGCTCCGCGCAGACGGCGTCCGTTGCTGCTGCTCATGCTCATGTCTCTCTTCCTCGTGCTTCCCGCGCGACGGGGGGGACCCCGTCGTGCGGGTGTGGGGGCGGGCGGTCGGGCCGTCAGACGGTGGCGAGGCGTACCTGTGCCGTCTTCGTCCCCTTGAAGGTGAAGGAGAACTGCTTGCGGACACCGGAGTTGCACGCGGTCTCCGCCTTGTACTCGCCGTTCCCGGCGTTGATACGGACCTTGGCGCACTTGCCGTCCATGCTGGTGTCCTGGAGCCAGCCGGACACCGTCACGTCCTTGCCGGAACAGCGCAGGCTCCAGCTCGCCGACGCGCCGTTGATCACCGGGGCGGCGGAGGACGGGCAGCCGGCCGCGCTCGCCGGGGTGACTGCGCCCAGGGTGAGTCCCCCTGCGAGTACGGCGGTCGACAGAGCGGACGTGATGGTCTTGCGGACAGCGGACATGGGTGCCCCCTTCGGGCAGACTGCTGGCGGGAACGCGGACCGGGACGAGGACCTGGACGCGTCGCCCACCGAGGGGGCGTGCTGTCCGGGGTGCCGGCCGCAGAACCAGCATTGCCGGGTCGGCCGGGTCCGGGGAAGCCGATCCGGCTGCTGACCGAGGCACATCGATGCACCCTGCATGACGGGGCTCTGACCTGGGATTATGTAGCGCTGCATGAAGAGCGTGCCGAGGAGACGGCATAGCGGGGGCCGCTGGACCGCGCTCGGGCCGCCCTTGCCCTCCCCGGGCGCCGATCCCTCACGCGGGAGCGGAGGGCTGTCGGCTGCTCGTGACCCTCTGGTAGTCCGGCGCCTTGACGGGGGGCTGTTGTCCGACCAGCAGGGCCAGCCAGGTGTCCGCGTCCACGCGGCCGGTCTCCGGCAGATCGTGCGTGCGCTGGAAGTACTTCAGGTCCTCCGTGGTCACCGCGGTGAACCTGCCCGAGACCGCTGTGCCGCCCTGGCCCACGTTGTTCAGCAGCTCCTGTACGGCTCGTACCTCGAACTCACCTGAACCCGGCCGCACGTCCATGACCAGCTCGGGCCAGGTCTTCTCGCCCACCTTGCCGTCGGCCTGCAGATCGTGCCGTCGCTGGAAGTCCACGACGGCGTCCCAGGTGTCCTGCCGGAAGAAGCCGTCGGCCCGCACGTCGTAGCCGCGGGCGTTCAGGAGGTACTGGAGGGCGCGGGCGCGGGTGAACTGGTCTTCCACGCCCATGCGCAGCAAAGGCCACTTGCGCGGCGCGGCGCCCGCCGGTACCGCACCGGCCGCACCGGCGGCCGTGGCCGCGGGGTCCTCGGCGGAGAGGCGGTCGTGGACCACCGCTCCGGCGATGAAGGCCAGGGCGACGGCCGACACGAAGAGGGCCGGGAGGAGCCGGCGGTTGCGGCGACGGGCGGGGGTGCTGCGGGCGCTCGGGGCGGAGGCTTGATCGGGTACGTGGTCGGGTGTGTGCTCGGCGGCTTGCTCGGGTGCGTGCTCCGCGGTTGCCGCTGCGGATCCGGGCCTTGATTCGGCCCCGGCCCCGGTGGCGACGGCTCCCTTGTCGGCGGGTGGCTCGGAGGTCGGACCGGCCATTACGGCGCTTCCGGTCGTTCCGGCGGTCCGCTCGGTCGCTTCCGGCGGCGCGGCGGGGGCCTCGCCCCCGCCCTCCGCCGTCCGCTGTCGGCTGTTCTCCCGCCAGGCGGCCCGGCAGAGCGCCCGCGCCTGTTCGAGTTCCGCCGCGGGGGCACGCAGTTGGGCGTGCAGATTCTCGACCACCCGCAGAGGAGCGGTCGACGCGTGCCTCGGGTTCAGGTAGCGCGACAGGGTCGTCTGGTCGACCCCGAGCCTCGTGGCGAGCGCCTGCTGCGTCGGCCGGGCGCCGCCGGTCGTGCTCCCGGCCTCTTCCCACCAACGGCGCATCAGTTGTGCCAGTCGGGTCCCCGCACTCCGCTGCCCGTCCCGGGCGCCTCGCTCGTCCGTCATGTACGTGTGCCTCCCCGGCCTCGTGCGGAAGAGCCGGGCCTCGTCACCGCCTGCGTAGCGGCATAACAGCAGGTCAGGTCTGTGCATGACAGCAGGCGTGGCTACGTCGGCCTCGGCGGCGCCGATCGTAACGACGTGGCCGTGGGGTCCGGCACCGGACCTTGCGGGTCGACCGCGCTCCCGTCCCGCCACCGCGCGGCGGCTGACGAGCCTACGTTCACCTGAACGAGTGCGCGGGGCGGCACGGTCGCGGAGTCGGCGGCTCACCCGTAGGGAGGAACGAGGCCGGCCGCCTCGCGACGGGTTACTGCACGTTCAGCCGGAACGGGTGGGAGAGGTCCGTCGGGCAGGTGAAGACGCGGAGTTCGCCGAAGCGGCCCAGGTTAAGACCGGGGTCCTTCCCGCTGTCCAGGGTCAGCAGCAGGCGCATCCGGGTTCCGCACGCGGCGCAGTCGATGGGCACGAGGTCGGTGAGGTGCCAGCTGGGCCAGCCCCCTGCCTTCCAGCCGGGCAGGCAGGCGAGCGTGCGGGCGTACTCGGTGTCACGTGCTTCGGCCCACTCCTGCGCCGTTTCGACGAGCTCCTCGGGGAGTTCGTCCTGCTCGGGTAGATCCACGACGCGGAACGGGTCCAGGAGGCACGGGTTCGGCAGGTAGACGTCCTCGGCGTGCTCCGGCTGCGGCGGGTCGTCGCGGATCGGGCCGACGGCTCCCCCGGCGCGGAACCGCAGTTCGACGTTCGGGCCCCAGTAGTTCCGCTGGCCGGGCGGTTCGGAGTGGTCGTCGGGGCACCACAGCAGCTGAAGCAGGTCCGTCCCTTCCGGCATGGGCAGGACGGGAACGTCACCGGCGCGGAGCTGGAGCACGGGGATCATGGGAACGGGTACGGCGGGGGCTTCCGAAACCGTCCGGATCCGCTCCCAGGTGATCATGTCGAGCGATCCGGCACCGTCCATGATCCGCCGCTGCGCTTCGGCGTCCTCCTCGCTCATCACATACGCGCCACCGCCCCGCGCGCGGCGCCGTTCCTTCATCCGGCGGTCGCAGTCCTGCCAGATCTCCTTGTCCTGATCCGACAGCTTCTCCCGCTTGTGCACCACGTGCGGTGCCCGGCACACCGGCCACGGCTCGTCCCTCGGCCACAGCAGCGGGCCGCCGACCGAGTTGTCGTGCGGGCCGGGGGCACCCGCCGCCGGACGGAGGAGTACCGCGGGGCGGGCGTGGGCGGCGAAGGCCGGTACGTCCGCGATCAGTGTCTGCGGGCCGGGCAGGTCGATGTTCACGTTCGTGGTACCCCCGGGGAATTCGTACGGATGGTGGTGTCATGCGAGGAAGGAGCCGCGTACGAGGAGCCGCACGTCGGCGCCGTGGTGCGGCTGCCGACCCCGGGTCCACCGGTTGCCGGCCCCTGCGGCTGTCGGTCAGACCGCCGTGCTGTCCTGCTGCCTGCGCACCATCTCGGTGATCCAGACCGGCGCGAACGGCGACGTGCAGCCCGGGGGCGTCGGGTAGTCCTTGAGCACCTGCAGGCGCTCGCCGATGCCGATCGCGCGGGCGCGGTGTTCCGGGTGCTCGATCCCGATCCGGGCCAGGCAGTGGTTCATCGCCCACTGCAGGCGCTCCGGGGCGTCCCGCATCCGGGCCTCGATGATGTCGAGCAGTCCCGCGAGGTCGAGGCCGTCCGGTTTCTTGGCGACGCGCTCGGTGGTCAGCGCCCAGCCGGCGCTCGCGACCACGGGATCGGCATCGGCGAGCCACGCGAGGCGCAGTTCCTCGGCGTGCGGGTTCTTCTTCACCACGTAGTTCACGAGCCAGTCGTGCACCTTGGGCGTGCGGGCCTCGCGCAGCATCGCGTCCAGCTCGTCGCGCCCGAACGCCTTCGGGCGGCAGATCAGGAGGGCGAGCAGCCTCGCCGCGGTGTCGCCCGTCTCCCAGAGGCGGACCGCGAGGTCCTGCTGCGTCTTGAGCCGCTTCGCGAGCGCGCGCAGTCTGCCGAGGTTCACACCGTGATCGTCACCGTGCCTCTCGTTCACCGCGCGTGCCTTCGGGTCTTCGAGGGCGGCCAGCTCGGCCATCACCTCGGCGAGGGTCGTCTCGGCCATCTCGGCCTCCTGTCCGTCCTGTACGAAAGTCAGCCTACGACGGAGGCCGGCCGGAGCGTGGAGCGCACCGGCCGAACGAACGCGTGCCCCGGGTGCCGCACTACGGCCCCGGGACGAGCATGCTCGTCACCGAGTTCCTGGCGCCGCACATCGTGCTCCGGCAGGGGCTGCTCCAGGGCACCCACTATCCCCGGCTCGCCGGCCAGCTCGCCCGGTACCTCGCGCGCTCGCTCAGGGCTTCGCGAGCGGGTTCACCACGCTGTGGGAACAAGCGGACCGGCTTGCCCTCTCGGCTCAGATGCCGGTGAGCGTGATGCCCGCGGTGGCCTCGCGCAGTTGTGGGGTCTGGGCCTGGATCAGGTGGAAGAGCGCCTCGCGGGCGAGCCGGCCCGCGGTGTTGCCGTACTGGACGGCTCGGCCTCCGGTCGCCGCCACACAGGCGGTGGCGGCCCGGACGCCGATGTCCAGGGCTGCGGCCCGGATCTCGGTCCGGGCCGTCAGCTCCTTGTCCGGCGGGAGCTCGTCACGCAGGGCGTAGGCCTCGGTGCGGAGCCGGGCGGCCTGATCGGCCAGCCCGTGGGCGAGGGTCTCGTACGCGGCCCCCGCCCGTGGCGCGGCGTCGAGCAGCAGGTCGACGGCCGCCCGCAGGTGGCCGAAGACGGCCGGGTGGGCGTTCGCGTTCTCCGTGTCGTAGGCGAGCGCCCAGTCCTGCCTGGGTTCCAGGGAGATCACGTCCTCGTGCGGCACGAGGACGTCCCGGACCTCCACCGCCGTCGTGTGTGTTCCGCCCATCGCCCACAGCGGTGGGGAGTCGACGGCGACCAGCCCGTTCCGGGCTTCCGGCCCGCTGTCGACCCGTGCGAAGAGGGCCCGGTCGTCGGGAGTGACCGCGCCCAGGATCGCCGTGTCCGTGATGGTCCAGCCGGTCATCCAGGGCATACGGCCCCGCAGCCGCCAGCCGCCCTCGACCTGCACGGCGGTCACGGGCGGGCTGGGATGACGGAGGTACGCGAAGCCGGCGGTGGCGTGTCTCCCGCCCGCGACCAGTTCGGGCAGCCAGCGTTCGCGCAGCTCGGTGTTGTCGCTCTTGGTCAGCGCCTTCACCATCGCGAAGTGCTGGGTGTACACGAACCAGGTCGACGGATCGACGGCCGAGAGGATCTCGTGGACCTCGCGCACCACCTGGTCGTGGGTGCACCCGCTCCCCCGCGACGGCTCGTATCCGACGAGCCCGTACGCCCCTCGCCGGGCCAACTCGTCCAGGTGGGCCGGGGGAACACCGTCCAGTGCCGTGCGCTCCGCGACCGGGCGCAGCTCGGTGACCGCCGCCTCGGTGACG
This sequence comes from Streptomyces sp. P9-A4, assembly GCF_036634195.1. NCBI lineage: Bacteria > Bacillati > Actinomycetota > Actinomycetes > Kitasatosporales > Streptomycetaceae > Streptomyces > Streptomyces sp. P9-A4. Next base: position 55,982 of record NZ_JAZIFY010000002.1, read on the forward strand.
GCGGCGACCAGGCGTTCCCGGGCCAGTCCCGGGTCCGTCTCCAGGGCCGTGCCATGTCCCGGCATCGTTCGCACCAGCGATCACCTCGTTCTGGGGCCGTCGTTCGATTCTCCGGTCGGGGGAACACTCCCCCGCCACGAGCGGGTGCACGCGGCCCAGTACGCGCCACTTCGCGGTGGCGGATCCGGGCCGCGGGGGCGTCGGCGGTGCTCGTACGCCCCTGCCGCTTCGGCGCGCTCCCGTGCGCCCTCCGGAATGCTCGTGGTTCGTCCACCGTTCATGGCACGATCAGCCGTCGGAGGCCGCTCGTTCGGTCCGTGCCTGGAGCGTCGTGCCGCCCTGTCGGAACTCTTCCCTGGACGGACATCGTGACCACACGTATACCTGGGTGGGGCCGTAGCCTTCGCCTCGCTCTCACCGCCCCTCTGCTGGCCGCCGGTGTGCTTCAGGCGACGCCGGCCCACGCGGCCCCGGCCGACGACATCCGGATCAACGAGGTGGTGACCACCGGTGGCGTCGAGGACTCCGTCGAGCTGTACAACAAGGGCGGCGCGAGCGTCGACATCTCCGGCTGGATCCTCAAGGACGACCAGAGCGGCTCGAAGTACAAGATCCCCTCCGGGACCTCGCTGGCTCCCGGTGCGTTCCGCGCCTTCGACGTGCACGGCTCGTTCGGTCTGGGCTCCGCCGACAAGGCGCGCCTCTACCTGCCGGACGGCAGCACCCTCGTCGACGGCTTCACCTGGACCACGCACTCGGCGCCCTCCTGGTCGCGCTGCCCCGACGGCACCGGCGCGTTCAAGTCCGCCGCCCTCACCCTGGGCGCCCCCAACGACTGCGGCGGGACCGGCGGCGGTTCGACCACCCCGGTGGCCTGGCCGGGCGGCACCGCGGTGGCCACCGCCGACGGCTCCGACGTCTTCGGAGAGGACCTCAGCGGCCTCCACCAGGAGGGCGGTGTCATGTGGGCCGCGCAGAACTCCGGCAAGCTCTGGCGCCTGGTGGGCGACGGCTCGGGTGGCTGGAAGCCGGACACCGCGAACGGCTGGTCCGCAGGAAAGACCCTGCGCTTCCCGACGGGGTCAGGAAGCCCCGACAGCGAGGGCGTCACGCTCACGGGTACGGGCTCGGCGGGTGGCGTGTTCGTGGCGAGCGAGCGGAACGGTGACGCCTCCGGCACCAGCCGTCTGTCGGTGCTCCGCTACGACGCGACCGGGACGGCGGGCACCCTCACCGCGGCCAAGGAGTGGAACCTGACCTCCGACCTGTCCTCGGTGGGGTCCAACCTCGGCTTCGAGGGCATCACCTGGGTTCCCGACGCCGCCCTGACCGGTGCCGGGTTCAAGGACGCGTCGACCGGCGCGGCCTACGACCCGGCCCGGTACGGCGCCCACACCGGCGGGGTGTTCTTCGTCGGCGTCGAGGGAACCGGCACGGTCCACGGCTATGTCCTCGCGGACTCCGGAGCCTTCACCCGGGTCGCCACCGTCAGCAGCGGGATGAGCGGGGTCATGGAGGTGCAGTGGGAGCCGGGAGCCTCCCGCCTGTGGGCGGTCTGCGACGACACGTGCGGCGGGCAGCACCGGACGCTCCAGGTGAACGCGGCCGGCGCCTTCGCCGTCACCGCGGTCTACAACCGTCCCGCCGGCATGGCGGACCTCAACAACGAGGGCTTCTCCGTGAGCGGCGCCGAGGCGTGTGCCGGTGGCTCCAAGCCGGTGTACTGGTCGGACGACAGCAACACCGGCGGTCACGCCCTGCGCAGGGGCACCATCACCTGCTGACCGGTGGCCGTACGGCTACGTACCCCTTGCCGGAGCCGTAGCGGAACCCGATCCCTCTCTCGGTTCGTCCTGATCAACGACGCCGAGGGAGGGAACGAGGGTGGGGACGAAGGAGACGGGGGCGGACCGGGAGCCGGAGAAGGACCGGGAGCAGCGCCGGGGCAGGGGCCGTCCGGGCCGGCTCCGGGGCTGGGTGCGTGGACCGGGAGGCTGGACGCGCGGTCGCGGTTCCGGGCGGGTGATCGCCGCACTGGCCTGTGTCACGGCGGGGCTCCTCGCCTTCCATTCCGTCCTGCCCAACTCCCCCGGTCGGCTGGGCAGTCTGCTGGAGTCCTTCCTGCCGTGGCTGGGGCCGGTGGTCGTCCTCCTCGTCGTCCTGGCGCTGATCCGCCGGTCCGTCGTGGCGCTGGTGGCCCTGCTGCTGCCCGTCGCCGTCTGGAGTCATTCGTACGGCGTGCTGCTGCTCCCCTCCGGCTCGCCGAACGGGCGCGAGCTCGTCGTCGTACAGCACAACGTCAGTGACGAGAACCCCGATCCGGCGGGAACCGCCCGTGCCCTCGCCGCCGCCGGGCCCGATCTGATCGCGCTCCAGGAGCTGGTGGATCCGGCACGGCGGGAGTACGAGGCGGTGCTCACCCCGGAGTACCCGTACCACGTGGTGCATGGCACGGTCGGCCTCTGGTCCCGCCATCCGCTCGCCGATGCGCGGCCGTTGGACATCAAGCCCCGGGACATCGCGGAGGGCTGGAGCCGCGCGCTGCGCGCCGTGGTGCGCACGCCGTCCGGGGACGTCGTCGCGTACGTGGCGCATCTGCCGTCCGTACGGGTGGGGGCCGGCGGCCTCGCCTCCGCCCGGCGCGACGAGAGCGCCGGACTGCTGGGCCGGGTGCTGGCCGCCGAGAGGGCGGACAGGGTGGTCCTTCTCGGCGACCTCAACGGGACGGTCGACGATCGTGGCCTGGCGCCCCTGACCTCGCGGCTGGGCGCTCCCGAGCGCGGCTTCGCGTTCAGCTTCCCGGCCGGTCTGCCGGTGGCCCGCATCGACCAGGTCCTGGCGCGCGGGGCCGTGGTCCGGTCGATCCGCACGCTGCCCGCCACCGGCAGTGACCATCTTCCCGTGACCGCGAGGATCGCCCCGCGCTGACGCCCCGCCGCGGCCGTCCGCCCGTGATGGAACGTGCTTGTGGCCTCACCTCACGTCAGGCAGTCCGCGACCAGTTCGGCGAAGGCTTCCGGTGCGAGCACCTCCACTCCGAGTTCGGCGGCCTTGACCGCCTTCGAGCTGGGCTTGCCGTTCGCGGACGGGGCGGCGACGAGGATGGACGTCTTGGCGTTGACGCTGCTTCCCGCTCGCCCGCCGGCCTTCTCGATCAGGGCGTTCATCTCGGAGCGGCCGAACCCCTCCAGCGGTCCGGCCATCTTGCCGGTGACCACGACGACCTTGCCCTCCAGCGGTCCGCCGCCCTGGCCGGCCGACGGGTCCTCGGGCTCGGTCATGTTGACCCCCGCCGCGATCAGCTTGTCGATGACGGGGGCCAGCGCGGCCACCTGCTCGACGATGACCGGGGCCTTCTCCGGGCCGATGCCCTCCACGTCCTGCATCTCCGCCGCGTCGGCCCGGCGTATCGCGTCCATGGTGCGGAAGTGACGGGCGATACGGCGGGACATGCTGCGGCCCGTGCCCAGGACGCCCAGGGCACAGAAGACCCGGTTGAGGGGGCGGGTCCTGGCGGTCTCGATCTGCTCGGCGAGCTTCGCGGCCCGCTTGGCGCTGCCGGAGGCGGCGGTGAGCTGGTCGACGGTCAGGGTGAAGAGATCCGCGATGTCCGTGACGTCACAGGAGCCGACCAGGGCGGCCACGTACGTCCTGCCGAGGCCGTCGATGTCGAGCATCTCGCGCCCGGCGGCGTACTCGATCAACGCCGGGAGGGCGCAGGCGGTGCCCTTGGCGCAGCGCCACCGTTCCTGGCGCTTGTCGATCGCGCCGTCGCAGTGGGGGCAGGTCTCCGGCAGCGGCACCTCGCGCGCTCCGGCGGGGCGGAGCGCGACCACGGCGGCCTGGACGCGCGGGATGATGTCACCGGCCTTGTAGACGGTGACGGTGTCGCCGAGGTGGAGGTCGCGCCGGCGGATGTCGGCGGGGTTGTGCAGGGTGGCCCGGGTCACGGTGGAGCCGTCGATCTCGACGGGGGCGAGGATCGCGGTCGGTGCCAGGACCCCGGTGCGCCCGACCTCCCACACGACATCCTCCAGGACGGTCTGCCGCTCGACCGCGGGCAGTTTGACCGCGATGGCCCAGTAGGGGAACCGCGTACCTGTGCCGGCCGCCGTCTGCTCGGCGGTGTCGTTCAGTTTGACGACCACGCCGTCGATGCCGACCGGCAGCTCCGCGCGCGTGGCGGCGATCGCGTCGATCCTCCGCTGGGCCTCGGCGAGGTCGGGGACGACGGCGAGGCCCGCGGGGGAGGCCGCCGTCGTGCACACGCCGGCGGTGGCCACCGCGGACAGCGTCTCGGCGTGCGTCGCCGCCGCGTCCTCGGGCGGGAAGGGTGTCCCGTCCAGTTCGACCGCGCCGTAGGCCCAGAAGGTCATGCGGAGCCGGTACGGGCGGTCCTTCGCCCTCAGGGTGCCCGCGGTGCCGTTGCGGGGGTTGGCGAAGACCTGCGCGCCGTGGGCGGTGCGGACCTCGTTCGCCGTCTCGAACTGCTCCTGGGTGAAGGCGACCTCGCCCCTGACCTCGACGGTGACCTCCTGCTCGAGCTGTTCGGGGAGGCCGTCGATCTGGCCGATGACATGGCTGACGTCCTCGCCGTGGCTGCCGTCCCCCCGGGTGATGACCTGGACGAGGCGTCCGGCGCGGTACCGGGCGGCCACGGCCGCGCCGTCGATCTTGGGCTCGACGGTGAAGCCGCCGGCAGGAGCACGGCCCAGCCGGCGCTGGACGGAGGCGCCCCAGGCCACCAGCCCTTCGGCGTCGAAGACGTTGTCCAGGCTCAGCAGCCGGGTGGTGTGCGCGATGTCGCCGGCCGGGGCGGCGCCGTCGGCGACAAGCCCGGTGGGAGAGTCCGTGGCGACCTCGTCGGGGTTCTCGCGCTCCCAGGCCAGCACGGCCAGCCGAAGCCGGTCGTACGCGGTGTCGTCCATGACGCTGTCACCGTCGTCGTAGTACTGCCGCGAGGCTTCGCGCAGGCTTCGGAGCGCGGCCTCGTACTCGTCACGGTCGGTCAGCACGGGCAGGTCGGGCAGGCCGGACATCGCCTCAGCGGCGGGAGAAGTCGTCATGGAGAGATCTTCTCGTGGGGGTCTGACATCGGTGCCCGGAGCGGGTTCGGCGGCCCTGGCCCCGGCGGTCCGCATGCCACTCGCCACCTCCCGATCCCCCACTCGCGGACGTCGTGTGCGGGCGGTTGCCCCGGCGTCGTCGGAACGACGAACGGCGGTCGGCTCGGCGTGGTTGACGCGCGTCGACCGGGGCGTCAATCTCGGGGGGACTCTCATCCCTGGGTCATCTCGGATCCGTAAGGCCATGGAGGATCGATGTTCCGACGCTCCCCGAGTTTTCCGCCCCTGCGCCTACTGCTCTCGATTGTCATGATCATGACTGCATCCTTGACCGGGGTGATGGCGACCGCCGGCGCCGCCCAGGCCGACGGCTGCTACACGTGGTCGCGCACCCTCTCCCAAGGCACTTCCGGCGCCGACGTCACAGCCCTGCAGGTCCGGGTGGCCGGATACCCCGGCTACGGCGGGGTGCTCGCCATCGACGGCGACTACGGACCGGGCACGGCAGCCGCCGTCAAGCGCTTCCAGAGCGCCTACGGACTCGCCGCCGACGGCGTCGCCGGACCCGCGACGTTCAGCAAGATCTACGCGCTCCAGGACGACGACTGCACCCCGATCCACTTCACCTACGCCGAACTCAACACCTGCAACACCACCTGGGCCGGAGGAGCGGTGAGCGCGGCGACCGCCAAGTCGAACGCCCTGCGCACCATGTGGAAGCTGGAGGCCCTGCGGCACGCCCTCGGCGACCAGAGCATCCGCGTCACCAGCGGCTTCCGCAGCCAGGCCTGCAACGCCGCCGTCGGCGGTGCCTCGTCGAGCCGCCACCTCTACGGAGACGCGGCCGACCTCGGCTCCGGACCGCACTCACTGTGCCTCCTCGCACAGCAGGCCCGCAACCACGGCTTCAACGGAATCCTCGGCCCGGGCTATCCGGGGCACAGCGATCACACCCACGTCGACCACCGGGACGGCCGCTTCTGGTCCGCTTCCAGCTGCGGCATCTGACGCGTACTCACCCGCCCCTCGTACGCCCCTCGTACGCCCCTGAATCTCCCCTGATTCGTCCCTGCCTCATCCCTGGCTCATCCCTGGGCCGGTCCCCGACCATCCCTGATCCCGCGTCTCCCGCCGCGCCTCCGCCCACCCCTCCCCCGCCTGGCGGGGGAGGGGGTGGGCCCGCGTCACGAGGGGAGTCCGCCGTCTTCTCCGGCACCCGGGCGGGCGTTGTCAGTGGCTCTGGATAGTGTCCCGGCATACCGCAGTTCAGGGGCGTCGTCCCCATGGTTCGAGCTGCGCGGATTCTGACCGGACAGGCGGAGGGGCACGGCTCATGGCGTGGCTTGCAGCGGGTGAGGGATACGAGATCACCCTTGATGACGGACGGGTGGTCGCCCGGCGTTCCGGGGGGCGGCAGTTGAAGAGCCTCCCGAAGGCCTTGCGCGACCATCCGGAGACCGACCGGCTGCGGCAGCTCGGCGAATGGCTGGACCGGCACGCGGCCGCGTGCGTGGCGCAGGTCGACACCTGGATGGTGTCCTCGCTGCCGGTGCCGACCGAGCTGATCGCCCGGGTGTGGCCGGACGAGGCGTGGCAGTCCGCCCTCCGTGACATGGCCGTGGTCGGCGACGACCCGGACGAGGTCGGCTTCCTCCGCGACGTCACCGCGGACGGTGAGCTGAAGACGGTGGACCTCGACGGCGAGACCGTACGGCTCTCCCCGCGCACGGTGACCCTCCCCCATCCCGTGCGTCTGCCCGACCTGGACGACGTCCGGGACTTCGCGGCCGAACTGGGCATCACCCAGCGGGTGGAGCAGATCCACCGCGCCACCTGGGCGAGGCCCACCGCCGGGCACGCGGAGACGGCGACGGAGGTACGGGACTACGCGGGAGGGAAGTTCGCCTCGCGCTTCGGGCTCGCGGCGCGGGCCACCGGGCTCGGCTACCGCGTGTCCGGCGGCTACGCCACGTGCAAGGTGCGCGACGGGGGCCGCGGCACGGAGGCGTCCGTCTGGATCGGCGAACCGTACTGGGAAGGGGAGTCGGAGACCGGCGCCCTGAGCTGGCACGACGAGGAAGGCCGCGCGGTGCGGCTGAGCGAGGTCGGGCCGGTGGCCTGGTCCGAGGGGATGCGCATGGCCGCGGCGCTGTACGCCGGCCGCACGATCGAAGAGGGTGAGAACGCGTGACCGGCACGACCGTTTCCGTCAACACGGAGCTGCTGAAGGCCGGAGCCGTGCTCCCGGCCGACACCGAAGGGGCGGGCGAGGCGGCTGTCGAGCTGACCGCGCGGACCTACCGCCACGCGGTGCTCGGGGAGGAGCGGGTCGTCGTCCGGCTCGCCGCCGCCGAACTCGGCCCCGCCGAGGACCTCGCCACGGGTTTCCTCGGACTCGAACCGCACGGGAACCCGGTCGTGGTGGGCCTCGGCCAGCGCCAGGAACTGGGCTTCCCGGAGTGGGTACTCGTCCACCACCCGGCGGACGGACACCACGCGCTGGCGGTCGTGCCGGAGCTGGACCGGCTGGCCCGGCAGGCGAAGACCAAGCCGAAGGCCGCCCTCGACGCCTGCCACGAGCTGGCCGGACGCCTCGCCTCCGCCGTCCCGCACTTCCTGCCCGTCTTCTACGAGCAGAGCGCCCGGGTCTTCCTCGGCGTCGAGAACACGACGTACGCGGGCCAGTTGTTCGGGCGCGCCCGCACCAGCGAGGCGCAGCACGGTCTGTCGGTCGACGAGGACCGGCTCGACGCCGTGTTCCTCGAGTTCGCCCTGGCCGGCGCGCTGCCGGTGAAGGTCCTCACGAGCTACGGCAAGGAGCTGTCCGCCCGGCTGTCGCCCGCCGAGGCCTACGCGCGCTTCCGGCGGCTGTGCGTGCGCCGGACCGCCGGCGGACTCGCACCGTCCGCCCAGGCCGCCGTGGAGCTGCGGCGGCTGGCCCGCGCCGCGGGTCTGTCCGCGAGCGAGGAGGAGCAGGAGTACCTCGGCGAACTCCTCCCCCTGCCGGCGACGCTGCGGGCGGCTGCCGGCTGGTGGAAGGCGCACCGCGCCGCGCTGGTCGCGCTCGCCCACCGCGTCCCGTCGGTGCGGGGCACGCTGCTGTCGATGACGCCGCCGGGGGGTGAGACCGAACTCAGCGACCTGTGGCTGGACATCCTGGTGGAGTCCGGGGCCGACGCGGGTCTCACCGACGCGGGCGTGCCGCAGGAGGAGAGCTGCGCCGACGGTGCGGCCGGCTGGCTGGAGCGCTTCCACAACGCCCGGCACCAGGGCTGGGGCACCCGTCCGACTCCGGCGGTCCTGCTGGAACTGGTGACCCGGGCGGCCGGGCGGCTGCGGGCCGATCTGGCGGCCCGGCCCGAGGGCGGGGACGCCCTGCGGATGGGCGTCGAGGACGTGAACCTGCTGGATCTGCTGCTCGCGCTGGAGATCCCGGTCGCCGACCCGGCGGCGCCCGGCCGCAACCGGAGCCACGAGGCCCTGGGCCTGGCGGACTGGGCGCGCGGCGAGCACCGCCGGGACCTGGTCGCCCTCGCCGCCGACCCCCGTTTCCGTCCCGCGTTCCGCGCCGGCGCGAACAAATTCAACGACGCGAGCACCGGGGCGTACGTGCTGCGGCGGCTCGCCGAGACGGACGGTGGCCGCCCGATGCTCGCCGAGTGGGTGCGCGAGGTCGCCCGCGATTCGGCGGCGGCCGGACTGCCGGGACTTCCGGGCGCGATCGCGCGCCTGACGTGGCTGCCCGTCGAGGCCCTCGCGCTCGCGCCGCAGGAGGTCGCGGCGGCGGCCGCCGCCGATCTCGGCGAGACGTTCGCGCGCACCCTGCGCGGCGGTCTGTGGGAGGAGCTGCACTGGCCGGCGTGGGAGGAGGCGCTCGCGGAGCTGGCTCCCGGGCGCGACCGCAGCGACAGGTTCGACGGTCTGACGGTCGTCGAGGCCTGGCCGTACCTGATCGTGGCCAATGCCGTGCAGGTACGGGTCATCGACGCCGACTCCACCGTGCTCACGCACGATCTGCGCGTACCTTCGGGGCAGTCCCACCGGTTCGGGTTCCACTACGTGGACGGCGCCCTGCTGGTGTTCTGGCGCTCCTACGGGCGGAGCGAGGAGCCGCAGGGCTACTGGCACACCGCGCCCGACAGGGTGTTCCCCCTGGACGGCGGCGCCGACTACTGGTCCATGCGTTCCTCTCACGTCAGTCTGCCGCTGCCCGGCGGTGGCCGCACCACCGGCGGCGGAGTGCTGCACCGCGGCGACACGAAGGTGCCCCCGGAGCGACCGCTGGTGTCCGACGGCACGGCGTACTGGGTGTGGCAGGCGGAGGACCGGCACGGCGAGAGCGGTTGGGTCGAGTACGACCCGGTGCGGGGCGGGTACGGCCGGCGGTCGCAGCCCGGGTTCCTCGCCGACGCGCTGGGTGCCCACGGTACGGGGGCCGAACTGGTCGCCCACGTGTCGTGGCTGCGCCCGGCACCGGCGGTCGGGGGATCGGCGCTCGGCACGTCGAAGGACGGGCTGATGGGCTGGCGCGTCGTACGGCTGCCCCGCAACGGCTGGCAGGCCGAGGACACCGCCGGGCGGCGCGTCGTGCTGCCCGAGGGCTCCGACATGCCGCTCGCGGCGCTCACGTTCCCCGGCGACGACCGGCCGAGGGCCGTGAGCCAGCAGTGGCGGGTGCTGTCGCTCAGCGACCCGGAGGGCGTGGTCACGGCGAAGACCGACGGCACCCTCAACCAGTTGTACGGGACGGCCGCCGCACCGCTGCCGCCCCTGTCCCACCTGTACGCGCTGCGCACACGGGACGCGGCGGGATCGGCCGTGCTGCGCGGGGCGGACGCCGGGACGGCCGGCACCCTCCTGAAGGCGGCTGCCGCCGCGGAGCGCGCGGCGGACCTGCCGGAGCTCGTGAGCAGCGCTCTGCCGGAGATCTCCGCGCCCGAACTGATCGCGGGTGTGGTGAAGGTGCTGCACTTCGCCGTCCAGCAGCAGAAGGCCCTCGACTCCGTGGCCGAGCGGCTCGACCCGGCGGCCGAGCCTGAGGAGGTCCGCCGGGAAGGCCCGGCCGACCGTCTGCTCGGCACGGCGCTGAGCGGCCTCGCCGACTCCGGGTACTACCATCGGGGCTCCGACGCGGACCTCGCCCACCGCTTCCTGGAGGAGCTGGCCTCGGTACGGGCCGATGCCACCACCGTGGCCCGACCGGGCCGGACGCACTTCGACCTGCCGTCCCTGCCGTACTCGGGGCTGACCTTCACCTCCCTCCTCGACGAGCCGGCGGCGATCGCGTACCGCGCCTTCGCCCCCGGCAGTGCGGACGAACACCGGGCCGCGCTGCTCGACGTCCTCGGTCGGATCGACGCGCTGGGACTGGCCTCCACGGCGGGCTCGGCCGCGCACTGGCGAAGGGTGACGGTCCACCTCGGCTCGTCGCACCTGCACAACCCGGACGGCCGGGAGCACGGGATGTGGCACCGCTGCGTCCTGCCGCTCGGCGGCGGGTCGGTGCTCGGGGTCACCGAGCGCAACCAGAGCGTGCCCGACGGGCGGGAGTTCGGGGCGCTGCTGTACGACCCCGCCGGCCGATTCGAGGTGCCCGGCCCCTACTCCCTGCGCGCTGCCGCGCCGGTCGGTGACCGCGCGCGTGACGCCGAGTGGCTGACCGCCTTCCTGCGGGAGGCGTCGTCCCGTGCGGCGGTCCCCTTCCTGCCGGAGGCGGCGGAGGAGTTCGGGCGGCTCACCGGGGCGTCCGGGGCGCTGGCCCGGCTCGTGCTCGTGGGCATGCCCGACGTGGACAGCTGGGAGGACAACTTCCTTCCGGCGGACCTGCGCAAGACCCTCGGCCTGAAGGTGGCTGAGGCGCGGCAGGCGCGCGACGAACTGCGGACGCTCTCCGTCGAGGTGCGCCGGGCCGTGGTCGCGGCGCTGCTTCCCGAGGACCCGGCGCGGCTGTGGAGCGTGGGGCCCGACGTGGCGGCGGCGGCAGCCGTGTGGAACGCGCGCGTGGGACGTCGTGCGCAGGTCCCCGACTGGCTCGCCGCGGAGGCCTCGCGCGGTGCGCGCGTCGGCTGGCCCGTGCACCGGGCCCTCCCGGCACTGATCGACCCCGCGACGGCGCCGGAGCTGAGCGTCGACGTCGCGTGGCACATCGCGGGCGACCGTCCGGCGACCGTGGCCCCGGCCGAGGATCCGTTCACCTCGTCGGTGCTCACGGGCTCGATGGGCCTCGCGGCCTGGATGGCTCACCGGCTGCCCGCCGGCGATCCCCTGCGAGCGGCGCTCCCCAGTGCGCTCACCGCCGTTCGGCAGCGGCTCGCCTCACCCGACCTGCTGGTGGCCGTGGGCCACTACACGAGCCTCCCGGCGTTCCGCAAGGTGGCGGGCGCGCCGACCGAGAAGGCACCGGGTCACGAGCGGTACGGCGCCGTGCTGATGGCCACGCAGGACGACCAGCCCCAGCCGGCGCTGCGGACCGCCCTGCTCGACTCCACCGGGTCCGACCCGTACCTGGTGGCGCTGCGGGACCCGGACCAGGAGGAGACCGCGGTGGAGGTGGCGCTGCGGCGCGCGCACGATCCGGTGTTCGCGCGGCTGCTGGCCGATCCGGGCGCGCCCGCGGCCGGCGAGACGGGCCCGGACGGCACCTGGTGGCCGCAGGATCCGTCCCGCTCGGTGCCCGCGCTCGTGGCGGAGGTCGCCGAGGCCCACGGTCTGGGGGCGGACGCGGCCGTGCTGTACCTGATGCTGCTGGCCATGCCCGACCCGACCGACCGCAACACGGCACGGTGGACGGGGTGGAAGCCGGCCCGTCTCAAGACGGCGCGCGCCGAACTGGAGGCCGGAGACCTGGTCGTCTCGGCCGTACGGGCCCGGGCCGGCCGCTCCCTGTTCCTGCCCGGCGCGTGGGCCGAACAGTCGGCGCCGGTGCTGCCCGTGGAGCAGTGGAAGCTGTCGATGTACGGGCCGGTGGCGGGCAGTCGCCCGGTGCTGGGTGCCCTGGTGCCGGTCGAACCCGTCGCGGAGCTGTTCGCCCGCGCGTGGCAGCGGATCCTGGACGGGGACGTTCCGCGGTTCGAGGAGCTGAAGGTGCGGCGGACCAGACGGCGTCGCTGAGGGGGCCGTGGGCCCGGGACCGGCGGGTCGTCGCCCGCCGGTCCCGGTGAGGTGGCCGTTCCGTGAGACTTCGGGCACGGGCCACCTGGTGCGGCGGTGCGGGTTCGCGCGGTCGTACCGCGCGGACCCGGCATCGGCGCGGCACTCCGCTCTCGGAGTGCCGCGCCGGGCCGCCCGCCTCCGTTCCATTCGCTTCGCCTCTCCCTACCCCTCCGCACGCCCCCGGTCCGTGGCTGTACGACGGCCCGTGACCGAGGTGAGTTCGCACCCGCACCGGTTCTCGTGCTCGTATCCGCACGCGTAGCTGTATCTCTTTCGTCTCGCACACCCGGAGGACTTCCGTATGACCGTCACCGAACAGGCCGTGCCGGCCCGGCAGGTTCAGCCGGCCGAGGAGCGCCATGCCGCCGAGCTCGCCTTCCTCGCCGCTCAGGACCCGGGCCCGCGCCCGCCCGGCTGGGCGCTCACCCCGCGCGCCGTCGTCACCTTCGTGTGCGGCAGCGACGGCGTGGAGCTCGCTCTGCCCGGGCGTCGGGCCGGACTGCCGTCGAAGCTGGCGATCGCGCCGAAGTTCGTCGGTGAGCGCGCCCTGGTGGAGCGCTGCGTCGTCACCCTCGCCGGGGAGCGCGGACTGCTGCTCACCGGCGAACCCGGTACCGCCAAGTCGATGCTGTCGGAGCTGCTCGCGGCCGCCGTCAGCGGGACGAGTGCCCTGACCGTTCAGGGCACGGCGGGCACCACGGAGGACGCTTTCCGCTACGGCTGGAACTACGCCCTCCTGCTCGCGCAGGGTCCGACCCCGCAGGCCCTGGTCGACTCCCCCGTGCTCGCCGCCATGCGTACCGGGCGCGTGGTGCGCGTGGAGGAGATCACCCGCTGCCTGCCCGAGGTGCAGGACGCCCTCGTGTCCATCCTGTCCGACCGCCGGATCACCGTGCCCGAACTGACCGCCACCGAGGACGCGGTGGTCGGCGCCGCACCCGGCTTCACCGTCATCGCCACCGCCAACCTGCGCGACCGCGGGGTCTCCGAGATGTCCGCCGCGCTGAAGCGCCGGTTCAACTTCGAGACGGTGGGCCCGATCGCGGACGCCGACGCCGAGGCCGTCCTGATCCGGCGTCAGGCGGTCGCGGCGGTCCAGCGGGCGGGCGCGTCCTTCGGGGTCGACGACGCCGTCCTCGACGCCCTCGTCACCGTCTTCCGGGACCTCCGTTCCGGTCGGTCCACCGAAGGCTGGGACGTCGAACGGCCCGGCACGGTGATGTCCACCGCCGAGGCCGTGCAGGTGGCGGCGTCGTTGGGCGTCGCGGCCGCTTACCTCCCGGGCGGTGATGTCCTCGACCTGCTGCCGGGCCACCTGCTGGGTGTCGTACGGAAGGACGATCCGGCCGACCACGCCCGGCTCCTGGGGTACTGGGACGGCCCGGTCCGGCGCCGGGCCGAGGGCGGCTCGGCGATGTGGCGTCGGCTCTGGGACCTGCGCGGGAGCCTGCGTTGACGACCGTCGATCCGCGGGCGGCCGTGGACGCGCTGGCCGCGTCGCGCGAGCCGTACCTGCTCGGAGTGCGCCACCACAGTCCGGCGCTGGCCGCCGTGGTGCCCGCCCTGCTGGACGAGGCGGGCGCCGAGGTCGTCTGCGTGGAACTCCCGGCCGACTTCCAACCGTGGCTGGAGCATCTGGCGGACCCGGAGACCGTCGCCCCGGTCGCCCTGGCCGGGGCGGGCGAGGGCGGAGGCCTGGCGTTCTACCCGTTCGCCGACTTCTCCCCGGAGCTGGCGGCGGTGCGGTGGGCGCGGGAGCGCGGGGCGGAGGTCGTGTGCTGCGACCTGCCGTTGGGCGATCCGGGCTGGTCACGGGAGACCGTGCCGGCTACGGGTCCTTCGGGTTCCGGCGAGGACGGGGACTCCGTGGATGTCGCGGGCTCTGTGGATGTCACAGATTCCGACGATGTCGCGGGGTCTGCGGATGTCGCGGGTTCCGACGATGCGGCCGGCACCGGGGCGGGTGGGGATGCCGAGGAGAGTGCGCGTCGCGAAGGGCCGGGCACGGACGGGCGGGAGGGACGCCGTTCCTTCGCCGCCGCGCTCGCCGCCGCCGGCACGGGCCGGGACGGTGAGGACATGTGGGACCGGGCCGTGGAGGTCCTCGCTCCCGGCTGCCCCGCCGAGGCCGTGCGCCGCGCGGCCCTGGGCGTGGGCTGGGCCCTGCGTGCCGACGCCGACGTGCCCGCGACCGATCTGGCCCGCGAGGCCCGGATGCGGCAGGTCGTCGCGGCGGCCTCGGTGGGAGGGCGCCGGGTCGCCGCCGTGATCGGCGCGTTCCACGCCCCCGCGCTGATGGCCCACCCGGAGCCGGACGCGGATACGGATACGCGTACGGAGCCGACTGCCAGCACGGCTACGGAACTGACCACGGACGCGGGCAGCGACACCGGCAATGGCACGGACATCGGCACCGGCACCGGCACCGGCACCGCCTCGGACGGGGTGAACGTCCGGCGTCCGGGGGCGGCCGACGCCGGACGCCCCGGCGGCCCGCCTGACCGGAGCGGGTCGGGGGGAACGAGCGCACTCGCGCCCCGTGGCGCGAGCAGCGCCGCGGTGACCTCCTTCGTCCCCTACTCGTTCGATCTGCTCGACTCCCGGTCCGGCTACCCCGCCGGTATCCGTGACCCGCTCTGGCAGCAGGCCGTACTCGCCGCCGCCGGTGACGCGGACCGTATCCGTGAGGCGGCCGCCGTCGCGGTGACGGGCGTCTGCCGGGAGATGCGGCGCGCCGGCCACACCGCCGGTACCGGTGAGGCCGCCGAGACCCTGCGGCTCGCCTGCGACCTGGCCACGCTGCGCGGGCTGCCCGCCCCCGGGCGCGGCGAACTGCTGGAGGCGGTCACCACCGTCCTCGGCCAGGGTGAGCCCCTCGGCCGTGGCCGGGCGCTGGCCCGGGCCCTGGAGGCCGTGTTCGTCGGCACCGCGCGGGGGCGGATCACCCCGCGCGCGCCCCGTTCCGGTCTGGGCCCCTCGGTCGAGGACGAACTCGCCCGGCTACGGCTGCCCGGCGCGGGCGAGCGGGAGCCGCGCGAGGTCCGCCTCGATCCACTCCGGTCGCCGCTCGACAGCCGGCGTGAGGTCCTGCTGCAACGTCTGCTGGTCATCGGTGCCTCGTACGGCGAACCCCTCACGGTGGCCGCCACCGGCGACGGCACCGCGCTCGGCACCAAGTGGCGTCTGCGGTGGACGCCCTCCGTGTCGGCGCGCCTCGATCTCGCCGGAGTCCGCGGGGTGACCGCGGCGCAGGCCGCCGCCGGCGCGCTGGGCGAGACCGCGCGTCGTGAGGCGGCCGACGGTGGACCGACCCCCGCGCAGACCCTGACCGGGCTCACCGCCGCCGTCCGCTGCGACCTGCCCGACCTGGTCGACGCACGGCTGCGCGAGGCCGGCGCCGTACTGCCCGACACTGCCGAGCTGCCCGAACTTCTCGAAGCACTGGACCTCCTGGAGGGCATACGGCGCGGACACCACCCCGGCACCACCCAGGACGCCCGCGCCATGGCCGAGGCGCTCACGGGCGAACTCCTCGACGCCGCCGTACGGTCCCTGCCGGGTCTGGCCGGAAGCGAAAGCGCCACGGACGCGCGGGCGCTGGTGGCGCTGGCGGACCGGACGGCCGCCCGGCACCTGGGCCTCCGGCTCGACCGGGCCCTGGCCGAACTCACCTCGGGGGCCGGGCCGTTGATGCAGGGCGCCGCCCTCGCCGTACGGGTCATGCTCGACCTGGATCCGGCCGCCGGGCTGGGCGCGCGCGTGGCCGACTGGCTCGACGGTGCGACCGCGCCCGCCGCCCGGCGTGCGCTCACCAAGCGCCTCGCGGGACTGCTGATGGCCGCCGGACCGCTACTCCAGGCGTCTCCGGACGCGCTGACCCCGCTGCTCGACGGGGTCGAGGCCCTGGTCGACCAGGAGTTCCTGGACCGGCTCCCGGCCCTGCGGGGCGGGTTCGACGCTCTGACGCCCGCCGCGCGGGACCGGCTGCTGACGACCGTGACCGAGCGGCTCGGCGACCGGCTCGACCTCTCGCTCGACGCGCCACCCGAGTTGCTCGCCCTCTGGGCCGCCGCCGACGCGGCGGGACTCGCCGCGCTGAAGAGGCTGGCCCTGGCCGTGCCGGACGCGTCCGGGGGTCCACGTCTCGCGACGGATGCCCGCGACGCGGCGGTCACCGGGGCGAGGACGGGGTCGTCGTCGGGGTCGTTGTCGGGGTCGTCCCAGCGGTCGGTGCCGAAGGGGGAGTCTGAGCAGGCCGAGCAGGACCGAGGCCAGGGGCCTGAGCGGCTGCTCGGGCATGCCGATCGGTGGCGGCTCCTCCTCGGCCGCCACAAGGAACGGCTCTCGGCGGACGCACGCCGATACGCCCATGCGCTGGACGAGCTGTACGGCGGCGGGCGGGGCGAGGGCACCGACGACGTCGACGGCGGGTCGGGTCAGGGCGGAGGGCAGGACGCCTCCTTCCCCACCGCCCGGGAGTGGTCGCAGGAGCTGGAGGCCCTCTTCGGAGCCGACGTACGGGAAGAGGTCCTCGCCGAGGCGGCGGACGCGGGACGCTCCGACGTCCTCACCCAGCTGGACCCGGCGGCGGTACGCCCGTCCGTCGAGCTGCTGAGTTCCGTCCTCTCCCTGGCCGGCGGGATGCCCGAGGCGCAACTCGCCCGGCTGCGCCCGCTGGTGAAGCGGCTCGTCGACGAACTCGCACGGGAACTGGCCACCCGGCTGCGCCCGGCGCTCTCCGGTCTGGCCACGCCGCGCCCGACGCGGCGCCCCGGCGGTCGGCTCGACCTCGCCCGTACCCTGCGCGCCAACCTCGCCCACACGCGGCGTACGGACGACGGCCGCGTCGTGGTCGTACCGGAGCGTCCGGTCTTCAGCACACGGGCGAGCAAGGAGGCGGACTGGCGGCTGGTCCTGGTCGTCGACGTCTCCGGGTCGATGGAGGCGTCGGTGATCTGGTCGGCGCTGACCGCCGCGGTGCTGGGCGGCGTTCCGACGCTGTCGACGCACTTCCTGGCCTTCTCCACCCAGGTGGTGGACCTCACCGACCGGGTCGACGACCCGCTGTCACTCCTGTTGGAGGTCCGGGTCGGCGGCGGGACGCACATCGCGGCGGGGCTCGCGCACGCCCGCTCTCTGATCACCGTGCCGAGCCGCACCCTCGTCGTCGTGGTCAGCGACTTCGAGGAGGGCGCGCCGCTGTCTGGGCTGCTGGGCGAGGTGCGCGCGCTCGCCTCCTCCGGTGCGCATCTGTTGGGCTGCGCGGCGCTCGACGACGCCGGCACGCCTCGCTACTCGGTCCCCGTGGCACGCCAACTCGTCGCCGCCGGTATGCCGGTGGCCGCCCTCAGTCCGCTCGCCCTCGC
Source organism: Streptomyces sp. P9-A4 (assembly GCF_036634195.1). Lineage (NCBI taxonomy): Bacteria > Bacillati > Actinomycetota > Actinomycetes > Kitasatosporales > Streptomycetaceae > Streptomyces > Streptomyces sp. P9-A4. The sequence goes on from NZ_JAZIFY010000002.1 coordinate 73,566, forward strand.
CCGCTGGGTGGGCGACCGCCTCCGTGGAGAAGCCCGTTGAGCACCGATGCCCTGCCTCCCGTCGCCCCCGAGGTCCTCGCCGAGGCCGTCGAACAGCTCAGCGCGAGGCTGCGCAAGAAACTCGACGCCGCGATCGAGAGCTGCACGGCGAACATCGCCGCGGCGGCCGACGGATCCGTGGACGTGCCCTTCGGTGAGGACGCTGTCGTCAGTCTGCGCCCCGGCCCGTCCGGAGCGATCGTCGACGCCGGGCAGGCGGTCTGTACGTGTCTGCTGGCCCCGCGCTGCCTGCACCGGGCGGCCGTCCTGGGAGCGGCGCCGATCGCGGAGATGGGGGCGCCGGGCGAGCTGGGGGCTTCGGACGAGCTGAACGGTTCGAGCGGGACGGACCGGTCGGACGGGTCGAGCGGGTCGAGCGGGACGGACGGCTCGGAGGGCGCCGGGGGCCGTCGGCTGGAGTCGGGCGGCGATTCGTCGGCTCGGGGCGGCTGTGCGGGCGGCGACGTCCTCGCCGTCGGTGCCGAAGCGCCGCACGAGCCGGCCCCCGCGCTCACCACCGCTCAGGTCCGGGCCGCGACCGCGTTGTGGCAGGCGGCGGCCGAGGCACTGGCCGCAGGTGTCACCGCTGGCGGGGCCGTGGTCCAGGCCGAGTTGCTGCGCGCCGCCCACACCGCGCGGCTGGCAGGGCTGCCCCGGGCCGAGGCCGCCGCTCTGCGCGTCGTACGGGGGTTGCGGGCCGCGCGGGAGAGCAGTCAGGGCCAGCGGCTCGGGGACCTCACGGGCGCCTTCCGTGAGCTCCTCTCCGAGGCCGCTCTGCTCGCCTCGGGATCGGCCGGTGCCGGTGCGACCGGCTCCGTGCGCCGTGCGTACGGGGAGGGCGGCAGCCTGCGGGTGTACGGCCTGTGCCGGGAGCCGGTGCTGTCCGCCACCGGGTACGGGGGTGTCGCGACCCATCTGGTGGACCCTGCCGGTGCCTGCTACACGGTGTCCGACGTACGTCCGGGAGGCCTGGCCCGCGCCAAGGGGGCGGGGACCGCGTCCGTGGCGCTCGGTGGGGCCGTCCTCGACCACGGCGGGCTGGCGCGCGGTGGGCTGCGGATCGTCGGCGCCACCGTGTCCCCGGACGGGCGGCTCGGGGCGGGCCGGGGCGTGAGCGCGACGCCGGTGCGCGGGGTGGAGTGGTCCGAGGAGCCCGTCGCCGCGCTGTTCGCGCGACCGGTGCACGAGGCGATGGCCGCCGCGCTCGACGCCGGTTCCTCCGAGGGCGACGGGACCGCGGCGCCTCTGCTGGGCTGTGATGTCGTGGTAGTCGGCGCGGCCGGGGAGTATCTGGTGGCCCGCGTGGCCGATGACGGTCCGCTGCTGCGGCTGCGCCCCGCGCACCCTCATCCGGGGCTGCCGCACGCCGCGAACCTGCGCAGGCTCGCGCAGTGTCCGGGGCTCGCGTTGCGGGTGCTCGGCCGCCCGGACCTGGAGCGGGCCGCGACGCTCCGGCCGCTGGCCGTCGGCCCGGTGCCGGGGGCCTCGCACACACTGCGACTGCCGGAGGAGTGGCTCGGTCGGGCCGATCTGGGATACGACCGCCTTCAGGGCGGCCACTTCCCGGCCGAGGGGACCGGAGCCGAGCCGACGGGGCCGGTGACCGCAGGGCCGGATCCGCTGGCGGACGCGCCGTTGTGGCGGGTGCGGCGCCTTCTGGAGACGGGGGTCGCGGGCGGGAGACGCGCCGTGGCCGAGGCCGGTCGCGGTGCGGAGACGGCCGCCTTCGTCGTACCGCTGCGCAGGGCGGGACTCGGCGGGGCGGCGCAGCTGGCGGAGGCCGTGATGGCGGAGGCGGACCGTCGCCCCCGCGACGCCTTCGGCCGGCTCACCGACGCCTCGGCCGAAGGATACGCCCGGGCGTGGCTGGCCTCGGCGGTCCATCTCGCGGCGGCGGAAAGGTCGCTGGTGGCGGCTTCGTGGTCCCGATGAGTGGGGAGGCGCGCGCTGCCACTGCTGGCGCGTCCTGTGCGGGACAGTGCGCCCATCGGGCCCGCCGCAGGGCGGCGCCGCGCCTCCGGGCGATGATTTTCCGCCACCTCGGAAGTCCTACGGGCAGACGCTGCGGGCCACGAGGACAGGAAGAGGTCATGACGGAGGACGTGTGGACACTGGTGCACGCCGAGCGGGCGGCCCTGATCGGGGACCTCGTACACCTCGATGACGAACAGTGGCGGCAGCCGTCGCTCTGTGACGGCTGGACCGTGCACGACGTGCTCGCCCATCTGATCGACACCGCCCGGACGACGCGCCTCGGGTTCGTGATCGCTCTCGCCCGTGCGCGGCTCGACTTCGACCGCCAGAACACGATCGGCGTGGAGCGTGAGCGCGGGGACACGCCGCAGGAGACCTTGGAGCGGTTCCGCCGGGTGGCGTCGCGCAGGTCGACGCCTCCGGCGCCCCTCGACAGCCGGCTCGTCGAGGAGGTCGTGCACGGCGAGGACATTCGCCGGCCGCTGGGGCTGAGTCGTTCCTACCCGACGGAGGTCGTCATCAGGTCGCTGCGGCTGCAGGCGCGGACGCCGGCGGCGTTCGGCGGAGCGAAGGAGTTGGTGGCCCGTGCCCGGCTCACGGCGACGGACGCCGACCTGTCGGTCGGCGCCGGGCCCGACGTGCGGGGGCCAGTTCTCTCCCTGCTTCTGGCCGTCTCGGGACGCGGGGTGGCCCTGGAGGATCTGGAGGGGCCCGGCGTCAGCACACTGGCGGCGGGCCGACCTTCGTAACGGGGAAGTCGCCGTACGCCCCCGGACCCGGACGCGGGCCCGGATCCGGACGGCGGAATGATCAAGCCGAGGAAGAGTTCCTCGGCGGCAGGGAAGGGGGCTGCGGTGGTGCTGCGGCGGCCATCGGCGCCCCTGGTCGGCGTATCCGCGAGTGAGGGAGGGGAACCGTCATGAGTGTGCGCCTCTATCTGGACAGCGCCCTGGAGCCCCGTACACCGGACGGGTCGGCGGGTGAACGGGCCGGTTCCTTCGACGGGGCGATGGAGCTGGAGGCCAAGAACTGGCCTCCGCTGCTGTGGTGGGCGATGTTCGGCCCCGGCGACCTCATGGAGGCGAGGATCGCCGACACCGAGGACGCCGGTACCGAGGAGCACGCGGAGTTGCTGAGCGAGTGGGGCGATGCCACGTACCCCTACCTGGTGGTCGACCAGCGGACGGCGCTGTCGCGGCTGCACGCCCGGCGACAGGGACTCGTCGGTCGGCTCGGCGAGCGGTACTCGCCCCTCTACGACGAGTTCGCCGGGCTCATCGAGGCCCGGTTCGGCCCCTACGTTCTGCTGCGCACCGAGGCCTTGGCCGACGGCGGTGACGGCGGCATCCGCCTGCTGTTCGAGGAGACCCTGTCCGAAATGGAGCGCCTCGACGCCGATCCCACCACGACGGCCGGACGGCGCGTGGACGGACTGATCTCGGATTTTCAGCGGTGGCAGCACATGGATCCGGTCTGGCTCCTGGCAGGCGCGGGCGACGGATGGCCGAGCGCCGCGCTGCGGGAGCACTTCGCCGCCAACTCGGGCAGGCGGTCGTCCAGCGGGGGTTCCGGGCGGTCGACCGCTGTGGGGTGGTTGTGGGGCGTCCTCTTCGTGGTCTGCGCCATCGGTGCGTACTGGCTCACCGAGCATGTCTGGCCCGTCGTCACGGTTGGTGCGGTCCTGGCCGTGGTGGTGGTCGCGCGGTTTGTCCGGCAGCGGCAGGGCTGAGCGGGCAGACCCGCTCAGCAGGTCAGTGCTCAGTGCATCGGCCACCCGCCACCCGCCACGATTCGGCCACCTCGCACCCCATGAGGCAACCCCCGAAGCCCCGTTGCCCTCTCTCGGACGGGGCTCTGTTCGTTCCCGGGCACCCGGCACCCCGTACCCGGGCCCCGGGCCAACGGCGGCGGCTGCGGCTGCGGCTGCGGCTGCGGCTGCCCCATCGGCGCCGGAGGCGCCCCCTGCCTCCATGAGATCGATCGAATCGCGAGGAAGACCACTTTGATACGTGTCATACGTGGCATGACCGCCACGACCGCCTCCTTACTCGCCCTTGCCCTCGTGTCACCCGGGTCCGCTCACGCCCTGCCCGCCCCCGGCGGGTCGTCCGTCGCCCCGTCCGTGGGCCGGTACGGGGAGTCCGAGCTTCCCGAGGGCTGGCAGGTCGTCGGTGGCGGTACGGGTCGGCAGTTGGTCTGGACGGCGTCCGAGCCCGTGCCCATGGGCGATGCCCGGGTCGAGTTCCACGCGGGTGACCGGCTGCTCGGCATACCCGTGGCCCAGCGGGACGGCCGGTCCTTCCGGTTGCCGCTGGGGGACTTCCGGCTCACCGAGGGGACGCGGTTGCGGGTGACGGCCGGTGGGCGTCGGCTGGACGCGACCGGACCCGCCCGTTCCGCAGGCGCCCGGCCGCCCGCTCCCGCCGCGCCGCCGGAGGCGCCGCTTCCCGCGAACCGGGTGGATCCCGGGACACCGGGCCGCTACCGCACCGTCAGCGGCTCCTACGATCTACCGTCCGTGCGGCTTCCCGGGTTCCCCGAGCCCGTCGAGATGCGCGCCACGGTGGTGGGACCGGCCGACGCACCGGGCAAGCGGCCGGTGGCCCTCTTCCTGCACGGCCGCCACGACACCTGCTACGCCCCTGGAACCGAGGAGATGAACGGTTCCTGGCCCTGCGCGGACGGAACCCGGCCGATACCGAGCCACGAGGGGTACCTGCGCGCCCAGCGGCTCCTGGCCTCGCAGGGGTACGTGACGCTGTCCGTCTCCGCGAACGGCATCAACGGCCAGGACTACCGGGCCGAGGACGGCGGCGCCCAGGCCCGCTCCTCGCTCGTACGGCTGCATCTGGCCCGTTGGGCGGCCTGGTCCGCGAACAGGTCGGCCGCTCCGGCCGCCGTACGCCGCACTTCCCCCGCCGACCTGTCGCGGGTGCTGCTCGTCGGCCACTCCCGGGGCGGCGAGGGAGTCAACCGGGCCGCCCTCGACAGCCTCAACCCGGCGCCCGCCGACCAGGACGGCTACCGGGGTCCCGTCCGGTGGAAGATCCGCGGCACCGTCCTGATCGGCCCCACGATCTTCGGCAACAACCCGGCCCCCGACGTGCCCTCGCTGACCGTCCTGCCCGGCTGTGACGGCGACGTGTCCGACCTCCAGGGCCAGAACTTCGTCGACGGGACCCGGGGCGTCAGCCGGGGTGCGGCTCTGCACAGCGCCGTCTACGTGGTCGGCGCCAACCACAACTTCTTCAACAGCGAGTGGACCCCCGGCCAGGCCGAGGCGCCGGCCTACGACGACTTCTCCTCCGAGGACGGCGCCGACCCGGTCTGCTCGCCGGGGGCGCGGACCCGTCTGACGGCCACACAGCAGCAGGCCGCCGGCGCCACCTATGTCGCGGCGGCGGCCCGGCTGTTCGTCGGCGGTGACGACCGGGTCCGTCCGCTCCTCGACGGCACGGGCCGCCGCGCGCCCTCCGCCGGCCCGGCCCGCGTCCTCGCCCATGCCGTCGGCGCGAACCGTACGCCGGCCTTCCTGCCGGGTCCCTCGGTGACCGTGTCCGGCGGCGGCAGGCTCTGCGCCCAGGTCGACCCCGACGCCGCCCGCGCCTGCCTGTCCCCGGAGGCGGGTGGTCTTTCGCCGCACTTCGCGTATTGGGAGGCCAATCCCGAACCGGGCCGTGACGCCGTCGCGATGGCGTGGTCGAGGCCTGGTGCGCCCGTGAGGGTGCGCTCCACCCGGCCCGTCTCCCTGGCGGGTGCCGAGTCCCTGGCCCTGCGGCTGATCGTCCCGCCCAACAGTGCGGGCACCGAACTGGACGTGAGCGTCACTGACGGCTCGGGGCGCCGCGCGCACCTGGGCCGTACCCGGATCGACGGACTGCCCGGCAGCGAGCGGACCGCCTCCTCCTGGGCACGCGAGGTGCGGGTGCCGCTGTCGGCCGCGGTGCGCTCCCGTCTCGATCTGAAGCGCGTCACGACGCTGGAGCTGACCCCGCGTGGTGGCGCCGGTCGCGCCTGGCTGATGGACGCGTGGGGCTGGCGCCCCGGCACCCCCGCCGTGCGCCCCGCCGCCCTCGCGCGTGTCGACATCGGCCGTCTCAGGGTCGCGGAGGGCGACTCCGGCGTCCGCACCTACCGGGTGCCGGTGCGGGTCTCGGGCCAAGGCAGCGGTCAGATCCGTCTGTTCGTCCCCCGGCCCGACACGGGCGAGTTCACATCCCGTGTCGTGACGGTGCGTCCCGGACGCCACGACATCGACGTGCCGGTCGAGGTGCGCGGCAACACCCGTTACGGCTACGACGTCACACACGACGCGTTCGTCAAGGCCGTGCGCGGGACGGTGGTCGGCGCGCACCGGGGCGGGGTGACCGCGCTGAACGACGACGCCGTACCGGCGGTGAGCCTCACTCCCGTCGCGGACGACGTGCCCGAGGGCTCCGCCCTCACCTGGCGCGTGACGCTCTCCGAGCCCGCCGATGTCGACATCTCCGGCGGCATCACCTTCCTCCCGCCGGCCGCCGGTACGGGACCGTCTCCGGGGCAAGCGCCGGAACTGTCCACGGCGGACGTCGACCGGGCGTGGCTGCTGGACCACCTCGGCGAGGTTCCGGAGCCGGCCGTCCCGCTCTCGCGCATCGAGAACGGCGGCCTGTACCTCGGCGTCGACATCCCCGCGGGCGCCACGAGCGCGGAGGTGACCGTGCCGACGGTCGAGGACGGCGTCAGCGAGCCGGTGGAGTCGATGCGGGGGCAGCTCACCACGTACGACGGGGCTTGGGAGCCCGTGCCGGGCCCGGAGTTCACAGGACGGGTGCGGGACGAGCCATGACGTGCGCGGGTCGGGAGGGACGACTGTCTCGCGTGCGCCCCGTCGGGACTTACGCCTGTCGGGACTTACGCCTGTCTCGCGTGCGCCCGTCGGGACGTACGCCCGTCGTCACGTACCCGTAGTGCCGTACGGCGTGCCTGAGGCACGCGCGGGCGCCTGCGCGCCCTGACGTACGCGCCGCGACCTGCCACGGAGGCGGGCAGCGGGCCCCGGGAAAGGGTCCGTTGCCCGCCTCCGTCGCTTCCCGACGCGCCTGCGGCGCGATTCACGCACAGGCATACGACCGCTCCCCCTGGGGTGTGATCCGGAGCGTACCCGCGCCACTCGGCGTACCGCTCGCGCGTTGTGGTTGCCGTGACGCCTCTTGCAGTGACGGTTCTGCAAGCTGGGCCTGCGGCTTTCCCGCCGCACGGCGAGGCCTCCGAGGTGGCGTCCTCAAGGGAAGCGATGGCACCGAGGTCGTGAGGTACCCCCATGTGTGGACACGCGCCGAAGGCTTCGACGACGGGCCCGGCAGCCCGTCGGGCCTGGAGGCGGGCGGCCTGCTGGGCCGCTCCGGGGAACTCGCGGAACTGCGTGCCGCCCTGGCCGGACACCGGCAGGTGACCGTGACGGGGGCGGCCGGGGTCGGCAAGAGCCGACTCGCCGTGGCCGTCGCGGCACCCTTCGCCGACGGTCCCTGGCAGGACATGGTCCGGGTGCGGTGGCACGACGGCGTGCCCGTCGGACCGGGCGCCCTGGCCGCGCGGGTGGCCCGGGCGCTCACCGCCGCCGCGGGAGCGCCGCCGGGCACGAAGCCCGGGCACGTCACCGCCGCCGCGTACGCCGCGGCCTCGCACGGACTCCTGCTGGTCCTGGACGATGTCGACCCCGTGCACGCCGAGTGCGCGGGCCTGGTGCAGCGCCTGCTCATGGCCGCGCCCACGCTGCGAGTCCTCGTGACCGCGCGCCGCGCGCTCGGACTCGGCGACGAACGGGTGGTGCGGGTGGCGCCGTTGGCCGTCAATGCGCCTTCGGGTTCGCCGGATCACGCACCCGCCGTCGAGCTCTTCCTCGCCCGCGCGCACGGCTGCCCGCCGGTGGCGGAGGGAGACATGCCGGACGTGCGGCGGGTGTGCAGACTCCTGGAAGGGGTTCCGCTGGCGATCGAGCTGGCGGCCGGCCGGCTGGGCGACCGTACGGTACGACAACTCGCCGACCGCCTGGAGACGGACCAGTGCTGGCTGGCCGGTCCGGGTCCGGCCCTCCGGCGCCACCGGTCCCTGCGGGCCTCCATCGGCGCGGTGCACGCGCTGTGCGATCCGGCGGTACGCAAGGTCTGGCACCGCGCGAGTGTCTTCGCCGGGTCGTTCACCGAGGAGGCGGCGGTTCGTCTGTGCGCGGGCGGCGAAGTCGAGCCGCAGCACGTGCCGTCCTGCCTGGCGCTGCTCAGCGCGACGGGGGTGCTCCAGGTGATCGGCGAGCCGGGTGCGGTACGCCGTCCGCGCTATCGCATGGCGCGTGCGGCGCGCGACTTCGGGGCCGAACGGCTTCGCGGGGCAGGGGAGTCGCAGCATGCGCTCGCCCGGCACGCGATCCACTTCCGGGGGGTCGCGGCGGTCGCCGAGACACTGTGGCACATGGGGCTCCAGCGCCAGGCGGTGCGGATCGTCCTCGACGAGCACGACGAGCTGATGGCCTTGGCCGAGGGGGCGCTCGCGGGCGCCGCCCACGCGCACGACATGCCTCGCGCCGAACACGCGGCCGGTGCCGGGCACTCCGACGGCGCCGGGGGCGCGGCCACCGCCGTAGACACGGCGGATGCGGACGCCGCGCACCCAGCCGATGCCGGGCACACGACCGCCCCCGACACGACGGCCGATCCCGAGAACACGACCGACCCCGCCCCGACGGCCGATCCCGAGAACACGACCGGCTCCGCCCCGACGGGCGATGTCGAGCACGCAGCGGGCTTCGACCGTTCAACCGGTTTCGAGCACACGGCCGATGCCGATCGCACGGTCGAGGCCTGCCACGCCGCCTGCGCCGAGCGTGTCGAGGCGGCGGTGGAAGCCGTCCTGCACCTGTGGTTCTGGTGGGCGGTGCACGATCGCGGCTCGGAGGGTGGCCGTCTCCTGCTCGGTCTGCTCCCCCACCTCCCCGCCGGCAGTCCTCTGACGGCGCGTGGGCGATGGCTGGCGGCCTGGCTGGTCGCGGCGCAGGACCCCCGGACGGCACATCGGCTGCTTGACCTCGCATGGCCGGCCGCCGTCATGGCCGGGGACGACGCCCTCGTGGGCCGTATCGCCCACGTCCACGGAGCGCTCGCCTGGCAGCGGCGCGACCGGGAGGCGGCCTCCCGCTCCTACCGCCTGGCCGCCGACACCACTCCGGAAGGGGCTTACGGCGGCCCGTCGCCCGCCGTCAGCCTGGCGGCCCTGTCAGTCGTACAGGCAGATCATGATCCCGAGGCCGCCGCGCGCACGGCGGACCTCGCGCTGGCCCGGCCGAGCGGCGCCGACGACCTGTGGGCCGCCGCCCTCGCCCAGTACGCCCGCGCCTTCGCCGACCACCGCGCGGGCCGCACGGGCCGCGCGTGGCACCGCATCCGGCGGACGCTGGCGCGCCTGGCCGACGAACCCGGTGCCGCGCCACAGGCCGTCACGGCGCTCCGTCAGTTGCTCGACCACATCGAAAGCGCCCGGGACGGCTCCCACAACCCGTCGGATCGGCACCGGCCGTTCGTCCCGACCCCACGCACCGGGGCATGGCCGGCACACACCGCCGAGGACGGCGCCGGCCGCCTTTGACCCGCCGCTCGCAAGCCCGCCTGAACGGACGGCAGGACGGCGAGGTGGCACGGCGACGCCCCGCCCGGGTTCCACGCCGGCGGGGCGCCGGTCCCGAGCAGCAACGAGCAGCCAGCACGCGTGACTAAGGACCCCTCCACGGTAGGTCCAGGGTCTGACAATCCCGCTCCCCCGACCGGTGTCCGCGTGGTCGGAGCAGCCGCCCCCGAACCCGTACACCTGACCCCGTACGGGCGTCCCAAACCCGAAATGCGGGACTGTCTCACATCAGATGGGGAGGCGAGCAGTCCATCGACAATGCGTTATCCAGCCGTTATAAACACAAGATATTCGCTGGTTTGGGGTGGTTTTCCTTGCCTTCGGGGGTGCATTGGCGCCGGTGAGCGTCGTCGTGCATCTATCACGCGCGCTCTTGGGCACACAACCCCTCCGCCCCAGGAAGTTCCCCTCTTCGCTCGGTAGCTTCGGCGCACATGACCACCGCCCATGTGACCTCCCCGATCACCGGCCCCGGCCACTCCGCCGGATCCGAACGCGACCCCCGACGCGACCCCCGACGCGGCCCCGAGGCCAGGCCCGATCTCGGCGTCGGCCTCGGACGGGCCCGTGTGAGCGACGGTTCCGGGCTGTGGCGGATCGCCCGTGACTCGGGGGAACTGGACGTCAACTCGCCCTACAGCTACCTGCTGTGGTGCCGGGACTTCGCCGACACGACCGCCGTCGCCCGCGACGCCGAGGGGCGGCCGGTCGGCTTCGTCACCGGGTATCTGCGCCCCGACGCCCCCCGCACGCTCTTCGTGTGGCAGGTCGCCGTCGATGGTTCGCACCGCGGAACCGGGGTAGCCGGAGCACTGCTCGACTCCCTGGCCGCCCGCGTCGCGGCCGAGCACGGGCTCGACCGGATGGAGGCGACCGTCACCCCGGGCAACGCGCCCTCCGACCGGATGTTCCGCTCGTACGCGCGCCGCCACGGCGCGACCGTGACCCAGGAGGTCCTGTTCCCGTCCACGGCCTTCCCCGGCCCCGACGGCACCGGACACGAGCCCGAAGTCCTCTACCGCATCGGGCCCCTGACGTACTGACCCCCGGCACGGCCCCCCGACCAGCATTCACCCGCACCCGCACCGATCCTGGAGAGACGTGACCGCCCTCACCGACATCATCGCCGCCCCTTCCGTCTTCGAGACCGTCGAATCCGAGGTCCGCAGCTACTGCCGCGCCTGGCCCGTCGTCTTCGAGCGCGCGAGCGGGAGCCGGCTCTACGACGAGGACGGGCGTCCCTTCCTCGACTTCTTCGCCGGCGCGGGCTCCCTCAACTACGGCCACAACAACCCCGTCCTGAAGCGCGCGCTCCTCGACTACCTCGCGCGTGACGGCGTCACCCACGGCCTGGACATGTCGACGACCGCCAAACGGGACTTCCTCGAAGCGTTCCGTACGACGGTCCTGGAGCCGCGCTCCCTGCCCTACAAGGTCATGTTCCCCGGCCCCACCGGCACCAACGCCGTCGAGGCCGCCCTCAAACTCGCCCGCAAGGTCACCGGGCGCGAGACCGTCGTCTCGTTCACCAACGCCTTCCACGGCATGTCCCTCGGCTCACTCGCCGTCACCGGCAACGCCGCCAAGCGCGCCGGCGCGGGCGTCCCGCTCAACCACGCCACCCAGATGCCGTTCGACCACTACCTCGGTGGGCGGATGCCGGACTTCCTCTGGTTCGAGCGGCTCCTCGGCGACCCCGGCTCCGGTCTCGACCACCCCGCCGCCGTCATCGTCGAGACCGTCCAGGGAGAGGGCGGCGTCAACGTCGCCCGCGTGGAGTGGCTGCGGCAGCTCGCCGACCTGTGCCGCCGTTGGGACATGCTCCTCATCGTGGACGACGTCCAGATGGGCTGCGGCCGCACGGGCGACTTCTTCTCCTTCGAGGAGGCGGGCATCGTGCCCGACATCGTCACCCTGTCGAAGTCCATCAGCGGCTACGGGCTCCCCATGGCCCTGTGCCTGTTCCGCCCCGAGCTGGACGTCTGGCAGCCGGGCGAGCACAACGGCACGTTCCGCGGCAACAACCCCGCCTTCGTGACCGCGACCAAGGCCCTGGAGACGTTCTGGGCCGACGGCACCCTGCGCGAGCGCACCCTGACCCGCGCCGGACGCGTCGAGCACGCGCTCCTCGACCTGTGCGGCGAGGACGGCCGCACGGCGCTCCGGACCCGGGGCCGCGGTCTGGTCTGGGGCCTGGAGTTCGGCGACGGCGAGCGGGCCGAGGCCGTGTGCCGGCGCGCCTTCGAGCTGGGTCTGCTCCTGGAGACGTCCGGGCCGCACGGCGAGGTGGTCAAGCTGCTGCCGCCGCTGACGGTGACGGACGACGAACTCGACGAGGGCCTCGGCATCCTGGCCCGCTCCGTCCGGCACACGGCCGACCTCCGCACGTCAGACCGCCGCGCCGCCTGACCCCGGCACCCGACACCCCACGTCGCGCCCGGCTCCACATCGCCGACCCCGAGCGCGCCGCAACGCGTCAGGCCCCGGCGTCCGTTCCCCCCACCCCACCCCCGACAGAAAGGCGATCCCTCGTGATCGTGCGTTCCTTCGACGAACTCGACGGCACTGAAAGGCATGTGAAGGCCGCCTCCGGCACCTGGGAGAGCAAGCGCATCGTCCTGGCCCGTGAACGGGTCGGGTTCTCCCTGCACGAGACCGTGCTGTACGCGGGCACCCGTACCTCCATGTGGTACGCGAACCACGTCGAGGCCGTCGTCTGCACCGCCGGTGAGGCCGAGCTCACGGACCTCGAGACGGGCCGTACGTACACGATCGTGCCCGGAACGATGTACCTGCTCGACGGGCACGAGCGGCACACCCTCGACGTCAAGCGGGACTTCCGCTGCCTCTGCGTCTTCAACCCGCCGGTCACCGGCCGTGAGGACCACGACGAGAACGGCGTCTACCCGCTGCTCACCGAGCCCGAGCCCACTGCCTGAGCCCACCCGCCCGAACCCCGGCACCCCCGCACCCTCGCACCCTCGCACCCGACGACCCCCCGCACGAGACAAGGAAGGCACCGCCTCTCATGACCTCCGCCCCCGCCCGTCCCGTCGACCTCTACCCGACCCGTGGCACCGAGGAGCAGCTGATCGGCCGCAAGGACCCCGTCGTGTGGTCCGCGCCCGGCACCGCCGGGCCCTTCTGGGCGCGGGAGCTCGAGGAGTACGAGCGCGACGGGTTCGTCACCGTCGACGAGCTCGTCACCCCGGAGGAGGTGGAGGTGCTCCGTGACGAGCTCGACCGGCTCGTCACGGACCCGGCGGTCCGGCAGGACGAGCGCGCCGTCGTCGAGCCCGACTCGCGGGAGATCCGGTCCGTGTTCGAGGTGCACCGGATCAGCGAGGTGTTCGCCCGGCTCGCGGCCGACCCGCGCGTCGTCGGGCGCGCCCGTCAGATCCTCGGTTCCGATGTGTACGTCCACCAGTCGCGGGTCAACGTCAAGCCGGGCTTCGGCGCCAGCGGCTTCTACTGGCACTCCGACTTCGAGACCTGGCACGCGGAGGACGGTCTGCCGCGGATGCGGACGGTCTCCGTGTCGATCGCCCTCACCCCGAACCACAGCACCAACGGCAGCCTGATGATCATGCCGGGTTCGCACCGGACGTTCCTGGGCTGCGCCGGCGAGACGCCGCGCGACAACTACAAGAAGTCGCTCCGTATGCAGGACGCGGGGACGCCGTCCCACGAGGCCCTCACCACGTTCGCCGACGCCTGCGGCATCCGCCAGTTCACCGGCCCCGCGGGCTCGGCGACCTGGTTCGACTGCAACGCCCTGCACGGTTCGGGCGACAACATCACCCCGTACCCGCGCAGCAACGTGTTCCTCGTGTTCAACAGCGTCGAGAACCAGCCGGAACTGCCCTTCGCGGCGCCGGTGCGGCGGCCGTCGTTCATCGCCGCGCGGGACATCGCTCCCGTCGGATGACCCTCGCCGCCCATGGTCCGCACGACAAGGAAGGGGACGTCCATGTCCCGTCAGGATGACGGCCGGGGCCGCTCGCCCCTCGACCGCCGCGGATTCCTCACCAGATCGGCGCTGCTCGGTGCTGCCGCCCTCACCCCGGCGTTCGTGACGGCCTGCAGCCGCACCGAGGCGGGCACCGGGGCACCGAAGGGCGACGCGGACCTGCTGGCGAAGCTGCGGAAGCAGGGCTTCGTGCGGGTGGGGTTCGCCGGTGAGGCGCCGTACGGGTTCCAGGACGGCGGCGAGCTCGCCGGCGAGGCCCCGACGCTCCACCGGGAGATCTTCACGGCGCTGGGCGTCCGCGAACTGCGCCCGACGCTCACCGAGTTCGGCACGCTCATCCCTGGTCTGCTGGCGGACCGGTTCGACGTCGTGAGCGCGGGCATGGCCATCACGCCCGAGAGGTGCGCGAAAGTCCTGTTCTCCGAGCCGGAGTTCATCTCGCCGACGGCGCTGATGGTCCGCGAGGGGAACCCGAAGGGGCTGAGCGACTTCGCGTCCTGTGTGGCGCGGGGCGCCACCGTGGGGGTGCTCACAGCGGCCGTGGAGGCCTCGTACGCCAAGGCGGCCGGCGTGCCGGACGGCTCGGTGAAGACGCTGGCCAAGCAGCAGGACGGTCTCGACGCGCTGCTCGCCGGCCGGATCGACGCCTTCGCGCTGACCGGCATCTCGCTGCGCTGGCTGGCCCGTACGAACCGGGGTGCGGCGGTGCAGGTGGGCGCGCCGTTCGTGCCCGTGGTGGACGGGGTCGAGCAGTTCAGCGCGGGTGGCGCGGTGTTCCGGCAGGGGGCGACCGGGCTGCGGGACGCCTTCGACCGGGAGCTGGCGAGGATAACCGGCGACCCGGCCCGGTACGTACGGCTCGTCGGCCGCTACGGGTTCACCGAGCGCGAGGTCCCGCCCCGCTCCCTGCGGACGGCCGATCTCTGTGCGGCCTGAGCAGGTGACAGAAACCCTCATGTCGCACGGGCAGTGGGCCGAAACCCTCGTGTCGCACGGGCCGTCGGCCGGAGCCCTCTCGCTTCCCGAGCAGGTGGCCGGGACTCCTCTGCCCCCTGCGCGGGCGTCCGGCGCCACCGAGGCCGCTCCCGGGTTCCTCGCCGAGCTGGGGAGCGCCCTGCCCCGGCTCGGGGAGGGCCTGCTCGTCACGGTGGAGGCGACGGTCCTCGGGGCCGCGCTCGCCCTCGTCCTGTCCTACGCGCTGGGGCTCGCGGCCGGTTCCTCGCGCGGGCTCGTACGCGGCGGGGCGCGGGTGGTCGTCGAGTTCTTCCGGGGCACCTCGCTGTACGTGCAGCTGTTCTGGCTGTTCTTCGCGCTGCCCATGCTCGGCTTCCGGCTGGAACCGCTCGCGTGCGGTGTCCTCGCGCTCGGGCTCAACTTCGGGGCGTACGGGGCGGAGGTGGTGCGGGGCGCGGTCGCTGCGGTGCCGGCCTCGCAGAGCGAGGCGGCGGTCGCGCTCGGCATGCGGCCGGGGCTGCGGCTGAGGCGGGTGGTGCTGCCGCAGGCACAGGCGCTGATGATCGCGCCGTTCAAGAACCTGCTGGTCCAGCTGCTGAAGGCGACCCCCTTGCTGTCGCTCGTCACCGTGCCCGATCTGACCTTCGAGATCGACCAGTTGCGGTCCGCGACCGGTGACACGGCCGCCGCCTATCTGCTGCTCCTCGCGGTCTACGGCGCCGTGGCCGCCGTACTGAGTCTGCTGATGAACGCCCTGGAGCGGTCCGCGAAGGCCCGCCTCGGGCAGGGAGGTGGTGCGTGATGTGGGACGGTGACGCGGCCCTGACCGCGCTGCCCGTCGTGCTCAAGGGCTTCGGGGTGACCCTGGCCGCGACCGTCCTCGGTTTCGTCGTCGCGGCCGTCCTCGGCCTGGTCCTGGCCGTCGTGGGGCGTGCGGCGCCCCGGTGGGTGGCCGCGCCGGTCGGCGGTGCGGCGGCGTTCGTCCGCTCGACGCCGCTGCTCGTGCAGCTGTTCGCGGCCTGGGTGCTGATCCCCGCCCTCGACCCGCTGGCGCTCGGCGTGCTCGTCCTGGGCGTGCACTACGCCACGTACCTCTCCGAGGTGTACCGCACGGGCATCGACGCCGTACCGAAGGGGCAGTGGGAGGCGTGCACGGCGCTCTCGCTGCCGCGTCACCGGACGTGGCGGGCGGTGGTGCTGCCGCAGGCGGTGCGGAACGTCCTGCCGCCGCTCGGGAACTACGCCGTCTCCCTCTTCAAGGAGACGCCGCTGCTGTCGGTGATCACCGTGCACGAGATGGTCCACGAGGCGAACACCTTCGGCAGCACGCACTTCGCCTATCTGGAGAGTTTCACCCTGGCCGCCGCGGTGTTCCTGCTCGCGAGCTGGCCCACGTCCCTGCTCGTACGACGACTGGAGGCACGCCTTGCCCACTGAGCGGCTCTCGAAGACCCCGGGGCCACGGCCGGACCCGCCCGCCGTGGACGCGGTCCCGGACGCGGTCCGCTTCGAACGGGTCACCAAGCGGTACGGGGACCACACCGTGCTCGACGGCCTCGACCTGTCCGTGGGGCGCGGCGAACGCGTGACGCTGATCGGGCCGAGCGGCTCGGGCAAGACCACCATCCTGCGGCTGCTCATGACGCTGGAGCGGGTCACCGAGGGCGTCATCCACGTCGACGGGCTCCCCTACTCCCACACGCCCTCGGGTTCCGACGGCGGCAAGCCGGTGCCGACGAGCGAGCGGGAGCTCGCGACGCGGCGGCGCCGGGTCGGCATGGTCTTCCAGCAGTTCAACCTGTTCCCCCACATGAACGTGCTGGAGAACGTCGTCGAGGCGCCCGTCCACGTGCTCGGCGAGAGCCGGGAGGCGGCGGAGGCACACGCCCGCGACCTGCTCGGGCTGGTCGGCCTCGACGACAAGATCGACGCCCGGCCCACCCGGCTCTCCGGCGGGCAGCAGCAGCGGGTGGCCATCGCCCGCGCGCTCGCGATGCGGCCGGAGATCCTGCTGCTCGACGAGGTGACGTCCGCGCTCGACCCGGAGCTGGTGGCGGAGGTCCTGGACGTGCTGCGGGGCATCGCGCGCGACACCGAGATCACACTGCTCTGCGTCACGCACGAGATGGGCTTCGCCCGTGATGTGTCGGACCGCATCCTGATGTTCGACCAGGGCCGGATCATCGAGTCGGGAGCGGCGGCCCGACTGCTCGACGCACCGGAACACGAACGGACGAGGTCGTTCCTGCGCTCGGTGAGGTGAGATCTCGTACGGGAAGACGGTTCGTGCGGTCCGGGTCCGTCTCGTACAGGGTGCCGGATCGTACGAGATCACGGTCGCGCGGGGTGGCGGCCCGCACGAGGGGCGGGCCCGAACGGCGTGGCGGCTCGTACGAAGGGCGGGACCGTACGGCGTGGCGGCCCGTACGAAGGGCGGGACCGTACGGCGTGGCCGCCTGTACGAGGTGACGGCTCCCGCGGGTGACGGCGAGCGGCCGACGGGGATCCCGGTCGCCCCGAGTCCGGCGTACGCGCTCCCCAGGTAGAGTCGGCGGTCGGCGAGGCCGGTGGACCGGCTGCGCGCCGTTGCTGTGGCCGGGCCGACGACGCTCCTGGTGAAGACCCGACCCCGCTGGAGAGAAGCGTGCGCGACCCCGTGGCCTCCGGCGCCGCCGTCTGCCCTCCGTGAGGGCCTGCCCTCGGCCGTGAGCCCGGGCCGTGCTCACTCCCGCACGGCTCCTCGTCCCCCGCGTTTCCTTCCCGCACCTCCCGGCCTGCCGTACGGGGGTGTGCCCGAGCACGACAGGTTCCCTCTCCTTGCCCTCCCTCGCTTCCCGCCCGGCCGTCGCGCCGCGCACCAGCTCGCGCCTGCGTCGTCTCGGGCCGGACTGGCTGTCCGATCCGAAGGTCTGGCGTACCGAGGTGCTGGCCGGTCTGGTCGTCGCCCTCGCGTTGATTCCCGAGGCGATCTCGTTCTCGATCATCGCCGGTGTCGACCCGGCACTCGGTCTCTTCGCCTCCTTCACCATGGCGGTGACGATCTCCGTCGTCGGTGGCCGACGGGCGATGATCTCCGCCGCGACCGGCGCCGTCGCCCTCGTCATCGCGCCGCTGAACCGTGAGCACGGGCTCGGGTACCTGATCGCCGCCGTCATCCTCGCGGGCGTCTTCCAGATCGTGCTGGGGCTGCTCGGGGTCGCGAAGCTGGTGCGGTTCGTGCCCCGCTCGGTGATGGTCGGGTTCGTGAACTCGCTCGCGATCCTGGTCTTCATGACCCAGCTGCACGAGCTGACGGACGTGCCCTGGGCCGTCTACCCGCTGCTCGCCGCCGGCCTGGCGCTGATGGTGTTCCTGCCGAAGGTCACCACGCTGGTGCCCGCGCCGCTCGTCTCCATCGTGGCCCTCACCTCGCTGACCGTAGCCGCCGGGATCGCGGTGCCGACCGTGGGCGACAAGGGCGCCCTGCCGACCTCCCTGCCGGTGCCCGGTCTGCCGGACGTCCCCTTCACCACGGACACGCTGACGACGATCGCGCCGTACGCCTTCGCGATGGCCCTGGTCGGGCTGATGGAGTCGCTGATGACCGCCAAGCTGGTGGACGACATCACCGACACGCCGTCCGACAAGAAGCGCGAGTCCGTCGGCCAGGGCATCGCCAACATCGTCACCGGCTTCTTCGGCGGCATCGGCGGCTGCGCCATGATCGGCCAGACGATGATCAACGTGAAGGTCTCCGGCGCCCGAACGAGGCTCTCGACCTTCCTCGCCGGCGCGTTCCTGATGGTGCTGTGCCTCGCGTTCGGCCCGGTCGTCTCCGACATCCCGATGGCCGTCCTGGTCGCCGTCATGATCATGGTGTCGTTCGCGACGTTCGACTGGCACTCGATCGCCCCGAAGACGCTCCGCCGGATGCCCACCGGTGAGATCGTCGTCATGGTCCTCACGGTCGTGGCCGTGCTCGCCACCCACAACCTCGCCGTCGGCGTCGTCCTCGGCTGCCTGACGGCCGTGGTGATCTTCGCCCGGCGCGTCGCCCACCAGGCCGAGCTGACCGCCGTCCCCGATCCCACCGGCACGACCGTGGTCTACCGGATCAGCGGCGAACTGTTCTTCGCCTCGGCGGGCGAGCTGGTCGGCCGTTTCGACTACGCCACCGACGCCGGCAGGATCGTCATCGACCTGTCCGGCGCGCACGTCTGGGACGCCTCGTCCGTCGCCGCCCTCGACATCGTCGAGAGCAAGTACGCGCAGCGCGGGAAGACCGTCGAGATCGTCGGCCTCAACGACCCCAGCGCCCGGCTCCACGGCAGACTGAGCGGCGAACTCGCGGTCGGCCACTGACCGTCACTCCGCGCGTCGAAGGTGAACGGCTGCGGGCGTGACCGGTGGCCGGGTCGCGCGCCGCCCCTCGCGGGGCGGCGGTCGGCGGCCCGGCCGGTCGCCGGTCACGCCCGGTGGGTCAGATCCTCGTCGACAGCGGGACCGTGATCTGCTTCAGCCAGCTGCCGGCCGCGAAGTCGCCGGGGGTACGGAGGGGAGCGGATCCGCCGTCAGAAGCGGGTGAAGCCCGAGGGCGGGGCCTCGTGCGGGGCGCCGGGCAGGAAGTCGAGCGCGCCTCGTGCTGCGCTCCCTCGACGGGTCCGGGTGCCGGAGGACACGATGGCGGTCGCGGGCTCCGGCTCCGAGCACGCCCGCAACAGCCGCCCGGCCAACTCGGCGCTTGAGCTGAATCCGGTCGACAGCTCGGCGGCCCTGCTGGACATCCTCCAGTGCCTCATCGCCGGGACCCCCGCCACGGCGCCCCGCCTCACCGAGGCGCGCTTCCGGCCGAGGGCGTCCACACGAAGGTGACGTGACGGGTCTCGGCCGGGGACCCGGCGCCTCCGGCTCCCCCCTGCTCACGCCCCCGCTCAGACCTCCGGTGACGGATGGAGCGGGATCGCGGCCGACAGTACGGTGCCCTCCCCCGGGGCGGATTCGACGGTGAGTTCGCCGCCGAGCTGCCGGACGCGGGTCCGGATGGCGGGGAGGCCGTGGCCGCGGGACGGGGACGGCTCGCCCTGGTCCGGGGCGGCCGGGTCGAAGCCGTGGCCGTCGTCGGAGACGTCCAGGACGACCTGGTCGTCGAGGTAGGTCAGGGCGAGGGCGGCGGTGGTGGCGCCGGAGTGTTCGCGGACGTTGGCGAGGGCGCCCTGCGCGATGCGCAGCAGGGCGGACTGGACGCGGTCGGGCAGCGGCGCGGTCGGGGTGCCGTCGATGTGGCAGTGGACGGTGAGCCGGTCGCCGTTCTCGCGTGCGGCGAGGGTCCGCAGGGCGTCGTCGAGGCCGCCGCCGTCGGCGAGGTCGGCGGGGGCGAGGTCGTGGACGAAGCGGCGGGCCTCGGTGAGGTTGTGCTCCGCGATGGCGGTGGCGGTCAGCACATGGGTACGGGCCGTCGAGGGGTTCGCGTCCCAGACCCGGTCGGCGGCCTGGAGCAGCATCTGCTGGCTGGACAGGCCCTGGGCGAGGCTGTCGTGGATCTCCATCGAGAGGCGCTGGCGCTCGGCGAGGGTGCCCTCGCGGCGTTCGGTGGCGGCGAGTTCGCGCCGGGTGCGGATCAGGTCGTCGATCAGTTCGCGCTGGCGGCGGGCCTGGCGGTCCATCTGGACGAAGACGGCGATGGCGATGGCCGCGATGGCGGGAGGGGCGAGGAGGACGTCGATGTCGACCCGTCCCGCGAGCCGCAGGTGGGCGATGACGGAGGTGGCGGTGACCAGGGCGATGAGGGCGATCGCGGCCGGCATCGGCAGGGTGCGCAGTCCGATGAGGAAGAGCGGGACGGCGCACCAGCCGAAGCTGGGCGCCAGGATCACCAGGGCGAGCCAGACGGCCACGATCGCCCCGAGCCAGACGTATCGGCGCCGGGTCGGTCCCGGTCCCAGGAGCGGTTCGAGTACGTAGAGGAGGGCCAGGGCCGCCGCGAGGGAGACCACCCAGGGGGCGAGGTTCTCGCCCGTGTGGCGGACCAGGAAGCGGGTGAGGGCGGCGCCCAGGAGCAGGAGGAACGCCACGTACAGCAAGGCGCGGAGCCGGACGTCGCCCGGTGCCGTGGTGTCCTCGGGGTAGCCGCCACCGGTCCTCACGATGCCCTGCCTTCTAAGCTCATGGGGTGAATGCACCAAACATCCCATGAGGCGTGGCCGACGGCGGTGCAGGGGTGGCCCCGTGCCCTCGCCGTCGGCGGGGCCGTCCCGCCCGTCAGCGGTCGAGCGAGGTGATCACTCGTTCGTGAGTTTCCGCGTGGTGCGGGCCCGCGCGCCGCCACACTGCCCACGGCGGCGCGTGACCTGCGCCGTTCCGAAGCACTGTGGGTGGGGAGACGGAATGACGCGGGATGGGGGGCGGCGCGAGGGGCCCGGCGAGCAGGCGGTGCTGCTCGTGGCGGGACTGGCGGACGTGGCGGTGAGCACGCTCGGTTCGGCCCTGGGGCTGGTACGGGGTCTGGCGCGCCGCTCGGACACGGCGGAGCTGGTGGCGGACGCCGAGCAGGACCTGATGGCGCGCGGCCGGCTCGTACGGGACCGCTACGCGGCCGTCCCTCCGGCCCACCTGGAGGTCCTCGCCCGGCACGTGCTGGCCACGCGGGTGCGCGATGGCGACTGAGCAGTGGGAGCCGGCCGCGTTCAAGGCGCGGGTCGACGAGGTGCTGCACCGGTTCGTCGCCGACGAGGCCGACCTGCTCGCGGCCGTCGATCCGGCACTGGGGCCGGTGGCCGAGCAGGTGGAGGCGGCGGTCGCGGTCGGCAAGCGGCTGCGGGCGGCGTTCTGCTACTGGGGCTGGCGCGCCGCGCGGCAGCCCGACAGCGAGGCCCTGCTGCGGGCGGCTGCCTCCATGGAGCTGGTGCACGCGGCGGCGGTCGTACACGACGACCTCATCGACGACAGCCCGTTGCGCCATGGGAGGCCCACGGCGCACATGGCCCTCGGCGCCGCCGTGGGCCACCATCCCCGGGCGCCCGAGGCGGCCCGGTCGCTCGCGATGCTCGTCGGCGACCTGCTGATGTCGCTGGCCGGGCAGTTGTTCGCGACCAGCGGTCTGCCGGCCGCCTACCTCGGCCGGGCGCGCCCCCTGTGGGCGGCGCTGGCCCGCGAGCTGATCGCCGGTGAGTGCCTGGAGATCCTCCACACCGGTGCCGTCCCTGACACGGCGGCCTCGCTGAAGGTCATCCGCTACAAGACCGCCAAGTACACCGTCGAACAGCCGCTGCTGATCGGCGGCGTCCTGGCCGGGGCGGGCGGGCGGCTGCGCGAGGGGTTCAGCGCGTACGGGCTTCCGCTGGGCGAGGCCTTCCAGCTGAGGGACGATCTGCTGGGCCTGTTCGGTGACCCGCGCCACACCGGGAAGGCCAACGCCGACGACGTACGCGGTCACCGCCCGACGGCCCTCCTCGCCGAGACCTGGCGCGTCGCGGGAGCCGACGAGCGCGCGCGGTTGCGTGCCCTGCTGGGCCGGCCCGATCCGGACGAGGACGGTCTGGAGGCCGTACGGGAGGTGATGCGCCGCCTCGGGACGCCCGACCGGGTCGAGGGCATGATCACCGCCCGGGTCGAGGAGGCGCTCGGCGCCCTCCACGAGCTGGACGTGCCCGCGCCGGCCGCCTCGGCGCTGACCGGGCTGGCCCATTCGGCGGCGGTCCGCCTGTCCTGACCACGTGACCCGGGCGCCTCGCGGGGACGGCCGGTGCCGCCCGCCGCCACGGCTCCTCCCCCTTCACCCGCGCCCCACCCCGTCCGTACCCCTCGCCCCCGTTCAAGGAGTCCTGTCATGTCCCCCACCGAGGCGTCGATGAACGCCCTGCGGCAGAGCGGCGACGAGCTCGCCGACGCCACCGTCGCCGCGCTCTTCGAGCGCGGCGAGTCGGGCACCTTCAACACCCTGATGCGCTTCGTCTCCACCGCCGGCGCTCCGCTGCCGGACGGGCTGCCCGAGGTCGCGAAGGAGTACCTGCGGGCCACCGAAGCCCCACCGTCCTGGGTGGACTGGGACGAGATGGAGAAGGCGCGGCTGTTCTTCATCGACAACAACGTGCACATCTCGACCGCCCTGTCCTTCGCGTCGATGCCCGCCTGCTACCTCGTCCCGCACGTGGCGAAGCTGCTGTCGACGACACACGGACTGAACTACCCGTCCAACAGGATGGCGGCGACCGGCCAGTTCACCGTCCAGCTGATGCGGCCCGACGCCTTCGAGGCGGGCAGCCGCTTCATCCCCGCCGCGCAGAAGGTCCGTCTGCTCCACGCCTCCATCCGTCACCACCTGGTCCGCGAGAACCGCTGGGACGTGGAAGCGGCGGGGGTGCCGATCTGCCAGGAGGACATGATCGGCGGGCAGATGTTCTTCTCGATGCTCGTACTGGACAGCCTGCACCGGCTCGGCATCCACATGTCCGAGGAGGGGGCGGCCGCCTACTACTACGCGTGGCGGGTGGTCGGGGCCATGCTCGGCGTCGACCAGGAGGCCGTGCCGAAGACCCTCGACGAGGCGCGGGACTTCCTCGACCGCTACATGGTGCGGCACATGGGGCCGTCCCCGGAGGGCGCCCATCTGACCCGGCAGCTGATCGACCTCTACGAGGACATCGTGCCCGGCACCCTGTTCGACCCGGTGGTCCCCGCCCTGGTCCGCTACCTCGTCGGGGACACCTGCGCCGACTGGCTGGAGGTCGCCGCCACGCCCTGGGACACCGTCGTGAAGGCGGTGCCGCACCTCCTGGGCGTCCTGGAGACCATCGAGGACCGTTCCCCGCTGGGCGGCTGGGCCCTGGACCGGCTCGGCCATCTCACCACCCTCTTCGAACTGTCCTCGCTCACGCGCGGGCGGGTCATGCACTACGCCGTCCCCGAGAACCTCAGGGAGGAGTACGGCATCGCGGGCGCGGCGCCCCGCACCCGGCGCTGGACCCCACCGGCGGCGACGGTCTCCCCCTGACCGCTCGCCGGCCGCGGGTGACACCCACGTCGACGGCCCTGGATACCGCTGCGAGGGCAGCAGACGCGATCAGCATGGCCGTCGGCGAGCGGGTCGAGGAGCCCACGGAGCTGGAGCACCTCCTGACCGCCCGCTGGGGCCTGCACAACTCGTACTTGGGCCGGTCGCTCTACCTTCCGAACACCCACCCCCGCCGGCCACACTGCGCGGCGCCGGCTACGTCTCCAGTCGGTACGTCTCCACGGCCGTGCCCCCGAACACCGCCCGGCGTTCCGTGCCGCTCAGCGCGTCCGTGAGTTCCCCGGCGGTCGCGAGCGTCCGGCCGTAGGACGCCGCCAGGGTGCACACCGGCCAGTCCGAGCCGAACATGAGCCGGTGCGGGCCGAAGGCGTCGAGGAGGGTGTCGGTGTACGGGCGCAGGTCCGGCACCATCCACGTCCGCGGGTCGGCCTCGGTGAGCAGGCCCGACAGTTTGCACACGGTGTTCGGCAGATCGGCGAAGGCGCGCAGCCGGGCCGCCCAGGGTTCGAGCCCGCCGCTCGCGATCGGCGGCTTCGCCGCGTGGTCGAGCACGAAGGTCAGTCCGGGCAGCTCCGACACCGCCGCGGTCGCGGCCGGCAGTTGGTGCGGGAGGATCACGAGGTCGTACGCGAGACCGGCGGCGGCCACCGCCCTCAGGCCGCGCAGGACGTCGGGGCGCAGCAGCCACTCCGCGTCGGGTTCCGACTGGACCTGGTGGCGGATGCCCACCAGGTGCCGGCCGCCGGGCCGTTCCCGTAGCGCGGCCAGGGTGTCGGTGACGCCGGGGGCCGTGAGGTCCGTCCAGCCCACCACCCCGGCGACGAGGTCGCTGTCGCGGGCCACGAGCAGCATCTCCGGGGTCTCGTCGGCCACGGTCACCGTCTGTACGAGCACGGTGGCCGTCACCCCCGAGGCATCGGCCTCCGCCTTCAGATCGCTCTCCGCGAAGGTGCGGCGCAGCGGGGCGAGCGAGGGACCGGTGATCCAGTCCTGGTCGCGTACGGAGAGGTCCCAGAGGTGGTGGTGGGCGTCGACGAGCAGGGGGGCGTTCACAGCTGCCACACCACCGGCAGCCCGGCCCCCGCGCCTTCCTCGGAGTAGTCGTGCACGACGTCGAGCAGTTCGGCCATGCGCGTCTGCCAGGCGATGTTGACGGGCAGCTTCTCCAGTTCGGCGAGGAGCCGGGCGTAGTCCTCGCAGTCGATCAGGTGGAAGAGGTCCGTGCCGCTGCGCCAGATCGTCCAGGAGGTACAGCCGGCGGCGCGGATCGCCACGGTCAGCTCGGCGGGTACGTCGCGGTGCGCCTCCTCGTAGGCGGCTACGCGGTCCTCCCGTACGCGGGTGTGCAGGGCGATCCTCATGTGCGGGCTCCAGGGGTGTCGGGCGTCTCGGGGGTCTCAGGCGTCTCGGAGGTCTCCGGAGTCTCAGGCCGCGCTGGGGTCCCAGAGGTGACCAGGACGATGTCGAGGATCCGGGGCCCGTGCACGCCTTCGACGCGGCGCAGCTCGATGTCGCTGGTGGCCGAGGGGCCGGAGACGAGGGTCAGGGGCCGTCGGGGGTCCAGGCGCGCGAGGGCTTCCGGCACGTCGGGGACGATCTGCTCGGGGTGGACCACGCAGAGGTGGTGGTCGGGGACCAGGGTCAGCGCCCTGCGGCCCTGGCCGGGGCCGGCGTCCAGGACGACGGTGCCGGTCTCCGCGATGGCGACGGCCACCGTGGTCAGCGTGCTGTCGACGGCGTCGAGCTGTCGCACGGTCAGGGGCGGGGCGTCCCGGACGAGGTCCGCGTCGGTACGGGTCAGGAATTCCGGCGGGAAGCCGTCGGGGACGACGACACGCCGTACGCCCCGGCGTTCGAGGAGGGCGGCCACGGTCCGCGCCACCTCCTCCGGGGCGCAGCGCACGACGGTGGCGCGGTAGTCGCCGACGCGTTCGGCGAACAGGGTGACGATGTCGTCCGGCGGCGTGGTCCGGAGGTACGCGCGCGGGACGGGGACGTCCGCGGGTGTCTCGTCGGCGGGGACGTCGCCGAGGGCGGCCCGGATACGTCCGAGTACGGCCGCGCGGCCGGTGTCCGTCCGGTCGTGGCGGTCGTCCTCGGCGGGGCTGGTCCCGGGGCGGGGTCGGTCCGTCCGTTCGTCGGTCATCGGCGCTCCCTGTTCTCTCGCCACCAGGTGCGGAAGGTCTCTCGTGCGGGCGGTGGGGTGTCCCTCGTCGCCGACCAGCGGCGCAGGGGGCCGGGCAGGCGTCGGATGCGTCCGCCGCGGGTCGTCAGCCGCCCGCCTGCGGCGGCGGCGCGCTGGGCGATGCCGAGGAGCGTGGGCGAGTCGAGGACCGCCGACGCGGCGGCCATGGCCAGGGCCTCCGGCGTGGGCAGGGCGCGGCGGTCCCGATCCGCCTCGACGACCCGGGCCCGCAGGTGGACGAGTACCTCCGGGATGTCGATCTTCACCGGGCAGGCGTCGTAGCAGGCGCCGCAGAGGGTGGAGGCGAACGGCAGGGACGGGGCCTTGTCGACGCCCACGAGCTGCGGGGTGAGCACCGCGCCGATGGGCCCGGGGTACACGGAGCCGTAGGCGTGCCCGCCGGTGCGCTCGTACACGGGGCAGACGTTGAGGCAGGCCGAGCAGCGGATGCAGGCGAGGGTCTGCCGGCCGACGGTGTCCTTGAGGACGTCGGTGCGGCCGTTGTCGAGGAGGACGAGATGGAAGTCCTGGGGACCGTCGCCCGGGGTCACACCCGTCCACAGCGAGGTGTACGGGTTCATCCGCTCGCCCGTCGAGCTGCGGGGCAGCAGCTGCAGGAAGACCTCCAGGTCGGCGAAGCGCGGGACGACCTTCTCGATGCCCATGACCGTGATGAGGGTCCTGGGCAGGGTCAGGCACATGCGGCCGTTGCCCTCGGACTCGACGACGGCGACCGTGCCGGTGTCGGCGGCGGCGAAGTTCGCCCCGGAGATCGCCACTTCTGCCGTGAGGAACTTCTCCCTCAGATGGAGTCTGGCCGCCTCGGCGAGCGCCTTGGGGTCGTCGTCGAGGTCCTGCGGCGCGGCTCTGCCCCAGTCCCCCATGCGCGCGGCGAAGACGTCCCTGATCTCGGCGCGGTTGCGGTGGATCGCGGGGACGAGGATGTGCGACGGCCGGTCCTCGCCGAGCTGCACGATGAGTTCGGCGAGGTCGGTCTCGTACGCCGTGATCCCGGCGGCTCCGAGCGCCTCGTTGAGGCCGATCTCCTGGGTGGCCATCGACTTGACCTTGACGACCTCGCGGGCGCCGGTGGCGGTCACCAGGCGGGCGACGATGCGGTTGGCCTCGGCGGCGTCGCCGGCCCAGTGGACGGTGCCGCCCGCCTCGGTGACGCTGCGTTCCAGTTGTTCGAGGTAGTGGTCGAGATGGCGTGCGGTGCGGCGTTTGATCGCGGCGCCGGCCTCGCGCAGCTCCTCCCAGTGCGGTACTTCACCGGTCGCGTCGAGCCTTTTCGCGCGGATGGTCGTCGTGGCGTGCCGGAGGTTGTGGCGGAGCTGAGTGTCCGCGAGGGCGGTGCGGGCCGCCTCCGGGAAGGCGGGGGTGCCGAGCCAGACCCGGCCGTCGTTCGCGTCCAGGCCGCCGCCGCTTCCCCGGCTCACCGCGCTCCCCTGTCCCGTTTCGCCGTGCTCGTCCGGTTCACGGCGCTCTTCCGGTTCACGGCGCTCCCTCGGTCGTTGCCAGGATCTCCGCCAGGTGCATGATGCGTACCCCGCTGTTCAGCCGGTCGAGGCCGCCGCCGATGTGCATCAGGCACGAGTTGTCGGCGGCGCACAGCACTTCGGCCCCGGTGCCCAGGACCCGGCTCATCTTGTCGGCCAGCATGGTGGTGGAGGTGTCGGCGTTCTTGAGGGCGAACGTTCCGCCGAAACCGCAGCAGGAGTCCGCCCCGGGCAGTTCGACCAGCTCGATGCCCTTGACCGCGCGCAGCAGACGCAGCGGCCGGTCCTCCAGTTGTACTCCGCGCAGCGAATGACAGGTGGGGTGGTAGGTGACGCGGTGCGGGAACGCGGCGCCCACGTCGGTCACGCCGAGCACGTCGACGAGGAACTCCGTCAGTTCGTGGACCGCGGGGACGACGGCGGCCACCGCGTCCCGCAGGGCCGCGCCGCCGAGCTGCGCGGCGATCACGGGGTGGTTGTGCCGGATCATCGCCGCGCAGGAGGCGGAGGGCGTCACGATCGCGTCGTAGCCGGCGAAGACGCGGGCGAAGCGCTCCACCAGGGGAAGGGATTCGGGGCGGTAGCCCGTGTTGAAGTGCATCTGCGCGCAGCAGGTCTGTTCCTGGGGGAACTCGACGGTGTGGCCGAGCCGTTCGAGGAGGGTCACCACCGCTCTGCCGGTGCCGGGGAACAGGGTGTCGTTGACGCAGGTCACGAAGAGCGCGATCCTCATCGGCGCCTCACCCCCGCCCCCGGGAGGGGGGCTTCGGAGGGCAGGTGGCCCTCGCCGCGCAGCTCGTCCCAGAGCGCCGCGGGGATGTCCAGGGCCAGCAGGTCGACGGCGTCGGTGACCTCCGCGTCGCTGCGGAGCCCGAGGAGGACGCCCGCCACGGCGGGGTGGCCGAGCGGGAAGCGGGCCGCCACCGCCCTCAGGGGCACGCCGTGGCGGTCGCAGATCTCCCGCATCCGGACGGCTCGCCGCAGCGTGTCGGCCGGGGCCGTGGCGTAGTCGTACGTCGCACCTGGGCGGGGGTCCGCGAGCAGGCCCGAGTTGAAGACCCCGCCGGCGACGATCGACACGCCCCGGCGGCGGGCCTCCGGGAGGAGTTCGGCCAGGCCGCTCTGGTCGAGCAGGGTGTAGCGCCCGGCGAGCAGGACGACGTCGATGTCCGTCTCGGTGACGAACCGGGTGGGCACCGCGGTCTGGTTCATGCCGACGCCGACGGCCCGTACGGTCCCTTCGGACCGCAGGCGTTCCAGGGCGGGGCAGGCCTCGCGCAGGGCCTGTTCGGCGTGGTCGTCGGGGTCGTGCAGGTAGACGGTGTCGACGCGGTCGAGTCCGAGCCGTTCGAGGCTCTCTTCGAGACCGCGGCGGACGCCGTCCGCGCTGAAGTCCCACACCCTGCGGTACGCGGCGGGCACCGCGAAGCCGTGGGCGAGGTCGTCGCCGGTGGCGTCGGGGGCGGGCACGAGGAGGCGGCCGACCTTCGTCGAGACGGTGTACGAGTCCCGGGGCCGGTCCCTGAGGAAGGCGCCGAGGCGGCGCTCGGACAGGCCGAGGCCGTAGTGGGGTGCCGTGTCGAACGAGCGGACGCCCCGGTCCCAGGCGGCCTCCAGGGCGCGGGTCGCGTCCTCGTCGGTGACGTGCCGGTAGAGGTTGCCCAGGCCGGCCGCCCCGAAGGCCAGACGGGTCGTCCAGGCGGTGGACCGGCCCAGGGGGACGCGAACGGGTCGGGTCGGGTCGGCGGGACCGACGGGTTCGGTGTCCTGCTCCCGGGTGCTCATGTGGTGGCCTGCCGCAGCCGGAGTCCCGCCATGCCGCCGTCGACGGCGAGGGCGGTGCCCGTCACCGAGCCGGCGGCCGGGGAGGCGAGGTAGACGACGGCTGCCGCGACCTCGTCCGCGCTGACGAGACGGCCGGTGGGCTGGCGGGCGCTGAGCGCCGCGCGCTCGGCCGCCGGGTCCTCGGCCGCGTCCAGGAGGCGGGCGACCCAGGGGGTGTCCACCGTGCCGGGGTTGACGCAGTTGACCCGGATGCCCTCCCGGACGTGGTCGGCGGCCATGGCGAGCGTCAGCGAGAGCACCGCGCCCTTGCTCGCCGAGTACAGGGCCCGCTGGGGGAGGCCCGCGGTGGCCGCGATGGAGCAGATGTTGACGACGGCGGCGTGCTCGGAGCGGCGTAGATGGGGCAGTGCGGCGCGGGTCGTCCGGACGACACCGAGGACGTTCACGTCGAGGACACCGTGCCACTGGTCGTCGGGGTTGTCCTCGACGGTCCCGGCCGCGCCGATGCCCGCGTTGTTGACGAGGATGTCGATGCCGCCGAGGGTGGCGGCGGCCGATTCGACCGCCGTACGCACGGAGGTGTCGTCGGCCACGTCGGCGCGGACGGCGGTGAGCGTGTCGGGGGCGGCGTCCGGGTTCAGATCGAGGACGGCGACGGCGACGCCCTGGGCGTCCAGCAGGCGGGCGACGGCGAGTCCGATGCCGGAGGCGCCGCCGGTGACGACGGCCCGCAGGCCGGCGAGCGGGGATGCGGTGGTCATGCCGTCACCTCCACGGCGTCCGCAGCCACGGCGCCCACGACGGCGGCTCCTTCGGCCGCCGAGTCGTCGGCTCTCGTGTCGTCGGCCGTGCCTTCGGCCTGGTGTGCGAGGTCGGCGGCCCAGAAGTCGCCGTCGGGGAAGGCGAACGTGGCGATCGACTCGGCCCGCATGTCCGCCGAGAACCCCGGGGCCAGGGGTGCCGTGTAGCTACCCTCGCGTACGACGGCCGGGTGGGCGAAGTGCTCGTGGAGGTGGTCGACGAACTCGATGACCCGGTCCTCGGTGGTCCGGCTGAGCGCCACATAGTCGAACATCGCCAGGTGCTGGACGAGTTCGCAGAGTCCGACGCCTCCGGCGTGCGGGCAGACGGGCACGTCGAACTTCGCGGCGAGGAGCAGTATCGCGAGGTTCTCGTTCACCCCGCCGACCCGGGCCGCGTCCAGCTGGACGATGTCGACGGCGTCCGCCTGGAGGAGTTGTTTGAACACGATGCGGTTCTGTACGTGCTCCCCCGTGGCCACCTTGACGGGGGCGACCGCGGCCCGTACGCGCGCGTGCCCCAGGATGTCGTCGGGGCTGGTGGGCTCCTCGACCCAGTAGGGGTCGAACTCGGCGAGCGCCCGGGTCCAGTCGATCGCCTCGGCCACGTTCCACCGCTGGTTGGCGTCGACGGCGAGGCGTACGTCCGGGCCGACGGCCGCCCGCGCGGCACGGCAGCGGCGTACGTCGTCGGCGAGGTCCGCCCCCACCTTCAGCTTGATCTGGGTGAAGCCGGCGGCGACGGCCTCCTTGGCCAGCCGGGTCAGCTTCTCGTCCGAGTAGCCGAGCCAACCCGGCGAGGTCGTGTACGCGGGGTACCCCTGGGCGCGCAGCGTCCGCTCGCGCTCGGCGCGGCCCTCCTTGCCGCGCCGCAGCAGGTCGAGCGCCTCCTCGGGGGTGAGCGCGTCGGTGATGTACCGGAAGTCCACCTGCGAGACGAGCCATTCGGGTTCGGCGTCGGCCAGGAGCTGCCACAGCGGCTTGCGCTGCCGCTTGGCGGCCAGGTCCCACACGGCGTTCACCACGGCGCCTACGGCCATGTGCATGACGCCCTTCTCGGGTCCGAGCCAGCGGAGCTGGCTGTCGCCGATCAGCGCGCGGCTGACAAGGCCCGGGTCGGCGCAAAGCTCCTCCACGGAGCGGCCGATGATGTGCGGGCGCAGTGCTTCGATCGCGGCGACCTGGACATCGTTGCCACGTCCGATGGTGAAGGTGAAGCCGTGCCCCTGGGGGCCGTCGGGCTCGTCCGTGCGCAGCACGAGGTAGGCCGCGGAGTAGTCGGGGTCCGGGTTCATCGCGTCGGACCCGTCGAGTTGGCGGGAGGTCGGGAAGCGGATGTCGTAGGTGTCCATCGCGATGACCCGCGTGATGTCAGTGGACAACGGGGTTCCTTTCACACCTGGGCTGCGCGCCCGGCGTTCGGCTTCGTCTGCACGAGCTACGCGGGGCGGCCCCAACCATCAGCACAGATCGGGTGATTGGCCTGTCGAGCGAGAACGATACGGCGCCCGCGAGAGGTCAGGCAAGTAGACATCGGATGTTTCTTTCGCTCTCCGGGTGTCGTCGACACCGGGAACGACAAAGGGCGTTCGCCCCCCGAGGAGCGAACGCCCGGTCTCCGGCCGTGTGCGACCGGCCTCACAGCACGCTGTCGAGCCACCTCACCACATTGGAGATGTGGATCGTCGCCCACGCCTCCGCCGTGCGCGCGTCGCGCGCGGCGAGGGCGTCCAGGATCGCCCGGTGCTCCGAGATCGTCCTGGCCACGGCCGTCTCCTCGGTGATGCCGCGCCACAGCCGGGCCCGTACGGTCGCCCCGGAGATGCTGTCGAGCAGCGAGCACAGCAACGGGATCCCGGAGGCCGCCGCGATGCGCCGGTGGAACTCCAGGTCGCCGGCGACGAGTTCGTCCAGGCTCGGCGAGTCCCCGAGCCCGTCGAGCAGTTCACCCAGCTCCCGGATCTCGTCCTCGGGTATGCGGTCCGCCGCCAGGGCCGTCGCCGCCGGCTCCAGGATGCCCCGTACCTTCAGGGCCTGGAGCGCCTGGTCGTCCTGGTGGAAGTCCAGGACGAACGAGACCGCTTCGAGCAGCAGGGGCGGTTCCAGGCTGGAGACGTACGTGCCGTCCCCCTGCCGTACGTCCAGGATGTTCAGCAGGGAGAGCGCCTTCACCGCCTCCCGCAGGGAGTTGCGGGAGAGGCCCAGTCCGGCGGCGAGGTCGGCTTCCTTGGGAAGCCGGTCCCCCGGGCGCAGCGCACCGGAGACGATCATCTCCTTGATCTTCCCGATCGCCTCGTCGGTCACTGCCAAGGCATCCTCCTGTGCGCGGCAAAATACATCGGATGTGTCTGTCGGCCGCCACCCTACTCCAGGGCGGATCGGAGCCGACCGGAACCGGCGGCACCGGCCCCCCTGCGTACGGGGGCGGGTGCCGCCGTACGCCGTAGCGTCGCCGCCTCGCGTCCCAGGACGGCGGGATCGTCGTCCGGCACGAACTCCAGGAGCGCTTCCCTCGGCCGTGGCCGGCCGGCGAGCAGGCCGAAGGCCCGCGTCCAGAGCTCGTCACGGGCGTCCAGGGGCAGCCGGTGGTTGTCCGGCCACCAGGAGAAGACGTGGACGGCGCTGACGCGTTCGGCCAGCGCGGCGAGTCCCGCGAGCGCCTCGTCGTCGGGGGCGTTCAGGGGCGGCTGCCAGTAGGTGGTGATGTTGTCCACCGACGCGGCACGGGGGTCGCGCGGTTCCTCCAGTTCCTCCAGGAGCCGGAGCGTGGAGGACACCGAGTCGGTCAGTGTCCTGATGTGGAACTCCAGGGCGAGTTCCAGGCCCTGGTCCCGCGCGATCAGCGCCGCCGCCCGCAGGCCCTCGGTGATGCGGGCGCGCTCGCCCTCCGTCACCTCGGCCGATCCGGCCTCCCCCGCCCAGACCCGGACGCGCGGCGCTCCGAGCGTCACCGCCGCGCGGGCGACCTCCGCGAACCCGGGGAGTTCGTCCGGGAGTCCGTGGAAGTACGAGCCGTAGGAGCAGCACGTCATGCCGTGGCGTTCGGTGGCTTCGCGGACGGCGCCGAGGGCCTCGGGGTCTCCCGGTGGCGCGTGGACGTCCGCTCCCCACTCGATCACCGCGAGACCCGCGTCCGCGGCACGACGGACGACCTCCAGGGCGGGCAGCCGCCGGAAGGTGACGGAGCAGAGGCCGAGCGGGGGCGCGGGAACGGCGGCCGGCCCGCACGAGAGGTGGCGCGGTGGGTCCTCGGGCACGTGCGGGCCTTCCGGTCGAAGGGGCGGGCGGGTCGGGCGGGAAAGGCGGAGGGAAGAGGCGGCCGGTACGCGCGCGTACCGGCCGCCCTGCGGCACTGGTCCGGTCAGGGTGCGTGCGGGCCCACGTCCGCCGGTGTCAGCGGCCGGTTCTTCGCGGGCACGGTCGCGTACTCGTCGGCGCCGACGTCGCGACGGCCGCCGCGCGGGTCGCCGTCGATGTCGTGGGTGACGGGTGCCGGGTACAGGGTGGCCGCCCCGATCGCCCGGCTCGTACGGGAGAGGCGGTGGACGCCGTCGGGACCCGCGACGAGCCGGGGGTCGGCCCGCAGGAAGCCTCCGGCGGGGATGTTCCCGTCGCCCGCGGCCCCGAACAGGATGTTGCCCTGCCAGGTGAAGCGGACCGTGTTCGCCATCTCGACCAGGTTTCCGCTCCCGCCGACGAAAAGGTTGTCGGCGACCGTGACGTCACGGGGTTCGTGCGGGCGGTGGCTCTCGCCCGAGAGCCCGCCCGCGTTGTCCAGGAGCGTGTTGTGGGCGATGAGGATCCGGTCGGGCGCGTCGTTGCCCCGGCGGTCCGCGGCCGATTCGCCGGGGACGTGGTCGCGCTCCGAACCGCTGCCGATCACCATGGCGCGCCCGGAGAGGCCGGCGAGGTAGTTGTTGACGATGACGTGGTCGTTTCCGTAGATCCGCAGTCCCTCCTCGCCACCGATCAGGTAGTTGCTGTCGACGAGGGTGCCGTTGCCGTGGCGCAGGACGATCCCGCCGAGGCTGTCGCGGATGGTGTTGTGCCGGATGACGTTGTCGGAGCTCTTCACGGAGATCGCCTCGGGATCGCCGTTCGCCCGCTCGAACAGGTTGTACTCGACGACCGCGTGCGCGCTGGAGAGGGCGCGGGGGCTGACGCCGAGGCGGATCGGTTCGCCGCCGTTGGAGCCGGCGAAGGTGTGGTCGGAGAAGTGGTTGCGGTGGATGTGGACGCGCTGGGCCATGCCCTCGCTGCCGTCGCCCTCGATGCCGAGGTAGATGCCGAGCGTGCTCTTGCCGTGGAAGTGGTTGCGGTCCACGACGGTGTCGTCGGCGCGCACCATGACCCAGTGCAGGCCCTCGATGTCGGCGAGCTGGAGGTCGTTGCGGGTCAGCCTGATGTGCGAGCAGCTCGGCGGGAGGTCCAGGGTGGTGCTCTGGCGGAAGGAGAAGCCACTCAGGGTGATGTGGCTGGAGTCGTCGAGGACGAAGCTCCGCTCCCCGCGCAGCACGACGCCGCCCCGGGACGCGGCGACGATCGTGATCGGCGCGCCCCTGGAGCCGTGCCGGCCACGGACGGTCAGGGGCCGGTCCGCGGGGACGGTGTAGTCACCGTCCGCGACGACGATCCGGGTTGCCGGACCGGCGGCGTCGATCGCCTTCTGGAGTGCGTCGAGGGAGCGGACCTCGACGGCACGGCCCCGGTGGTGGGCGTGTGTGGCCGACGTGGCGCTCGCGTACGCGGGCCCGGCGAGGGGCAGGGCGGCCGCGGCCGCCCCCACCGCGGTGCCGGTGAGGAACGTGCGTCGTTGCATGGTGCCTCCGTGATCGGTCGGAAGGGGTTCCCGGGCGGGATCGGTGCCGGGACGGGGTGGAGCTGGACGGGCGGGCCGTTCTCCGACGGATCCGTCACGTAGTGCCCTGCGACGGGTCCGTCACGACGTGCCTTACGACGGGTCCGTCAGGAAGAGTTCGATGACGGGTACCGGGGTGTCGGGCCGCCGTACGGGGAGCTGGAGGGTGAGGGTGCCGGCCGGCTGCCCGCCCATCTGGGTGTTCATCGCGGGGCGGTCCGGGGCCGGCGGGAGCCGCACGATCTCGGAGGCGTCGTTCAGGAGCTGGGCGTGGCGCACCCGGCCTTCGAGTCCGGGCAGGTGCAGATGGCGCAGCGGCCAGGCGAAGAGGTGGACGTAGAGGCGGTCGCCGCGCTGCGTGTACCGGCAGTCGGCGGGCGGAGTGAACGCGGAGGGGCCGCAGCCGCGGACGGACCGTTCGTGCAGGTCCGTCCAGCGCCCGATCTCCTCAAGGGCGGCGGTATCGCGGGGGTCGAGGTCGCCGCGGCCGGTGGGGCCGACGTTCAGGAGGAGGTTGCCGCCCTTGGAGACGCCGTCGACGAGCATCCGGACGAGGAGGTCGGGGCTCTTGTGGTCGAGGTTGTCGCGGTCGTAGCCCCAGCTGCCGTTGAGCGTCTGGCAGGCCTCCCAGAGCACCGGCCGGCCGTCGGCGGTCATCGGCTCGGACG
The DNA here is from genome assembly GCF_036634195.1 of Streptomyces sp. P9-A4. Classification (NCBI taxonomy): domain Bacteria; kingdom Bacillati; phylum Actinomycetota; class Actinomycetes; order Kitasatosporales; family Streptomycetaceae; genus Streptomyces; species Streptomyces sp. P9-A4. The sequence goes on from NZ_JAZIFY010000002.1 coordinate 108,943, forward strand.
GCTGGTACTGCTCGGGGGTGACGAAGTCCCCGGGGAGGCCGGCGCGGTCGTTGACGAGGATGTGCGGCTGGAGTTCGCGGACCATGGCCAGGAGGCGGGTGGCGTCCCAGTCGTCGGGGCCCTTGCCGCCCCACCATTCGGGGCGGCCCGCGTAGGAGAAGTCGAAGAAGAGGTAGTCGATCCGCCCGTACTCCGTGAGGAGCTCGCGGACCTGGCCGTGCAGATAGCGCTGGTACTCGCGGATGTCGCGGTCCGCCGCCGCGGCCTTGAACTCCTCGTCGTCGCGCTGCGGGTGCGTGCCGTCGACGGGGAAGGAGGGGTGGTGCCAGTCGATCAGGGAGTGGTAGAAGCCGACCTTGAGTCCTTCGGCCCTGCACGCCTCGACGAACGGCCCGACCAGGTCGCGGCCGTGCGGGGTCTTCGTCACCTTGTACTCGGTGAGGGCGCTGTCCCAGAGGCAGAAGCCGTCGTGGTGCTTGGTGGTCAGCACGACGTACCGCATGCCGGCGGCCTTGGCCGCCCTGGCCCAGCGGACCGGGTCGTAGCGGTCGGGCTCGAAGTGGTCGAAGTACACCTGGTACTGCTCGTCCGTCAGCCTCTCCCGGTTCTTCACCCACTCGTGGCGGGCGGCGAGGGAGTACAGGCCCCAGTGGACGAACATGCCGAAGCGGTCGTGGGTGAACCAGGTCGTGTCCGGCGCGGCGCCCGCTTCGGAGGCGGAGGTGGCCGCGGGCGCGCCGGGGACTGCGGCTGCGCCATCGGCGGTCGAGGGAGCGGTCGACGCGTCGTCGGCGCTGGTGGTGGTCATCGGGCATCGCTCCTGTGCGGTCGGAGGCGGTCGGGGCGCAGACGTCAGCGGGTTCCCGGAGACGGGCGGGGCGGCGGGCTCAGCGGGGTTCGTGGACGTCCTCGCGCAGCCGTACGGAGGGCGCCACGCGCGCGAGGTACCCGGTGTCGTCGCGGCGGGTCAGTCCGCAGGCCAGGTACTGATCGTGCAGCCGGGCGAGCGCTTCGCGGTCGAGTTCCACGCCGAGGCCGGGGGTGCGCGGGACGGTGATCGCGCCGTCGACGAACTGCCAGGGCACGGTGACGACGTCGTCCTCGGGCCGCTTCCACGGCCAGTGGGTGTCGAGGTCGTGGCCGATGGCGGGGGTCGCGGCGGCCAGGTGGACCATCGCGGCCAGGCTGATGCCCAGGTGGGAGTTGGAGTGCATGGACATCTCGATGCCGAAGTTCCGGCAGCAGGTGGCCAGGTGCTGCGAGGCCTTGAGTCCGCCCCAGAAGTGGTGGTCGCCGAGCAGTACACCGACCGCGCCGACCGGGACGGCCCGGGTCAGCTGCTCCCAGGTGACCACGCACATGTTGGTGGCGAGCGGCATCGGGGCGACGCGGGCGAGGTCGGCCATCGCGGGGATGCCCGCGACCGGGTCCTCCAGGTACTCCAGTACGCCCGACAGCTCCTCGGCGACCCCGACGGCGGTCTCCGGGTCCCAGCTCGCGTTGGGGTCGAGCCGCAGCGGGTGGTCCGGGAACGCCTCGCGGAGCGCCCGGATCGCGGCGACCTCCTCGTCCGGGGGGAGCACACCGCCCTTGAGCTTGAAGGAGCGGAAGCCGAACCGGTCCGCCATGAGACGGGCCTGTGCGACCAGCCCCTGGGCGTCCAGGGCCGGCCCCCAGGCGTCGGGTGACTGCCCGGGGTGTGCGGCCCACTTCGCGAACAGGTAGCCGCAGAAGTCGATCCGGTCGCGGGTCGCCCCGCCGAGCAGGTCGGAGACGGGCCTGCCCAGGTGCTTGCCCTGGAGGTCGTGGCAGGCGACCTCGAACGGTGAGGTGACGCTCGCGACGGTCTTCTCGGCGCCGCCTTCGCCGATGAGGCCGTGGGCATCGCGTGCGACCCGGCCGCCGACGACCGCGCCGACCCGCCGGGACAGTTCGTTGAGGTCGAAGGGGTCGAGGCCGGTCAGTTCGTCGGCGGCGGCGCGCAGCAGTTCGAGGTGGGCGGCGTCGCCGTAGCTCTCACCGAGCCCGTACGCGCCGGTGTCGGTCCGCACCTCGATCACGGCGCGGAGTGCGTACGGCTCGTGGACTCCGACGGCGTTGAGGAGCGGCGGGTCGGCGAAGGCGACGGGGGTGATGACGACGGTGGTGATCTTCACGAGGCCACCGCCACGGACTCGTCCAGGGCAGCGGCGGAGGCGGCGGGGCCCTGTGCCTCGGCCAGTGCGCGGCGTCCCTCGTGGAGCAGCTCCCGCAGTCGTTCGACGTCGTCCGGGGCAGCGTCCACCAGGGGCGCCCTGACGTGTCCGACGTCGAGCGAGCGGAGTCGGGCTCCGGCCTTGACGAGGGCGACGGCGTAGCCGGGGACCTTGTCGCGGAGTTCGGTCAGCGGCAGGTAGAAGCGGGCGAGGAGGCGTTCGGTCGTGGCGGTGTCGCCGGCCGTCAGGGCCGTGTGGAAGGCGCGGGCGATGTCGGGGGCGAAGCACAGGACGGCGGAGGAGTAGTCGCGGACGCCGATGGCCCGGCAGGCCGCGGCGCTCACCTCGGCGGTGGGGAGGCCGTTGAGGAAGGCGAAGGACTCGGCGCGCGGGTGGCCGCTGGTGCGTACCGCAGTGACCATGCGGGCCAGCATGTCGAGGTCGCCGTTGCCGTCCTTGATCCCGGCGATCCCGGGGACGGAGAGGAGGCGGAGGGCGGTGGACACGCCGATCCCGGCCAGTCCCCGGCGGTAGACGACGACGGGCAGCCGGCCGGCGCGGGCCACGGACTCCGCGTAGGCGAGGTAGCCGTCCTCGGTGCCGCCGACGAGGTACGGCGGGAGCAGCAGGATCCCCTCGGCGCCGGCGTCCGCGGCGGCGGTGGCCGCCGCCCTGGCGTTGCCGAGGCCGCCCCCGGCGCCGGCGTACACGGGTACGCGCCCGGCGACGACCTCGACGGCGCGTCGTACGACCTGGGTGTACTCGGGTCCGCTGAGCGAGGAGTACTCCCCCGTGCCGCAGGCGACGAAGAGCGCCGCCGGTCCGTGGGCGAGCTGGTCCTCTAGGTGGTCGGCGAGCACGGTCGTGTCGACCTCGTCGGCCGGGGTGAACGGCGTGAGCGGGAAGGACATCAGGCCGGACGGGATCACGGGAGGTGGTCCTTTCGTGAGTTCGGCGGTACGGGGGGGGGAAAGCCGGGTCAGCCCTTGAGGGCGCCGCTGGACAGGCCGTGGACGAAGGATCGCTGGAAGAAGAGGAAGACGATCACGGACGGCAGCAGGGCGAGGAGGGACGCGGCCATGACGACGCCGGGGGTGACGAGGGGGTCGACCCTGAGGGTGCGCAGGGCCAGCGGCAGCGTGTAGGAGGACGAGTCGGTGGCCACGAGGAGGGGCAGCAGGTACTGGTCCCAGATCATGGTGAAGCCGAAGACGCCGATGACGCCGAGCGCGGGCTTGCACATCGGGAGGATGATCTGCGCGAAGATCCGCAGGTCTCCGGCGCCGTCGATGCGCGCCGCCTCCTCCAGTTCCTTGGGCACCTCCTTCATGAACTCGGTCATGACGAGGATGGAGAACGCCCAGGCGCCGACGGGGACGATCATGCCGGCCAGGGTGCCGATCAGGTTGAAGTGGACGACCGGCAGGTCGGCGAGGATGACGGACAGCGGGATGGCCAGGATCTCTTCCGGCAGCATCAGCGTCGCCAGGATCGCGACGAACACCAGGCTCATCCCCCGGAACCGCTTCCGGGCGAGCGCGTAGCCCGCGAGGACGGAGACGGCCACCTGGAGCAGCAGCCCGAACCCGACGACGAAGAACGAGTTGAGCAGGTACTTCAGGACTCCCTGGTCGAACGCGACCGTGAAGTTGTCCACGGTGGGGTCGGAGGGGATGACGCTGAGCTGGGTCGGGTCCTTGACGTGGTTGAACGCGCTGACCAGGAGGGCCAGGAGCGGGCCCGCGAACAGCAGCAGGACCATGAGGTAGGTGACGGCCTTGAGGACGCGGCCACCGGCGCTCCGGCTCTCGGTGAGACCCAGCGCGGTCTCGGTCGGCGCGCTCATTCGTTACCCCTCCGTCGGAACAGGTGGACGCCGACCGTCAGGAGCAGCGTCGCCAGGAACAGCAGTACCGCTCCGGCGGCGCCGACGCCGAGCCGGTTCTGTTCGAGGCCCAGCTTGTAGATGACGGTCATGACGACCTCGGTCGAGCCGTCGGGGCCGCCGTTGGTGAGCAGGAAGACCTCGGTGAAGACCCGCAGGCCGCGGATGGCCGCCAGGATGAAGAGGATCGTGAGGACGGCCCGCAGTCCGGGGACGGTCACGTGGCGGATGCGCTGGAACCTGGACGCGCCGTCGACCTTGGCCGCCTCGTACAGGCCGCGGTCGACGCCGGCGAGACCCGCGAGGAAGATCATCATGTCGTAGGGCGCGCCGCGCCAGATGCCGGTGATCATGATGGAGACCATCGAGCTGTCGGGGTCGTTGATGAATCCCGACGGGCCGAACCCCACGAGGCCGAGGATGGAGTTGAGCATGCCGTCCTGGGTGGGGTGGTACATGATCCGCCAGAGTTCGGCGACGACCGCGATCGGCACGACGACCGGCAGGAACGCCGCCGAGCGTACGAAGCCGAGCTTGCGGCCCTGTCCCTCCATGAGCAGGGCGAGGGTGAGGCCGAGCAGCATCGACCCGAGGGTCTGGCCGACCGCGAGGACGACGGTGTGCCAGGCTGCCTCACGGAAGCCGTCGGAGGTCAGGACGGTGGCGTAGTTCTCGCCGCCGACCCACCGGTTGCCCAGATAGGGCCGGACGTCCTGGAAGGACATGGCCAGCGCGCTGGCCATGGGGATGAACTTGAAGTACAGGAAGAGGATCAGGGCCGGGGCCAGGAACAGCCACGGCGTCCACCACCGGCCGCCGCGGCGGCTGCGCACCCGTCGGGAGACGGGCCGTCCGCCGGGGGGCGCGGTCGTGGACCCCGCCTCCGGCAGGCCGTCCGCCCGGGCGGTGGAGCCGGCCGCCGCGGGGGCGGCCGACTTCACCTGGTCGACGCTCGTCATCCGGCGATTCCCTGCTCCTGGAGGATGTCGGCGAGCTTCTTGTCGAGTTCGCGCAGCTTGGCGCCGGCGTCGAGGGAGCAGTCGGCCATCAGGGCGTTGACGGTCTCGGCGGTGACCTGTCGTACGGGGGTCCAGTTGGGGATGGACGGGGCGTAGCGCCCGGAGGCGCGGTAGACCTCGGCGTACGTCTTCCAGCGCGGGTCGGGACGGACCTCGGTGACGTCCACCGTCTTGTTCACGGGGAGCTGGACGGTGGAGCCGTCCTCGCCCTGCATGCCGAGCTTCTGGCCATCGGCGGAGATGGCGTAGCCGGCGAAGGCGTCCTGTCCTGCCATGTTCTCGGAGCCGGCCATCAGGTAGACGGAGCCGCCCTCCGCGAGCACGGTGGCGTCCTTGGGGCCCTTGGGCATGGGGACGACCTCGTACTTGTCCTTGCCGAGCGACTTGTCGAAGCGGGGCATCAGATAGGGGCCGACGACGAACATGCCGGTCCTGCCCGCCTCGAACGTCTCGTTCGTCGGCGGGGTGTCCATGGTGACGGCGCCGGGCTGGATGGCCTTGCTGTCGCAGCCGAGGGCCCGGAACCAGCGCACCGCCTCCATGGACTCCTTGCTGGTCATGGACGGCTTGTACTTCCCCTGGCCGGCCTCGGTGATGAAGTCGCCGCCGGCGGCCCAGAGGAAGTTGGAGAAGTACCAGGAGGCGTAGCCGCGCTTGGTGGAGAGCGGGGCGGCGAGTCCGTACGTGTCCTGCTTGCCGTTGCCGTCGGGGTCCCGGGTGGTGAAGGCCTCGGCCATCGCGGCGAGGTCGTCCCAGCTCTGCGGGGCTCCGAGCTTCAGCTTCTCGCGCCAGTCCTTGCGGATGAGGAGGGCGCCGGCCTGGGCGGAGTACGGGATGCCGAACTGCTTCCCGTCGACGCTCTTGCCGGAGTTGAGGCCCTGCTCGACGAGGTCCCCGCTGCTCTTGATCTTGCTGAGGTCGATCTCCCTGAGCAGCCCCTGACTGTGCATGGAGCCGAGCTGGGTGACGTCGTTCATGACGATGTCGGGCAGGTTCCGCTGGGCGGCCCGCTGCTGGAGCTTCGTCTCGAAGTCGTCGAAGATCGCCGTGACCTTCACCTTGTGGCCGGTGGCCTTCTCGAATCCGGCGACCAGCCGCAGCGTGGCCTTCTCGCCGGCGCCGCCGGGGGTGGTCCTGGTCCACAGCTCCAGTTCCGCCTTGGCGTCCTGCTTGGCGTCCGTACCGGCAGGGCCGGACGTACAGCTCGTGAGGGCCAACGCCGAGGCGAGAATACCCGCGCCGATCCATCGCGTTCTCTGCATCACCACTCCTGTTCGCCGCCCTCGGCAGCTGGCCTGTAAGCGCTTGCCGGGGACGCTAACGCGCGGCCGATCGGGGGTCAATAGTCCGATGACTGAAAAGAGTTGGGGGTGGGATATTCATGTTGCGCCGGAAGCGCACCGAAGGCCCTTCGGAGTGCCCATCACCCGCTTGAGCAGTCAGGGAGCGGGGGTTGAGGGCGAGGTGCCGTACGACGGTGACGGGACGACGGTCGGGCGACCGCCGGCCAAGCTTCCGTCAAAGATCCGATGTATGTCCGGGGCAGAGGCTCCCGGGCCTCGATATTCAAGCCAGCACAGGCGCGAGGGCCCGGCTGACGGGTCTCCGCGCCCGGGGCGCGGCTCTCACTGCGGGGCCCTGTTCGCGGCTCTCCGGGCCCGGCGCGCGGCTTCCTACGCCCTGGTCGCGGCCCTGGTCGGTTCCACGGCGTGGCGCAGGGGCTCGCCGTTCACCAGTCGGCGCAGTTCGTCACGGACGAGTTCGCCGAGACGGGCCCGCTCCCCGCCCATGGCGCCTGCGAGATGGGGGGTGAGGACGACGTTCGGCAGGGTGAACAGTGCCGAACCGGGGTCGGGCGGCTCGGGCCAGGTGACGTCGAGCACGGCGGTGAGGTCGGAGCGGTCCCAGAGGACCCCGATCACCTCCGGCTCGTTCAGGACGGCGCCGCGGGCCGTGTTGATCAGGGTGGCACCCTCGGGGAGGAGGGACACCAGCCGTCTGCCGACGAGGCCTTCGGTCTCGGGGAGCAGCGGGGCGTGCACGCTCACGACGTCACACGTCGAGAACAGTTCCTCGACGCCGGTGAGCCGGACGCCCAGCCCGCCGGCGAGGGCCGGGTCGATCACGGGGTCGCAGGCCAGCACCTCGACGTCGAAGTGCCGCAGGTGCTCCGCGACGAGCCGGCCGATCTCGCCCAGACCGAGCAGGCCGACCCGGGAGCCGTATCCGCCGGCCACCCGGGGGTCGTGCGGGAACTTCCCGCGGGCGGCCACCTCGCGGGCCTGCCGGTGGACCTGTTTGAGGCCGAGCAGGATCTGGGCGAGGCTGAATTCGGCGACCGGGACGGCGTTGGCCGCCGCCGCGGTGACGATCGGGACGCCCCTGGCCCAGAACTCCGGTGTGGTCAGATGGCGCACCGAACCGGCGGCCACCATGACCGCCCTCAAGCGTGGCGCGTGGGCGAGGAGTTCCGCGTCGAGGACCGGCGCTCCCCAGCCGGTGAGCAGCACGTCGACCTCCTCCAGGACGCTCGGATCGCGCCGGAGGGCTTCGCGGGTGAGGGCGGGGGTCCGGAGGTTCACCAGGCGCCCGATGTCCTGGAGGACCGGCGCCGGGTAGACATCGGCCCTGCGCCCTTCTTCCATGACCAGTTGGGCGTTGAGCATCCTCGTCGTGTCTGCCATCGGCTCGGCCTCCTGGGGCGTGGCGGTCTGGGCGCCGGCCGGCCGCTCCCCCGGGGTCGGGGCGCCGTGAGGCGCGTCGGCGCGGTACGGGAGCGGGTGCCGGGAGCGGCCGTCGGCGCGCCACACGATACATCGGATGACACCTCGGGGCGATGGGTGGATCGCTCCCCCGCCAGTAACTACCTCTGGACAAAACGCCAGTTGATTGGTTGCATTCCCGGGTCGATACATCCGATGTATAACGTGAAGGGTGGCTGGCATGCGCGTGCTGAGAGTCGGAGAGGCGGGGGCCGAGCGCCCCGCGGTCCTCGGTGGGTCGGGTGAACTCCTCGACGCGTCCGGCGTCCTCGACGACATCGACCACCGCTCCCTCGCCGACGGCGCCCTCGACCGCCTCGCGGGCGCGGTGGCCGCCGGGGAGCTGCCCGTACTGGACTCCGGAATGCCGCCCGCTCCCGGCGCCGCGACCGGCGTACGGATCGGGGCGCCGGTGGCACGCCCCGGAAAGGTGGTGTGCATAGGCCTCAACTACCGTGACCACGCCGAGGAGACGGGCGCCGCGATCCCGGCCGAGCCGGTCGTGTTCATGAAGGACCCCTGGACGGTCTCGGGGCCGTACGACGACGTGCTGGTCCCCCGCGACAGCGTCAAGACCGACTACGAGGTCGAGCTCGCCGTGGTGATCGGCAGGACCGCGCGCTACCTGGAGAGCGACGAGGACGCCCTCGCGTGCGTCGCCGGGTACGCCGTCTCCCATGACGTCTCCGAGCGCGCCTTCCAGCTGGAGCGCGGCGGCCAGTGGGACAAGGGCAAGAGCTGCGAGACCTTCAACCCGCTCGGTCCGTGGCTCGTCACCCCCGACGAGATCCCCGACCCGGGCAAGCTCGCCCTCCGGCTGTCGGTGAACGGCGTCGAGCGCCAGAACGGCACGACGGCGGACATGGTGTTCCCGGTCGCCGAGATCATCCGCTACCTGAGCCGGTTCATGGTGCTGTACCCCGGCGACGTCATCAACACCGGGACCCCGGCCGGTGTCGCCCTCGGCCGTCCGGAGCCGCGCCCGTACCTCCGCCACGGGGATGTCGTCGAGTGCGGGATCGACGGGCTCGGCATCATGCGCCACACCTTCCGACAGGCCTGAGAGGACGCCCACGTGCAGTTCACCCCGTCCGACCGGCTGCTCTTCGTCGGAGACTCCGTCACCGACACCGGGCGCGACCGCGAGGACCCCTCGTCCCTCGGCGCCGGCTATGTACGGCTGGTCTCCGAGGCGCTTCCCCCCTCGGTGACGGTCCTCAACCGGGGGGTCAACGGGAACCGCGTCCGGGACCTGGAGGCGCGCTGGTCCACCGATGTCCTCGCGCTCGGTCCGACGGTGGTCACCGTGCTGATCGGCATCAACGACACCTGGCGCCGCTACGACCGGGGCCTTCCCAGTCCGTTGCCGGAGTTCGAGGCCGCCCTCGGCCGGGTTCTGGCCCTCGCCGAGGAGAAGTGCGCCGCGCGGCTCTTCGTGATGACGCCGTTCCTGCTCCCGGCCACCCCCGAGCAGGAGACCTGGTTCGAGGACCTCGGTCCTCGGACGGACGCCGTCCTGCGGGCCGCCGCCGCCCGGGGCGCGACGGTGGTACGCACGGACCTGGCGCTGCACCGCGCCGCCGAGGAGCACGGGGCGGCGGCCCTCGCCCCGGACGGCGTCCACCCGACCCCGCTCGGCCACCGCGTGGTGGCGAAGGCCTGGCTGACGGCGGCGGGGGCGGGGGTGTGACGACCGGTCGGGGCGGAGGGATCAGGGGCAGCTGATGCGGATGCCGCCCGGGGCGGTGGTGCGGGTGTCCGTGCCCATGCCTCCGCCGGCGGTGCCGTTGCCCGCGACGCCGTCGGTGGCGATGAGCCGGTCGTTGCCGTAGGAGCCGGTCAGAAGGTCGTGGCCCGGGCCTCCGTCGAGGGTGTCGTCGCCGTAGCCGCCGTCCTCGTCGTCGTTCCCGTATCCGCCGTGGACGGTGTCGTTGCCGTAGCTCGCGCGGATGATGTCGTTACCGCCGAGGCCGCAGATCACGTCGTTGCCTAAGCCGCCGTTCAGGGTGTCCGCGCCGCTCGTGCCGATGATCGTGCAGCCGCGTGCGTTGTTCACGGAAGTCGTCGCGGTGGCGGCGGGCCCCTCTGGGGCCGGTCCGACGGTCTCAGCTCTACGTGGGTCATGGCGTTGCGTGGGGATACGGGGGGGGCAGCGCACAGCTTCCTGGTGGCGGGCGACCCGTTCCCGTCGGCCGTCCCGGACCAGGCTCACCGGACCCCGGGAACCACCCCCGCGAGGGAGCGCGCGGGGCGCGGTCCGACAGCCCGCTCTTCATACGGTGGGAGTCCCCCGAGACCGGTGTCCCGGGCGGCTGACCGGCCGGGACACCGCGTACCCTCACATCGCGGGAGTGGCGTGCGGGACCGGGGTTCCGGGCGCGGGCAGGGCGAGCGGGGAACGGAAGATGACTCAGGCACACGGGCGGGCGACGGACTCCGAAGGAGACGGACGGGACCGGGCGGCCACCGTACGCGTGTTCATCGCCCTCGCCCCGCCCGACGTGGCGAAGGACGAGCTCGCGCGCGAGCTGGGGCCGGCGTACGAGACGTACCCGCGCATGCGATGGAACCGGATCGAGGACTGGCACATCACGCTGGCGTTCCTCGGCGAGCTTCCGGCCGCGACCGTTCCGTCCCTGCGGCCACCGCTCGCGGAGCTCGCCGCCTCGCACCGGCCGGTCGAGCTGGCGCTGCGGGGCGGCGGGCACTTCGACGAACGGGTGCTGTGGAGCGGGATCGACGGGGACCTGGAGGGACTGCACCGGCTGGCCACCGATGTCCGCACGGTGGTCAGGGAGTGCGGTGTCGCCTTCGAGGACCGGCCGCTGCGGCCCCATCTGACCCTGGCGCGGGCACGGCGGGACGATTTGTCCAGCGTGGTGACGGTGGCCGCCGGACTGGCCGGGTTCACGGGGCACGGCTGGCGGGCGGAGCGGCTGCATCTGGTGGGCAGCGACTTCGGACGCGGTCCGGGACCGATCCGGTACCGCGACATCGAGGCCTGGAGCTTCGACGGGCGTTGAGACCCGCTCGGGGCGGCGGTGGGGCTGTCGGTGCGCCGCCATGCCATGCGGTCCTGCGAAACCGGACGGGGGGCCGTGTGCGTGGTTGCCTGTGCAGTGATCGCTCTGGAAGGGAAACTCCTTGTCCACCTCGTCCAGCACAGGTTTCGGCTCGTCCCGTCGTGCCGCTCTCGCTCTCGGAGCCGGCGCGGCCCTGACCCTGGCTCTGCCTCTCGGCGGCTCCGCGTACGCCTCCACCCCCGGGAGCGAAGACATCGGCGCCCGGCTGCGGGAGCTCGAAGCGCGGCACTCCGCGCGCCTCGGGGTCTACGCCCATGACGTACGCGCGGGGCGCACGATCACGTACCGCGCCGGAGAGCGGTTCCCGATGTGCTCGCTCTTCAAGACGCTCGCCGTCGCGGCGGTGCTGCGCGACCTCGACCACGACGGTACGTTCCTGGCGCGGCGCATCCGGTACACCGAGGCCTACGTCCGGCGGTCGGGCTGGTCCCCGGTGACCGGGAAGTCCGAGAACCTCGCCCACGGCATGACGGTCTCCGCGCTCTGCGACGCCACCCTCAGATTCAGCGACAACACCGCCGCCAACCTCCTGCTGCGCGAGCTGGGCGGTCCGACGGCCGTCACACGGTTCGCGCGGTCGGTCGGGGACCGCACGACGCGCCTCGACCGCTGGGAGCCCGAGCTGAACTCGGCGGAGCCGTCGCGGGAGACCGACACGACCACCCCCCGGGCCATCGGCCGGACCTACGGGCGCCTCGTCCTCGGCGGCGCGCTCGCGCCCCGGGACCGGGAGCGGCTCACCGGCTGGATGCTCGGCAACACGACGAGCGTCGAGCGGTTCCGCAAGGGGCTCCCCGCCGACTGGGCGCTCGCCGACAAGACCGGCGGCGGACGGTACGGCACCAACAACGACGCGGGCGTCACCTGGCCGCCGGACGGCGGGCCGATCGTGCTGGCGGTGATGACCACCCGGGACGCGGAGGACGCGCCTCCCGTCGACGCGCTGGTCGCCGAGGCGGCCTCGGCGGTGGCGGCGGAGCTGCGGTCCCGGTAGCCCGGAAAGAGGCCGCGATAAATGGGTTGAGCGTCGTCCCGGGCTTTCCTAGGCTGTGGTCACACGCTGAAAGGAGGTGATCCGAGAACATGGTTTCTTTTCGGATTCGTGAGGTGACTGCGGGCTAACGGCCTGCCGTCGCACTCTGTGCACCTCGGCAGGCCGCCTGCCGAAAACCACGCAGTCACCCGACCCGTGGGCCGCCGGTACTCCGGCCGGCTCCCGTCCGAACTCGAGCGGACGGGACCAAGGCCCACGGGTCGTCTGCGTTCCCGGACCGACCGGCTCCGGCCCCGGCCCGGCGGCGAGGCCGAAGATCTCGCGGACGGTCGTGCCGTACGTGATCAGGTCCATGGTCCCGATCGACGCCCGGGCGGCCGGCGAAGGAGAGCTACCCGCATGCGCGTCGCGCCCCGGTCTCGGGCACCGGGGCGCCGACGCGCATCCGGAGCCCCTGCTAGTAGGGCTTCGCCAGGACGTGCGCGGCGCCCGGGATGCCGATCTCCAGGAGGGCGTTCTCGTCCGCCGTGGTCGACGCACCCATCTCCTGCTTGAGGATCGCGCGCGACATCGCCTGCACCCACATCGCCCGGGGGCGGCGCCGGGCCTCCCAGGCCTCCAGCGCGGCCGGCACGGAGTCCGCCTCGTCGAGGGACAGGGCCAGCACGAGGGCGTCCTCGACGGCCATCGCCGCACCCTGGGCCAGGTGCGGGGTGGAGGCGTGGGCGGCGTCGCCCGCGAGGACCACCCGGCCCACGTGCCAGGGCTCCTCGACGGTCACCTGGGAGATGCGGGAGTAGACGACGGCCGAGGGGTCGGTGACGGCGGCGAGCGCCTCGGCGACGGGGCCGGAGAACATGGCGAGCCGCTTCGCGAGCTCCTCGTGCGCGTGCTCCGGGTCCGGACGGAAGTCCTCGGCCTCGGCGAACACGGCTCCCAGGTACATGAGTTCGTCCGTGATCGGGGTGAGCAGGGCCTTGGCCTCCTGGCCGGCCGTGCCCATCACGACGCCCTGGACGTCGGCATGGCGCGGCATGGTGACCCGCCAGTTGGCGAATCCGGTGTACTCGGGCGCGTACCGGTCCCCGTAGAGGCGGGTGCGCAGGGGGGAGCCGATGCCGTCGAAGCCGACGACGAGGTCCCAGCGGCCGGTGGAGCCGTCGGAGAGCCTCACGTCGACGCCGGTGCCGTCGTCGTCGAGCTCGGTGATCGTCGCGGCGAACCGGACCGTGGCGCCGGCGGCGACGGCGGCGTCGCCGAGGACCTTGGCGAGAGCGGGGCGCGGTATGCCGTTGCTCGCCGGGACGTCCTCCATGCGCGGCTGCGGAATGCGGGCGAGAGTGTTGCCGGCCGGGTCGGCGATCGTCAGGGCCTCCCACTCGAAGCCCGCTTCGAGGCAGGCGTCGAGGACGCCGATCTCACGCATGACGTGAAGGGCGTTGGACGGCTGGATGATGCCGACGCCGAGCGCGTCGAGTTCGTCGCGGAGTTCGACGACCTCCACGGTGTGGCCGCGCCGGGCGAGGGCGGTGGCGAGCGCGAGGCCGCCGATGCCTCCGCCGTGGATCAGGACGCGCAGGTGTGATGCCATCTCGGATGTCTCCAGAACGTGACGGTGAAGGGGAGGGGTGGTCGCGGAGGTGGAGGTCCGCGGGGCGGGGGCCTTGTCTCGGGGGGCCTGGCCGCGAGGAGGGGGCGGTCGCGGGGTGGGCCCGGGCCCGGGTCGGTCAGACCGGCGCCGGGAGCCTCATCAGGTGGTCGACCAGGGCCAGGAGCACGTCCTTGTCGAAGGAGCGCTGCCGGACGTCGCCGATGAGCAGCGGAACGTGCGGATCGAGGTCGAGCGCGGTCCTGATCTCCTCGACCGTACGGGTGTTGTGGCCGTCGAAGCAGTTGATGGCGACGACGAAGGGGATCGCCCGGCTCTCGAAGAAGTCGATGGACGCGAAGCTGGTGTCGAGGCGCCTGGTGTCGGCGATGACCACGCCGCCGAGAGCGCCGTTGACCAGGTCGTTCCACATGAACCAGAAGCGTTCCTGGCCGGGCGTGCCGAAGAGGTACACGACGAGTTCGTCGCTGACCGTGATGCGCCCGAAGTCCAGGGCGACGGTCGTCGTCTCCTTGGCTCCGATACCGGCCAGGTCGTCCACGCCGACGCTGGCGGTGGTGAGGTACTCCTCGGTGCGCAGCGGTGCGACCTCGCTGACCGCGCCGACGAGGGTGGTCTTGCCGACGCCGAATCCGCCGGCGACGAGGATCTTGACGGCGGCAGGGGCCGCCTGAGTGCTGATCATGGGATTTCAGAGTCTCCGGAGTCCGTCACGGACGGCGGCCAGCAGGCCGCCGTCGGCGCCCCCCGCCGCCCGCGCCACGACAAGTGGCGCCCGAGCGGACAGCAGGCGCTGGCCGACGAGGTCGGCCAGCAGGATCTTGGTCACCGACACGGGGAGGTCGAGACCCGCAGCGACCTCCGCGACCGCGGCCGGCCGGCGGCAGAGTTCGAGGATCAGCCGGTGTTCCGGCTGGAGGCGCCCCGGACGCAGCGGCCGGCCGCGCTCGTCGAGGGGCTGCTCCACCGTCGTGAGGACCGTGATGAGGGTGAAGTCGTCCCGCTCGGGGGCGGTACGGCCGCGGGTGATGGTGTACGGGCGCACCATCGTGCCCGAGGCGTCCTCCTCGGACTCTTCGGTGTACTCGGTGGACCCGTACTCCCAGCCGGTGTTCACACGCCCTGCCCGACCCCGGTGCCGAAGGCGTCGAACTCGGAGCGCACGGGGGTGGCGAGCTTCTGGCCGACCTGCTGGACCAGGTTGTGCATGGCGAGCGACATGACCTCGGCGTCCACCTCCTGCGAGGCGACGACGGCCAGGTGGGTGCCCTGCCCGGCCGAGATGATGAAGAGCCAGAGGTCGGCCAGCTCCACGATCACCTGGTGGACCACGCCGCCGTGGAAGAGCTGTCCGACACCACGGGCGAGGCTCTGCTGACCGGTGCAGATCGCGGCGAGGCGCTCGGCGTCGGCGCGGTCGATGGTCCGCGAGTGGCTGACGACCAGGCCGTCGTCGGAGAGCAGTACGGCGTTGCGGGTCTCGGCCACGGAGTCCACCAGGCCGTCGAGCAGCCAGTCCAGGTCCTGGTGGGTGGCGGTTGTGCGAGTCATGACCGTTCTTCTTCTCTCGTGGTGCGGGTGGGTGCGGGGGGCTCGGGCGCGGATCCGGGTGCGGGGAGCTGTCCGGTGTCCTGGTCCGTGTGCGTACGGGTGGCGCGCGACCGGCGCTGGAAGGCTCCGATCGTGGCGCTCGCGCGGCGCGGGACGGGCCTGAGCAGGGGGTCGTCCTGCCAGTTGAGGGGCGGTGCCGGGGTGGCCGCGGGGGCGGGAGTGGGAGCGATGCGGAGCTCGTCCACCAGGCTGGCCTGGCGCACCCGGCGCGGAAGCGGCGCGTCCGCGACCGGCGGATGCTGCTCGGGCGACCCGTAGGGGTGGTTCCCGGCGTACGAGGGGGGCGTGGGCGGCGCGTACGCCGGGACGCCCTGCGGGAGGGCGTGCGGACCGGGCTGCGCACCGAACGGCTGCCCGGCCTGCGCCGGGGCCTGCGGGACGGCGTGCGGCGAGGGCGCGGCGTGGCGTGGCGCGGTCCGCGCCGGCGGGAAGGGCTGCGGCGCGGAGTGGTGCTCCGGCGACGGGTGGGGCAGGGCCTGCGACAGGGGCTGGGGCGCGGGCTGCGCCTGGACCTCGTCCTGGGCCTGCTGGTGGGGCCTGTTCAGAGCAGTCACATCGGCCAGCGCTCGTCCCTGTACTCGGGTGGGCAGGGCGTCGTCCCGCGTGTCCGCGGACTGCGTGGGCAGCAGCGGCGTGATCACGGGAGCGGGTTCGGAAGGGGACATGGGCATGGGCTCGGGCGCCGGCTGTCCGGGAAGCGGGGTGACGACCGCCCGGGGAGCGGGGCCCGGCACGGAGGCGTCATCGGGGACGGCCACCGGGCCGATGCCGGCCGCGTGGCCGCTCTCGGCTCCGGGTCCGGTGACCACGTACTCCTGGGGTACGAGCACGACGACCCGCGTGCCTCCGTACGCCGAGACACGGAACTCGACCCGCAGCCCGTACTGGTTCGCGAGCCGCGCGACGACGTGCAGTCCGAGCCGGATGTCGTCGCTGTGGGCGAGCAGGTCCATCCGGGCCGGCCGGACCATCAGCTCGTTGGCCTCGGCCAGCTGCTCCGCGTCCATGCCCAGGCCGCGGTCCTCGACCTCGATGGCCAGTCCGTGGCTGACCTGGGCGACCCTGATCTCGACGGGGCTGGGCGGGCGGGAGAAGACGAGCGCGTTCTCGGCGAGTTCGGCGAGGACGTGCGCGACGGGTCCGACGGCTCGCGCCGCGAGCCAGGGGCTGCCGTCGAGGTCCACCACGACGCGGCGGTAGTCCTGCACCTCGCCCTGGGCGGAGCGCAGCACGTCGAGCAGCGGGACCGGCTTGCGCCAGCGCCGGTGCGGGGCGCCGCCCGCGAGGATCACGAGGTTCTCCTCGTAGCGGCGCAGGCGCGCGGTCAGGTGGTCGAGGTCGAAGAGGCCGTCGAGGATCTCGGGGTCCTCGTGCCGGCGCTCCAGCTCGTCCAGCTTCTTGAGCTGCTGGCCGATGAGCTGCTGGGTGCGGCGGGCGATGCGCTGGAGGAGCCGTTCGAAGCCGCGGTGCTGGTCGGCCTGCCGGACGGCGGCCTCGATGGCGCTGGTGCGGGCGAGGTTGAACGCCTCTCCCAGGCGGGTCAGTTCGTCGGAGGCGCGGTCGCCCACGTCCTGCCGGACGGCCTGCGCCTCGGCCTCGACGTCGATGCGCTCGCCCTGGCCGAGTCGTTCGACGACCTCGGGCAGCGCCTTCTCCAGGGCCTCGGCCTGCTCCTGGAGCCGGCCGATGCGCAGCCGCAGGGTGCGGGTGAGGCGCCAGGTCGTCCAGATGACCGCGATGACGGCGAGCAGGCCGATGATCGTGGTGAGCGCCATCCGGGTGAGCAGCGAGAGGACGCTGCCCTTGCCCTCCTCGACGACGAGGGCGGTGCGGTGCTGGAGGAGCTTCTCGATCTCGGGCGTCAGGGAGTCCATGGCGCCGCGCCAGCGCTGCTCGCCCGCCGGGAGGGCGACCGAGCCGTCCTCGGCCGGCGGGGCCGGGCGCAGGACGGCGTTCTCGATGTCCGTCTTGGCCTTCCACGCGGGGCTGTCGACGATCGCGCTCCACATGGCCTTCTCCTCGGCCGGGAGGAGCGGTACGACATGGGTCGAGGACAGGAACGTCTGGCCGGACACCGCCTGCCGGAACTCCTTGACCTCCTCGGGGGTCAGCTTCCGGTCGCGCCAGCCGCGGGCGAGGAGGGCGTCCGAGCGGGACACCATCTCCTTGACCCAGAAGAGGTCGACGAGGGGCTGCGAGAGGGTCGTGATGCGGCCGTTGTCGACCCGGCTGAGCGCGGCGAAGAGTTCGAGGTCGACGGCGATCAGATCGGTGTAGTAGTCGTACACGGCCTTCTGCTGGTCACTGTCGCCCCCGTCCACGAGGGAACGCTGCACCGGCAGCTGGCCGATCGCGTCGCGCGCGGTGGCGACGGCGTCCAGGACCTCGGCGGGGGCGTCGCCCTCGCCGACGTCGGAGAGCACGCGGAAGCGCTCGACCGCCTCGTCGGTCCGTGCCCGCTGTCCGGTCAGCGCGTCGGCGGCGCCGGGGGTGCGGGCGAGGACCTCGGCGCTGAGCCGCCGCTCCTCCTGGAGGCTGAAGTACACGAGGTTGGAGGGCTGGCCGGCCTTCTCGGCCAACAGTCCTTGGCCAGCCTGCCTTTGGAAGTCGAGGAAGGTCTGGCCGCTGGTGACGCCCCAGAGGGCGACCAGAGCGATACCGGGGACGAAGGCGAGGATGAGCAGGGCGGTCCCCAGCGACATCGATGATGTCGCACGGGTCCGCCGTGACGCGCGCGTGCGCAGGGCATGCTCCTTGGGGTGGAGCAGTCTGACGACTACTCAGGTACTCGGGTGCTCGTGCTCGAAGACTCGGTGATCGGGCGTGGCGGCACTCGGCCGAAGTCGATGTCCTGACAGATGCCACGCCCCAACGCGTGCATATTAATCACGCCTTGATTACACGTGATCCCCGGGTCCACCACAAGCGATCACAAGTCGACTCACTTCGACGCACGTTCACCCCGCCGCCACGCACCCGACAGCATGTCAGCCCCCATGCACGGGCAGGACAAAGCGCCTCATTCCGTGTGATCACCGGCGCCTCCACGCGGCCACGGTCGACTCCCGTGCGCCCACCACCCACTCCCGCACACGTCACCACCACCGCCACCGCCCCCCCTGCAGATTATCCGCGTTTACGCTTATGGCGCGCATGCAATTATTGCGAAGGCATAAAAACGGCCGAATCAAGCAACTTCGAAAGGGGTGAGCCATGCCGCTCGCACTCCTCGCCCTGGCCGTCGGCACCACCAGCCGGAGCTTCGAGTTCGCGCTGGACGAGCTGCGCGAGGGCAGCGCCCAGGTCACCGACCGGGGCGTACTCGGCACCAGCTACCAGCTCGCCGACGGCCCCGAGATCGTCGTCCTCGGGCACGGCATGCCGATCAATTTCCACTACGCCGAGTCCCTGTCCAACCGCTACGTCGACCTGGTCTTGGCAGGGCACGCGGTCGGCGCGGTGGCCCTGGCCGGCGGGGACGATCGGCTGCATCCGGGCCACAACGTGGCCGCCACGAACCAGATCCTCGCCGAGTCGGGCATCGTCGACGACTACTACCGTCTCTACGGACCGGCCGGCGGCGGACGTGGCTGAGCGGATCTTCACCCTCGACGACCTCACCGGCGTCCGATCGGTGTGCGGGTGTCTGGCGTGTCACTTCGGCGCCGTGTTCGCCGAGCACCTCACCGTCCTGCGCACCGGATACCCCGGCACCGTCACCACGCTGGGTCACCGCGGAGCCGCACCGGGCAGGACCGCCGTGCCGCCCTTCCTCGCCGTACGCCTGAGTGACGCGCCCGTGGACATCGTGGTGTGGGAGGAGATGCGCCCGGACCAGCTGAGGGCCTGGCTCCCGTCCGTCGACGCCCGGGCCCGGGTGCCGCAGCTGGCCGGCCGGATCCCGCGCCTCGTCCGTATCCGCCAGGCCATCCGCGCGGGCACGTTCACCCCCTCGGGCCCGGCGGGCGACGCCCTGGCCACCGGCGGCCGTTACTCCTCGTTCCGTTTCCTCGTCGAGCACTGGACCACTCTCAAGAAGGAGTTCACCCCATGACCACTGCCCCCTCCTCCGACTTCGCGACCGTCGGCACCGGCTACGCCGCCTACTCCCGGGCCGGCCGCGGGCGCCTGCGGCACGACATCACCGCACGCCGTGTCCTGGCCGAGCTCGGCGACCGGCAGGCCCGGGTCCTGGACGTCGGCTGCGGCGACGGGGAGATGGTGCTGCGCCTGGCCACCGCCGGACACCTCGTCTCCGGCGTGGAGAAGTCGCCCGGCATGCTCGCCTCTGCCGCCAAGCGGATCGCCACCGTCCCGGAGATCGCCGACCGGGTCACCCTGACCGAGGGCGACATCTACAACCTGCCCTTCGACGACGCCACCTTCGACGTGGTGGTCTGCCACGGCGTCGTGATGTACCTGCCCGACTCCGTTGCCCCGCTCGCCCACCTCGCCCGTCTCGTCGCCGCCGGCGGCGTCCTCAGCGTCCTGACGAAGAACCAGCTGGCCGTGGGCGTGCGCGAGGCCCTGTCCGGCGACTACGCGTCGGCCCGTGCGCAGATCGAGAGCGGGCAGGCCGCCAGCGTGGGCAACCTCGGCATCACCACCCGGGGCGACACCCCCGAGCACCTGGACGACCTCGCCCACGCGAACGGGCTCACGCCGCTGCCGTGGCAGGGCGTGCGGATCTTCCACGACCACCGCAACGACTGGAAGCCCACCGAGAACGAGTACCGGGAGGCGCTCGAGACGGAGTGGGCGGCCTCCAGCCGCAGCCCGTACCGCGAGCTGGGCCGCCTGGTGCACGCCGTGGCCCGCCGCGAGGCCACCGCATGAACACGCCATCGGCCATCACGCCGCTGCCGATCGGCCACCTCGCCCGGGACCTCGCGTCCCGGGCGGGGCAGCCCATGCCGGCCCTGCGCTGCTACGAGTCGCTGGCCGCCCTGTGGATCCGCTCTTGCGACACCGGCCTGCCGGGAGCGAGGGTCCTGCGGGACATGACCCTGCGCGCGGGCCGACGGCTCGCGGCCGGCGAGGACACCCTCATCGCGCCCGAGATCGACCGCATCCCCAGCGTGCTGGCGAGGGACGAGTCATTCGTGCGGATGCCGGCGTCCGCCGCGACAAGCAGCCCCCGACCTGGAGCTGAGCGCACCGGCCCACGATCCGCACTCTCTGAAGGGCACTCCTGATGAAAGACTCCCCGGTCCGGGAACAGGCCGTACGGCTGGCCACTGTCCTGGAGCACGCGTTCCCCTCGGCGCCGCCGATCGACCCCGGCGACACCCAGGAGATCGGTGCTCTGGAGCTCCTGCTCCTGACCCCCAACGACCTTCGCACCTTCATCGAGGACCGCTACGCCGGGCACGCCCTGCGGGTCCGCGTCACCGGCACCCTCGACCGGCGGCTGGTGCTCCTGGAGGCCAGCGGCGGCTGGTGGACCCTGGCAGACCTGTCCGGCCGGCCGCACTCCGGCAGGGCCTGGTCGGAGTGGCCCCGCTCCCGCCTCCTGATCGACGAGCCGGACTCCTGGCTCTCGGCCGCCGTGCTCGACGAGAGCGCGGTGGAACGCCTCAGCAAGCCCGACGTGCTGCTCGCGAACTTCCCCCTGCCCCGCTTCCCGCTCGGCATCAGCGACGTGGCCCGAGCCGCGCGTGCCACCATGACCGGCACCGTTTCCCTGGTCGACATGCAGCTGGGCACCACCCTGGAGGACCTCCTCAAGCAGGTCACCACCGCGCCCCGGACATCCTCGGCATCAGCGCTACCTTCGGCCAGCACGACCTCCTCGAAGAAGTCCTCGACGCGGCCTACGCGTTACCCGAGCCGCCTCTGGTGATCGCCGGGGGCAGTCTGGTGGCCCGCAACGAGGGCCTGCTCCTGGCGAAGTACCCGAAGCTCCTCATCGCACGGTCGGCCGGCGAGCCCACCATGCAGGGCCTCCTGGGCTACTGGCACGGTGAGATCGCCCTCACCGACATACCCGGGCTCGGCTACAACGGCGCCCCGCGCGGAGGCGGACTCGGCATCGCCGCCCGCCGGACGGCCAAGCTCCGCGCCGCCGTCGCCGCCGCCGACATCCTGCCCGAGCTCGACCTCCTCCGCCTCACCCTCCAGATGCACGGCGTGGCCCAGCTGGAGATGAGCCGGGGCTGCACCAACACCTGCTCCTTCTGCCCGCGGGGGCACAAGGGCATCTGGAACGGCCCCGACCCGCTGGCCGGCTGCTGGATCCTGGACTGGATCCGTCGCGTCTTCGAGGAGATCCCCCAGGTCTCGCGGACCGCGTACCTGGTCGACGAGGAGATCATCGGCCGCGGCGAACAGGTCGTGCCCCGCATCCTGGCCGCCGCGTTCCACCGGGCGGGCTTCCGCTGGGAGTCGAGCTGCCGCATCGACCAGGTCACGCACCCCGACATGGACGAGACCTGGCACATCGAGCGGGTCGCCATGTGGCGCACGCTGATGGACCTGGGGCTGCGCCGGATGCTCTTCGGCGTGGAGTCGTGCGTGGACTCCATCCTCGACCGGTTCAACAAGGAGAACACCGCCGAGCAGAACGCGGTCGCGATCCGCACACTGTCCGCGCTGGACGTGCCCACCCGCTACACCTACATCACCTTCGACCCGCTGATGACGCTGGAGGAGCTGAAGGAGACGCACGCCTTCCAGGGCCGCACCGATCTGCTGCTGCGGCCGCAGCCCGGACTGCCGGCTGCCGACATCGTGCACGGAGTCCGCGACGAGACGTGGGTCGCCGAGCACACCACCGGCCGGGCGCTGCACACCGGGATCAGCTACATGCTCGTCAGCATGGAGTCCCTCATCGGCGCCGCCTACACCCGGATGGCCGCCGCCGAGGGCCCCACCGGGGCGGAAGAGCCCCTGATGGGCCGGGTCGCCTGCCGGTACCTGGACTGGCGCATCGGCGTGGCCAGCAACTGGGCCCAGCGCTGGGTCGACCGCCACTTCTCCCTCGACTACACCTTCAAGAGCCTGGAGAAGGTCCTCGACAATGCACCGCGGCATGCCGTCCGGCAGGCCCGCGTCGTGCTGAAGGACGCCGCCTACCAGGTTCTGGGCGACCTGATCGCCGCGATCGAGCACCACGATCTGGAGCAACCGGAGCAGGAACAGGTGCTCGCCTCGCGGATCGAGGCGGCGCTGGAAGAGCGGGCCGGAAGTCTGCGCGGGCAGATGGCGTCCACGGTGCGCGAGGTCACGACCTACCTCACCGGAGAGCACGCGGCCACGCTGGCCCGGGTGCACAGCCGGTGGGAGGCGGCGAGCGGCTGGGAGCTGATCAACGCAGGGGACTCGTGCGCGGACTGAGCCGGCGCCGAGCCTGGGTGCCCCGCCGCACTGCCGCGGGGCACCCAGGCCGTCGCGCTCACGCGCCGCCGGTCTTCTCCGGGATCGGCACCCAGTTGAACTCCGGACAGAAGCGGGCGTACGTCGTCAGCTTCCAGGTCGCGTACTCCTCGCTCCGGCCCGAGCTGCGCAGCAGGTGCTTGACCCAGGTGTGCGCGATGCGCTCGTCCAAGGTCATGGTCACGTCGATCTGATCGAGCATCCGGCAGGCGACGGCGAAGTCCTCGACCTCGAGCGCGCTCAGGTCGATCTCGATGCCGTCCAGCCCGAAGGAGAAGACGAGCCGGGAGGTGGAGTAGCGGGTCTTGCGCTCGCCCAGGAACGTCGTGTGCGGCGCGAGAGCCGCCCGCAGGCGGTCGCGGTCCTCGACCGGGTAACCGATGCCCAGGTCCAGGTCCGAGGTCTCCAGATTCAGGCGGGTGCCGAAGGAGCCGACATCGCGCGGCTTGTGCCCGGTCCACTCGCTGATCATGGCGGCCGCGTCGGCGCGCACCCGCTCCAGGCGGTCGTCGTGGACGCGCATCTCCTCGTAGAAGGCGCGGGCGCGGGCGAACTCGGCGTCGGTGAAGTCGCCGCGGTCGACCCAGCGCCGCTCGGCGATCGCGTTCAAGTCAAGTTCGGTGAAGGGGGGGTTGTGTCGTCACGCGAGGCACCATACTCACTCCCCGAAGCGAATCATCAGTGTTTGCTACTAATTGAGAATTAAGAGGTACTTCCTGTGAGTGCTCCCTCCTCCATCGCGCGCCGCACGCTCGCCCGCGGCTTGTCCGTTCATCCGACCGGGATCGGCGCCTGGGCCGTGGGCGGCTCCGACGACAACCTCGGGCTGCCCATGGGCTGGGGCACGGCCGACGACACCTCCTCCCGCCGCGGCCTGGAGAGGGCCCACGAGCTCGGCGCCAACCTCATCGACACCGCCGACGTGTACGGGCACGGGCACTCCGAGCGGATCATCGGTGATCTCGTCGCCACCGTCCCCCGCGACACCGTGGTGCTGTCCTCCAAGGTCGGCTACCACCGGGGCACCGCCCGGCACGCCTACCTCCCCTCGGCCATGCGCCGCCAGCTCAAGACGAGCCTGGAGAACCTGCGCACCGACCGTCTCGACATCTACTTCTTCCACAACGCCGACTTCGGCGAAGACGACCGCTACCTGGACGAGGCCGTCGCCCAGATGCGCGACTTCCAGCGCCAGGGCCTGGTCACCGCAGTCGGGATGCGCGGCCCGCACCGCCACGCCACCGAGCGGGTCACCGTTGCCAAGGAGAAGCGCGAGGACAAGTACGCCCGGTTCGCCTACCTCGCCGAGCAGATCCGCCCGGACTACCTCGCGGCCCGATACAACGCCCTGACCCCACCGCCCGCCGACGGCCGGCCCGACATCTTCGCCCTCGCCTCCTCACTCGACGCGAGTCGTACTGATCAACAAACCGCTCGCCCAGGGCCTGCTCACCGGCAAGTACGACCCCGAGCACCCGCCCGTCTTCACGCCCGGCGACCACCGGCTACGCAAAGCCTGGTTCACCCCGCAGGCGCTGCAGATCATCCAGGACGGTCTCGGCCCGCTCCGGGAGCACTTCGGCGACAGCCCGGCCGCCCTGACGCGTGTCGCGCTCCAGGCGTGCCTCCAGCGAGCCGAGAACGCCGCGGTCCTCGTCGGCTTCACCCGCCCCGAGCAGGTCACCGAGAACCTGACGGCCGTCGGCCTCCCTCTGACCGGCGACGAGCTCGCCTTCGTCCGCGACACCCTCGGCCGCCTCCAGCAGACCCTGGACGCGCACAGCGAGGTCTTCCTCGACGAGAAGGAAGCCGGCCGATGAACCCCGCCGCGGAGCAGCTGTCCCTGCTCGCCACCGACGAGCCCGCCCACCAGCCGGCCACCGACGCCGTGCTGCTGCTGCTGCTGCTGCTGCTGCTGCTGCTGCTGCTGCTGCTGTTCAACGCCCAGCACGCCTCTGCGGAACGCTCGTGCCGCCAGGCCGCATGGATCGCCGGCCAGGAGGACGCCGATATCGCAGTCCTCACCGAGGTGTCCTCCACCCAGGGCGGCGACGCCCTCGTCACCGCGCTCACCGAGCGCGGGTACGCCACCGTGATCGCTCCCCAGCCGTCCACGCCCGACTACCGCACGGTCATCGCCTGCCGGACCAGTACCGTCCGGCCTGTCCCCAGCCCGGTCACCGTCACACCCCATCGCGCCCCGGCGGCCCGCGTCACCGTCGGCGGCCACGACATCGGAGTGCTGGCCTGTATGTGCCCTCTCGCGGCCCGAAGGAGCAGCGCAACATCGCCAAGCGCGCCTTCCAGGAGGCGGTCACCGAGAGCCTGCCGCGGCTGCGCGCCGCGTTCCCGGACATGCCCGTCATCGTGGCCGGGGACCTCAACGTCATCGAGCGCGGGCACCAGCCCCCGCACAAGGTGTTCGGCGAGTGGGAGTACGCCTTCTACGACTCCTTCCAGGCCGCCGGCCTCATCGACGCCTTCCGCCATCTCCGCCCCGACGAGGTCGCCCACTCCTGGTTCGGGCTCACGGGCAACGGCTTCCGCTTCGACCACCTCTTCGTCTCCACACCCCACGCTGACCGCGCCCTGGCCTGCGACTACCACCAGGAAGCCCGCGAAGCGGGGCTGACCGACCACGCGGTCATGACGCTGCGCCTGGGCCTGCCGTCCACCCCGGGCGAACAAGGCGAAGCCCCAGCGACGGGCGCTGGCTGACAGCCGACCGCCGCAGCGACCGAACGTCGGCGTTTCGGCCAATCGCCCCCGAGCCGTGGGCCCTTGCGCGGCAAGGGTCGGTGCACTGCGCACCCTCGGAAAACCGCTGAATCACAGGGCACACAACGCGTCCGAAAGGAACAGATGCTCGAAATCATGCGGCGTCGTTGAACACACCGACGCCACCACCACGTCCACGAGGGGGGAACGCATTGCCGTCAGTCGAATCAGGCAGCGACAAGAGCGCGAGCGGACCGAAGGCCGAAGCCACGGACAACATCTCGGACGCCGAGCGGGAGCTGTACGGGGGCCGGCTGCGCTACGACCAGTCCTACATCCGGCACGAAGGCGCGCTGACCCGGCTGAAGTTCGGGCACATGGCGGCCGCGCTGCCGCACATGGTGGGCATGGTGCTGCGCACCGGCTGGAAGGCGGACCGGCGCGCGCTGATGGGGGTCGTTGCGGCCGAGATCGGGCAGGGCGTGACGGCCGCGTTGGGCCTGGTGGCGGTCAACGGCGCCCTGGCGCAGTTGTTCGCCGACGGTCCGACCGTGGACAAGCTCCGCGACGCCCTGCCGTCCCTGGTAGTGCTGGCGGTCGCGGCGGTGGCCGGCGCCGTGCTGTCGGCGTGGTCCACGGCGATGTCGGGCCGGCTGGAGCCGCAGGTGGAGCGGGCGGTCTCCGCCCGTTACTACACGGCCGTCACCGGTGTGGAGGTGGAGGCGACCGAGCGGCCTGAGGTCCAGCGGGTCCTGGAGGCGGGGAAGTTCGGCACGGACTCGGCCCGCAGCATGCTGCGGCTGTCGGTCGGGGTCGGCAATGTGGTGATCGGCATGGCGGCGGCCGCGGCTGTGCTCGCGTCGCTGCACTGGGCGTTGTTGCCGATGTTGCTGGCGATCGCCCTGCCCAAGGGGTGGGGCGCGGTCCGCAGCGCGCGCCGTGACTACCTCTCCCGGATGAACTGGGTCGACCACCGCAGGGCGATCGCGTCCCTGCTCGCCTATCTGACCCGCCCGCACGCCGCCGGTGAGCTCCGCGTGCACGCCGCCGGCGCGAAGCTGCTGTCCAGCTACGAGGAGATGTCACGGCAGACGGAGACGGAGCAGCGGCGCCTCGCCCGGGCGCAGGCATCGACGGACCTGGTCGCGGGAGCGTTCGCCGGTGTGGCGTCGCTGGCCTGCTACGGGCTGCTGTGGTGGCTGCTGTCGACCGGTGGCCTGCCGCTCGCCGTCGGCGGGACCGCGGTGATCGCCATCCGGACCTCGACAGCGCGGCTCACGTCGCTGGTGCAGCAGGTCAACCGGCTGTACGAGGAACTGCTGTTCCTCACCGACACCGAGGACGCCATCAAGGTGGCAGGCGAGAACGCGATTCCGCTCACCGGTGCCCCGCTGCCCGCATCTGTGCGGGAGGTGAGGACGGAGGCGGTCTCCTTCACCTATCCGGGCGCCGACGGTCCTTCCCTGCAGGGCGTGAGCGTGCGCGTGCCGCGGGGGAAGGTGACGGCCCTGGTGGGCGCGAACGGCTCGGGGAAGACCACCCTCACGAAGGTGCTGGCCGGACTGCTGCTCCCCTCCGAGGGAGACGTGTGGTGGCTGGGCGAGTCGGGCGAGCAGGTCGAGCTGCGTGAAGCCGACCGCGCCCAGATCTTCGCCGAAGTCGGACTGCTGGCACAGGACTTCCCGCGATGGGAGATGACGGCGGCCGCGAACGTGGCCATCGGTGCCGGCGACCGCCCCCGCGACATGGACCGCGTCCGCAAGGCCGCCGACGAGGTGGACGTGCTCGAACTGGTCGAGGGCCTGCCGCACGGCTGGGACTCGATCGTGTTCAAGGGCTACGAGCGCGGTGTCCAGCTCTCGGGAGGCCAGTGGCAGAAGCTGGGGACAGCTCGAACAAGATACCGCCAGGCGCCGTTCCTGCTGGTCGACGAGCCGACCAGCGCCCTCGATCCCCATGCGGAGATCGCCGCGTTCAAGGGGCTGTGGTCCCTGGCCGAGGAGGGGCACGCGGTCGTGCTCGTCACCCACCGGCTCGCCGCGACCATGCACGCCGACCACATCTACGTCCTCGATCAGGGCAGCGTCGTCGAGGACGGCACCCACGAGGACCTGATGGCCCGCACGGGCGGCCTGTACCAGGGGATGTTCACCGCCCAGGCCGCGCAGTACGGGATCGCGGCGGCACCCGACGGCGTTCCCGGCCCCCGCGGCGCCCATCCGTCCGGCCACGAGACGGCGAGCTGACCCACCCGAGCGCCCCCCTTTTTCCCTCAGCCTGCCCGCCACCCCGCCCCCACGACTTCGAAGGCGAGACGACGACCATGTCCCCCAGCTCCACCGCGATCCGCAGGACCGTCGAGGCGTACCTCGGCCGACACCCCGGCGAGCGTGACGCCCTGGCCGAGCTCCTCGCCGCACTGGACCGGCCTGTCGACGCGACCGCCCGGACGACGCAGCCCGGGCACGTCACATGCAGCGCCGTCATCATCGACCGGCAGGGCCGGGTCCTGCACATCCGGCACCGGGCCACCGGCGGTCTCATGCTCACCCCGGGTGGCCACATCGAGCCCGAGAACCGCACCCTGCTCGCCGCGGCGCTGCGCGAGGCGGCGGAGGAGACCGGGATCGCGAAGGGCGCCCTGTGCCTGACCCGGCAGCTGCTCGGCTCTCCGATCGACATCGACGTCCACGACATTGACGCCAGCCCGTCCAAGGGGGAACCGGCTCACCGCCACTACGACTTCCGCTACGCCTTCTACCTCGCCGGCGAGGAGCCGCCGACGATCGTGCTGCAGGACGAGGAGGTGTCCGGTGCCCAGTGGCTCCCGCAGCCGGAAGTCACCTCGCCGACGCTGCGCGCGAAACTCCTCGCGGCACGGCTGGACGGCAGGCCGGCGCCGGTGAACGCTTCCGCGCTGATCCAGGACGGGACCGGTCGGTACCTGCTTCATCTGCGTGACCACAAGCCCGGCGTCATCTGGCAGTCGGGGGCGTTCGCCCTTCTCGGCGGCGGCCGCACGCACGACGACCAGAGCCTTGAGGACACCCTGCTGCGGGAGCTGTCCGAGGAGGTGCCCGACCTCCGCCTCGAGGACTTGAAGCCCTACACCGTGGAGTCCGCCACCAGCGTCGACGGCCTCAGCGTCCCGCTCCAGGTCTTCGCCGGCCGGTGGCGCGGCAACCCCGACCGACTCGCGCTGCACGAAGGTGTGCTTCTACGCTGGTTCGCGGTCGACGAACTGGACCGGCTGCGCCTGAGCCCGGCCACCCGGAACCTGATTCGTCGGCACGCGGCCGAGAATCCCCCGGGCAGCGAGCCGGCCGTGGCTCCTCCCGTCTGGGACGGGGGTAGCAGGGTGGTGTTGAACGGCGTCGGCGTCCACCTCCACCTCGAAGACGCCGAAGGCCGGGTGCTTCTCGGCCTGCGTCACCCCAAGTCGAAGTACGCGGGCGACACCTGGCACTACCTCGCCGGGCGGTGCGAGCAGGAGTCCGCGCTCTCATGCCTGGTCCGCGAGGCGTGGGAGGAAGCGGGGCTGGTCATCGACCCCGCGGACGTGGAGCTAGTGCACATCGTGCACGTCGTCGACACTCCGGGCAGCCTGCCCCTGATGCAGCTCGTCTTCCGGGCTCGCCGGTGGGAGGGCACCCCTGAGGTTCGCGAGCCCGACAAGTGTCTGACCTGGCGGTGGTGGCCGCGGCACGAGCTCCCGGACCGCCTCGTCTCATACACCCGCACGGCCATCACCGCGATCTCCGAAGGCCACCTCTATTCCCAGCTGGGCTGGTGAGCAGGGTGAGCACACCCGCCGGTAGCGGACCCGGCCAGCGGGCCCAGGCCACGCCCA
Source organism: Streptomyces sp. P9-A4 (assembly GCF_036634195.1). NCBI lineage: Bacteria > Bacillati > Actinomycetota > Actinomycetes > Kitasatosporales > Streptomycetaceae > Streptomyces > Streptomyces sp. P9-A4. Next base: position 138,043 of record NZ_JAZIFY010000002.1, read on the forward strand.
CGCACGTGCTGCGGGAGCGCCTGGCGGAGCCGAGGGAGGTACTGCGTGCCGTCCTGCACTGAGACCCCTTCCGCCACCTGGTACGTACGGACGACGCCCACGATCACTCGCTCGGAGGCGATGCCACGTGAACAAGATGCCGAACTCGGGGCCAACCCCGCTGCCGCAGCCTCCGCTCCCTTGGAGTGCACCGTGGTGACGGACTCCGCCGCGCCCACCGTGCCCTTCCTTCCGCCGCAGTCCGCCCGCGACACATCCGCGGCTGTGGCCGGCCGGGTGGCGATGGTCGCCCGGCTTGAGGAGAGCGGAGAGCTCGGCCCCGGACCGGTGCGGGAGGCCCTGCTCGCGCTGCCGCGCCAGATCCTGATGCCCCAGGCGTACGTGCGGCGCAGCACCCCGGACGAGATGCCGTCGCGCTGGGATCTGCTGGACTGGTCCCGTCCGGGTGACCGGAACGAGCTGCTGGAGCGGCTGCACAGCGGGGACAGTGTCGCGATCCAGCACGGCGGCGAGCCGGTCCTCGGGCGTGCTGCCGAACCGCGCCGTGGGGGCGTGATGACCGCGATGTCGAGCACGATGGGCCTGACCGCCAGCCTGCTCCAGCAGCTGGACCTGCGGCCCGGGCAGCGTGTGCTGGACGTCGGGACCGGCGCCGGGGTGACTGCGGCGGTTGAGTGCTTCGTGTGCGGCGACGCGGGTGTCGTCACCCTCGACATCGACCCGCACGTCACCGCGGCCGCCCGCGATCGTCTGTATGCCCTGGGCTTCCGACCGGCCGCGGTGACCGGGGACGGCACCGCCGGGTGGGCCGACGAGGGTGCGTACGACCGGATCTTCGTCTCCTTCGCCGTCCGCCGTGTGCCGAAGGCCCTGGTGGCGCAGCTGACGCCGGGCGGGCTCGCGCTGATGACGCTCGGCACGTCGTCGCCGTCGTGGCCGGGCCTGGCCGTGATCCGCAGGCTGCCGGACAGGACCGTGGAGGCGGAGCTGCGGGCGGTCGAGTTCGGGCACCGCGCCGGTGCCGGCTTCGACCGGCTGTTCCTGTCCGCCCGGTTCCGGGCGACGATCGCCGCGGCCGACGGGTGGACTCAGCGCAGCCGGCTCGCGCCGCCAGCGGACACGGCGCGCGGCATGTGGCTGGCTCTGGACCACCTGCACCCGGGCTTGGTGCGCCACTTCGGTGCCGAGGACCTGACGATCGGCGCGCCCGAGTGCCGGTCGTGGATGCGCGTGAACGAGGCCGGCTACCGCCGGTGGGACGTGACGACCTGTGGCCCCCGGGACATCTGGGCGGAGATCCAGGATGTCGCCGGCCGGTGGCGGGCGGCCGGTGAACCGGACGTCTACCGCCTCCACTTCGACACCGACGGCATCCAGCGGGCCACGAGCCTGAACGGCGCCCTGACCTGGCAGCTTCCCCCCGTTCCTGGCGAGACTGGAGATTCGCGATGACACGCCCCGACCAACCGGCCTCTGCGGTGGTTTCGGACGATGCCCTGTTCGGGCCCGAGGCCGCCGACTACGCCCGCTATCGTCCCGGCCTTCCGGACGCCGCGGTCCGTCTCCTGGCCGCCACTCAGCACGGCGTGCCCGACCCCGTCCTGTTGGACCTGGGGACCGGTACTGGCCAGGTACCGCGCGCGCTGCTGCCCGTCCTGCACCGGCTGGTGCACATCGACCTGGTCGACGTGAACGAGTCGATGCTGGAGGCGGCCCGCGCCGCACTCGAACCGGTCAACAGCGTGTGCACGGTCGACGTCTTCACCGGCGCCGCCCACACCTTCACCCCCGCCGCGCCCGGCCGGGCGCCCACTCTGATCACCTGCTCCCGGTCCTTCCACTGGATGTCCCGCCCGCAGGTCCTGTCCATGGCCGGCCGGGTGGCCGCACCGCACGCCGTCGTGGCGATCATGGGTGACGGCAGCCTCTGGACCCACCAGGCCGACTGGACGGCCGCCCTGCGGGAGCTGATCCAGAGCTACCTCGGCGAAGACCGGCGCGCTGGCACCCGTGGCACGTACGCCGGGCCGGGCCGCTCCTACGAGGACGACCTCGCCGACTCGGCGTTCAGCGAGGTGACCGAGCATGCCTTCCCCGTCGCCCGCACATGGAAGTCCGAGGACGTCCTCGGATATCTGCGCACCACCAGCTTCGCCCGCCCCGCCCTGTTCGCCGGCCGTCACTCCGCGTTCGAGGCCGCCGCTCTCCGGCTGCTCCAGGAGCATGCCCGCGGCGGCGTCCTGAAGGAGGACGCAGTGTTCACCGTGCTGCTCGCGCGCCGCCCCGGCGGTGACGCGTGAGCGACACCCAGCGGCACACCGAACCGCTCGACGTCCACCTAATCGCCGTGCGCGACGGCCCGGCGGGCCCTGAGGTGCTGCTGTCCCGGCGGGCCGGAAATGTGTACGCGCCGGGCTGCTGGCATCTCGTGTCGGGGCACTTGGACGGCCCGTGGGAGGACATGGTCACCGCCCTGGTGCGCGAGACCCGGGAGGAGTCCGGTGCCGTCGTCGACCCGGCAGACGTCCGGGCGGCCGTCACCGTGCACCACCGATCCCCCGCCGACGGCGCCCGGATGGGAGTGTTCTTCGAGGTGAAGCGGTGGGACGGCACCCGGCGGTCATGGAACACCATGTGTGCGACGCCATGGGCTGGTTCTCCTTCGATGCCCTACCTGATCCGATGGTGGCGTACTGCCGGGCCGGGTTGGATGCCTACCGGGCCGGCGCGCGGATGGCCGTGCACTTCCAGGACCGGGGGGAGAGCCGTGTGTGGCGGGTGGACGGTGCCGAGGGCGGCGAGTGGTACATCAAGACCCACCAGAACGACCGCTTCCACCAACGTGAAGTGGCCGCCCTCCGCAGCTGGGTCCCCGGCCTCGGGGCGGCCGCACCCCGGCTGGTGGCCGCCGACCCCACGCTGCGGGCCGTCGTGCTCACTGCGGTGGGCGGCCGAACCCTGCACGGTACCGTCCACCCGCCCGAGCAGCAGTGCCGGATCTTCCACCGCATCGGGCAACTCGCGGCGGCCATCCACCACAGCGCCCCGCCCCGGCCGGCCGCCGACAGCCTGCCTCTGGGGAAGCTGGAGCGCCACCTCGCGGGCGCCCTGCCCCACCTCGCGCCCAGCGACGAGAAGTTCATCCGCGCCACCGCCGAGAGGGCTGCCGGCCTGGCCCCTTTGAAGACGGTGCCCACACACGCCGACTTCCAGCTCCGCAATCTGCGATGGGACGAGACCGCTGACGCCCTCTACGTAATCGACTTCGAGCGGTCGGAAGACGGCCCGGCCGTGCGGGACTTCGTACGGCTCTCCGACGCCTGGCACGGCCGGCCCGACCTCTTCCAGGCCGTGATGGACGGCTACGGCCGCCTCTTCACTCCGGAGGAAGAGGCCCAGCTGACGGTCTTGTCCTTCCTCGATGCCGTCTCCGGCATCTCCTACGGCACCGCCCACGGTGATCCCGAGCTGGTGGAGCGCGGCCTGCGCACCCTGGCCCGGCTGCGCACCACCTCACGCCCCTGACCACCGCCCCGTCCACCACGAGGAGCAGCACGTTGACGTACACAGCCCGCGACGAGTGGGAGCAGCACTACGGCGAGGGGAAGGGGTGGCGGCAGCTCGGTGAGCGCGAACAGCAACTTCTTGCCGAGCACGCCCCGGTCCCCGAGGGCGGGGGCCGGGCCCTCGATGTGGGCTGCGGGACGGGAGAGCTGGCCGTCCACCTGGCCAGGGTGGGTTACACCGTGGACGCCCTCGACTTCGCGGACAGCGCGATCGCCCGGGCCCGCGAGGAGTACGCCGGCATCGAGGGCGTGCGCTGGCTGCAGCTCGACATCGAGCGCGATGACCCGGCCCCGCTGCACGAGGAGGGGTACGACCTGATCACGCTGCGGCTGGTGTACCCGTTCGTGAGGGACCGCGGCCGGACCGTTCACGGGCTGCGCGGGCGGTTGCGCGACGGCGGCGCGCTCGTCGTCATCACCCCGATCGTCGAGAGCACGCCGGAGGAGCGGCGCGGGATCGCCCTGGACGAGGATGAGATCACGCTGCTCGGTGCGGGCTGGGCGACGGTGGAGCGGCTGGACGCGGACGGTCTGGCCTTCCTGGTCATGCGCGGGCCGTGCCACCTGGACACTCGGGCCGTCGAGAAGCGGCCGACCACCGGCCACGCCCTGACCGGAGCGCTTGCCGTCGTCACCGACGACGCCGGCCGGGTCCTGCTGGGCCGCTCCCGGCGCGGCATGCTCGAGCTGCCCGGCGGCAAACCGACGGGCCCGGAGGACTTCGCCGCCGCAGCGGTCCGTGAACTCGCCGAGGAGACCGGGCTGGTCGCCGATCCGGCCGACGCGCACGTGGTGACGATGCTGGCCGACGACAGCCACGGGGTCCCGCGGCTCACGGCCGTCGTCCGCGTCACCGCGTGGACGGGCAGACTCACCAACCCAGAACCACAGTTGTTCGACCGCTGGGAGTTCTTCGACCTCCACGCCCTCGCCCGCGTCGGGGACGTGTTCGTCCCGGCCGCGCTCGCGCTCGATGCCGTGTGGCCCGGCGTCATTCCCGGCCTGCCGTCCGTCGTGTCCTACTCCATCGCCTCCGATCAGCCGACCATGCCGGGGGAACCGACCGAGGCCGGCCGGCTGCGCGCGGCGATGGCCCAGACCGTCATCGACGGCGGCTGGGCCCCGTCCCAGCGGGTCCAGGAGGCGCTGCGGGCCGTGCCCCGGCATCGTTTCGCGCCGGAGGTGAACCTCGCGGACGCGTACGAAGGCGGCGACCGGGCTTTCATCACCCGCCGCGACGAGGCCGGGGCGGTGATCAGCTCGGTGTCCGCGGCCTGGTTGCAGGCAGACATGATCGAGCACCTGCGGTTGAAGCCGGGCGCGGTCGTGTTCGAGGCGGGGTCCGGGGGCTACAACGCCGAGCTGATCGCCCACGTTGCCGGATCCGGCGGGCGGGTGGTCACCGTCGACATCGACCCGTGGGTGGTGCGCCGTACGCGCCGGTTCCTCACGGAGGCCGGCAGCGGCCGCGTCACGGCCGTCGAGACGGACGCGGCCCTCGGCGCGCCCGCCCTTCTCGTGCCGCGCGGCGGCTTCGACGGCAGCGTGATCACCTACAACTGCTGGGACGTTGCCCCGGCCTGGCGGGAGCAACTGGCCGAGGGCGGGCGTCTGGTCCTGCCGCTGGAGATGGGCGGCTACACCCGGGCGGTCACCTTCGAGCGGCGCGGGCAGGTGCTGCACGCCGCCCACTTCACCTACTGCGGCTTCGTCCGCGACCAGGGGCAGCAGGCTCGCGCCATCCCGGTCGTCCCTCTTCTCGACGGGGGGCTGACGCTCCGCTTCGAACACGGCACCGCAGCCCAGACGGCGGGCCTGGAGGAGGCGCTGCGCGGACCGCGGCACGAGGTCGCCACCGGCATCACGATGGGGGCGAACTCCTACTTCGGCTCCCTGCAGCTGTACGCGGCCACCACCCTGTCCGGCTTCTGCCGCCTGGCTTCCCACAGGGAACCGGACGAGGGCGTGACCGGCATCGCGAAGGACCGCGACGCCCCCGCGATCGTCGGCGACGCCTCGCTCGCCTACCTGATCCACGTCCAGACCAAGTACGGCGACAGTCCGGAGCACAAGGAGTGGGAGTGGGTCGCCCATGCCTTCGGCGAGCAGGGACCTGAACTCGCCGAGCGGCTGGCGGCCACGGTCCGGGCCTGGGACCGCCATGTGCGCGCCGAGGACAACGATGAGCATGCCGAACCCGTCCTGACGGTCCACCCGGCCGGCACTCCTGACGACCTGCTGCCTGCTGGTGATGTCCTCGACAAGGAGACCAGCCGCTTGGTGTTCCGGTGGCCGGGGCGTGACCTGGTGCTGCCCCGGCCCGGCGAGCACCCTGTGGCCGGCGTCGTGACGGAGGGGGCGTGACCGTGGAGCAGCCGGTTCGGGACGCGGTGTTCGTCGCTCCGGCGGAGCGCGACGAGAAGGACCGGATGCGGCGCGTGCACGCGGCAGCCGCCCGGCAGTTCCAGGTGTCCGCGTCGGGCCCGGAGGTGTGGGGGTGGCAGGGCCGCACCCTGGGACGCCGGGCCGGGGACTGCTGGCTGCGAGTCGTCTCCACCACGAAGGACAAGGCCGGCGGACGCTCTACTTGGCGACAACTACGGTTCGCCGGACCGTCCTTGGCGAACGACAGCGCGAGCCGTCGCGATCTTCGCGGATCGCCCGGAGCTCAGTCCGCCAGCCGTACTTGAAGGTCAGGCGACGATCTTCGATGTTGAGCGGGACTGGCGCCCGCTGGCTGGAGCCGTGCTGCCGGCCCCGCTGCCGCCGGTGAAGTCCCTGCTGGCGGACTTCGCCCAGTACACCACCGAGAACCGCTGGAACCGGTCAGTCCACGAGTCCAGTGCTCGGGTTCTACGAGTGGCCGCCACCTGGCTGGGCGCCGACACCGTCTTCCGCGAGGACGATCTTCAGGCGTTGCACCGCGTGCTCGGCAGCCTGGGACGCATTCGCGGGCTTGTCGCCTTCCTGGATCAACGTGGACAGCTCGTCACCTCGTCGCCGCGGCGCAGCGGCGATGAGGCTTTCGTCCAGCGCACCATCGCCGCCCTCCTCCACGAATCAGCGATGAAATCGGCACGTGGGTCGGGGTCTTGCGTGGCGCTAGCAGGCCCCACCACCGCGTCACCGACTACGCCACCCTGCGCCGCTACCTCATCTACCTGGCCAAGCCACTCACCGACTGGACCACCCGCTACACCACCTTGCGCCAGGTGACGGAGGCCGACGTCACGGCCGCTGTCACTGCGGTCAAAGGCCCACGCGCCCACGAGCGCGCAGTGGCGGCCCGGTCGCTCTTTCGAGCCCTAAAACACGCCAAGCTCGTCTTCGTCGACCCCACCCGTGGCCTCCGCATCACCCGTCAGGAACTGCTGCCCACAACCCTGGCCACCGACCGGCTGGCCGGGCTCTTGGAGACCAGCTCCAACCCTGCTACCCGCCTAGTTCTCGCCCTGGTCGCCCTCCACGCAACCAGCGGCACTGACCTGCGCAACCTCGTCCTCTCCGACGTGCTGCTTACCCGACGGCAACTTCTGATCCGCCGCCCCCACGGCCGTCACGTCGTCCACCTCGACGACACCACAGCCGCCCTACTGCACGCCTGGCTCCGCTACCGCCATCAGCGTTGGCCACGCACCGTCAACTCACACCTTCTGGTCACTCAACAGACGGCCAACTCGACCGATCCGATCTCTGCGGACTACGTCTCCAGGCGCTTCGATCCCGCTGGTCTGACTCTGCGCGCAGTTCGCGCCGACAGGATCCTGGACGAGGCCCGCGAGACCGAAGATCCCGTCCACCTCGTCCGTGTCTTCGGAATCTCCATCACCACTGCCATGAAATACATCCACACGGCCCACCCCCACCGCGGCGGCACCATCCCTCGATGACGACCTTGGGGAGTATCGGCTCGGTGGATAGCGGTTGGGTGTTCAGTTTGCTGAACACTCTCGGGTCGGGTGATCAGCGTTTGATGCGTCCACGGATGGCGAGGACGGCGAGGGCGAGGAGGGCGGGTTCGAGGATGCGGGAGGTCATCTCGATGTAGGTGCCGGTGGTGGTGAGGTCCTGGCCGCTGGAGCGGAAGACCACGGAGTTGAGCGTGACATTCAGGGCTTTGTCGAAGCGTTTACTGGTGAACCTGTCCCCGGTGGGGTTCTTCACGTCCTGCTTGTCGATGATGAAGGTGACGGTGCCGCCGCCCACCGGGACGGTGCCGGTGGCTTCCTGTTTCGGGGACGACATCGGCAGGCCGAAGGCCATCAGCAGCACGATGGTGGCGAGCATGGCGGCGGCGAGCCAGCCCAGGGCGCGGCCGGCACGCAGACCGTAGCCGGAGAGCAGCCAGTAGGCCCATAGCAGGCGGCGTTCGGCTTTCGGGGTGCCGGTGCGGTCGTGGCGGCGCATCTCGCACTCGCCGTAGTAGAAGTCGGCGGCGCCGGGTTCGTTCTTGCCGTCCTCGAACGCCTTGCGGAGCTGCCGGTACAGGGAAGCGATGTCGTCGGGGTCGGGGGTCCGGGCGGGGTCGGGGTGGTGCGGGCCGGTGCGCCACCGGCGGGGCTCGGGCGGGGTGCCGGCGGGGGCAGAGGACTGTCCAGCGGTCTGCGCCCGCCAGTGCTGCTCCTCTGCCAGCGTGCGCCGACGGGTCCAGCGGACCGGGGATAAGCCCTTGCGGTGCCAGCCGGTGGGGGTGAAAGCTAGGGCGGTGCGGCCCTCCAGTCGGAGCTGGTCGAGGTGGAAAGCCCCGGAGAACAGGCAGTCGGACAGGTCGGTGTCGGTCAGGACCAGATGCGCGGCGTCCACGCCCTGCACCGACACCACCCGCACCGCCCCGCTGCCCGACAGCGTGCTCTCATCCGCAACCGTGCCACCTGCGGTGGTGAACGGGGTGGGGTGAGCGGTGACGGCGAGCGGGGCCTCCAGCACCGCATGCCCAAGATCCACGGAAGCATGGCGAACCCGGACGGCTGCGGTCGACTGCCAACGGGCACGCGTACACCGCACCTGCCTCGCCGCTACCTCCAGCGTCACCGGCGCCCCGAACATCGCTCCCGACAAATCCACGGTCCCCCCGCACACCACCGGCCCCCACCAGGAAGCCACCAAGAACTGCGCGTCGCTGAACCAGACGTCGCCGGAGAACTGGGTCCTTCTGAACTTGGCGTCGCCGGAGAACTGCACCTCGCTGAACTCGGCGTCGCCGGAGAACCGCGCCGCTATAAACCCGGCGTCGCCCGAGAACTGCGCCCGCTTGAACACGGCGTCGCCGGAGAACCGCGCCCCGCCGAACCAAGCATCGCCGGAGAACCGCGCCCTGCCGAACCAGGCGTCGTCGGAGAACTGCGCCGAGCTGAATCCGGCGTCGCCGGAGAACCGCGCCCCGCCGAACCTGGCGTGGCCGGAGAACCGCGCCCTGCCGAACCAGATGTCGCCGGAGAACTGCGCGCCGTCGAACCCTGCGGCGCCGGAGAACTGCGCGCCGTTGAACCCTGCGGCGCCGGAGAACTGCGCCCCGTTGAACCCTGCGGCGCCGGAGAACTGCGCCCCGTTGAACCCTGCGGCGCCGGAGAACTGCGCCCCGTCAAACCAGGCGTCGCCGAGGTGGGGGTATGCGGTGGTGGGGTCGCGGACGGCGTCGAGGAGGCGGTTGAGGAGATCTTCGGTGAAGGGGGTGCCGCGGTGGTCGATGTCAGCGCCGGGGGCCAGGCCGGCCAGGTAGGTGTCGCGGGCGGTGTCGGTCAGGTGGGCGAGGCAGGTGGTGTGACCAGGGACCCAGATGCCGCGGCAGCCGACTGGATCGGTGGGGTGGGCGCCGTGGGCGCAGTGCAGCCAGGACGGTGCGGGCGGGGTACTCATGGGGTGACGGCTCCAGGAGGGAAGAGTGCCGGGTTGCTGCCCGAGCAGATAGCAGCGGGGCGGGACGGAGGTGCGGGGTCAGTCGCGCCCAGGGCGGAACGGGTTGTAGGCGGTGTACGGGTTCTCGTCTGTCTCGCCGCGGCGGTGGCGCTCGGCCTGGTAGGCGGTCCAGGCATCCGCGCCCTGGCGGATGGACTGCGCGGGCGTGCCGGTCCGGGCGCAGAACTCGGCGTAACCGAGGTCCGGCTCGGCCAGTCGCCGGCGCCGCTCCGCTCGGCTCGTCCCGGACACGCGCCGCATCAAGGTCCTCGACCGCGCGGGCGCGGGCCAGTTCTTCGACGTCGAACGCGACACGCCGCAGCACGGCCGCCACCCTCGCCAGATCCACGACCACCGCGTGTCGGTCGGGAAAATCGGCTTCGGGCCGCAGGTTCACCACCGGCGGGAAGCTCTCCTGTTGAAGGGGCTCGACCCACTGCGCGCACTGGAGGATCCAGCCGGCCTCGTCCACCAGTCGCCCCGCCACAGCCGCCCGCCCCACCAGCTCCGTGTCGTCACCGGCATCCAGGTCCTCCGGCGGGCCAGCCCGCCGCCCGCAGTTCCCCCAGTTCGGCATCCAGCACATCCACCGCAGCATCCCGGGTGAGCTGATGCACCCGGGTCGGCGACAGACCCGCCGCCTCCGCGGCCTTCCGCACCGACACACCCTCGGCCCGCGCCGCAACAAGCGCCCAGAGCCGTTCCTGCTCCGCCTGATCCAACCGCCACGTGGCCCGCCGCACCCGCGCCAGCACCCGCCGCTCCCGCCGGAACTTCCCCAGCCAGTCACCCCTCACCCGCCACAGCCTGCCAGCCTCACACGGCTCCGTACGGGCCGTTCAGCAAACTGAACACCCAACCGCTACCCGCCACAGCGATACTCCCCAAGGCCGGATGACAGGCGGGTGTCTCTGAACTCGTCGGTGCAGAGCGCCCTGCTGCCGACTAGGCCCTGTCGTCAAATGTCACGCCCACATCAGGAGTGAGGCGAGGGTGACAGCTGCTTCGTAGGACTGGGCGGTCTTGTCGTATCGGGTGGCGATGCCCCGCCACTGCTTCAGGCGGTTGAAGCAGCGTTCCACGACGTTGCGGTGCTTGTATGCCTCGCGGTCGAAGGCCGGCGGGCGGCCTCCGCGGCTGCCTCGCCGGGCCCGGTTGCGGACCTGGTCGGCCCGCTCGGGAATCGTGTGCGGGATCCCGCGGCGGCGGAGCCAGGCACGGATCGCCTTCGAGCTGTAGCCCTTGTCTCCCAGCACGTGATCGGGCCGGACCCGGGGCCGTCCCGGACCGATCCGGGGCACCCGGATCGCCTCCATCACCGCGGTGAACCGGGTGCAGTCGTTGGTGTTGCCGCCCGTGACGACGAAGCCGAGCGGACGGCCCCGCCCGTCGCAGGCCAGGTGGATCTTGCTGGTCAGGCCGCCTCGGGACCGGCCGAGGGCCGGGTCGCGGAGCCCCTTTTTCGGGCCCCGGCCGCGTGCTGATGGGCGCGGACGACCGTGGAGTCCACCGACACCAGCCACTCGATGTCGCCCGCCGCGTCCGCCTTCGCCTGCGCGGCCCGCAGCATCCGGTCGAACGTCCCGTCCGCCGCCCACCTGCGAAAACGCGTGTGGAGCGTGGCCCACGGCCCATAACACTCGGGCACATCCCGCCAGGCCGTCCCGGTCCGGAACTTCCACACGATCCCGTTCAACACCCTGCGATCGTCCAGCCGCTTCCGCCCCCGCAACGACACGGGAAGCAACGGCCGGACGAACTCCCACTCGGCATCAGACAGCTCATGACGACGTATCACGCAACCATGATCCACCAGCGGTGATCATTTGAAGACACCGCCTAGGGCGTGTGTCGGAAGTGCTCTAGGTTGGCTGATGTGAGTGCGCGGGGGCGGAGTTATCGATACGTCGGACCGGTCGATCTGGAGGATGCCGTCCGGCCTGGCAGCGGCGGGTGCCGGATCAGCTCGACAGCTGAATTCGGCGATTGGATCGCTGGGCGATCGGCGGCGGAGCTGGCCGAGCCGTTCACCTTCGTGGTCGGCACGGACGGTGCGCTTCGGCTGGCGCCACGTCGGAGCGAGCACGTGGCCTGTGCCGGCGGAGACATGGTTCTGAGTGCCGGCGAGATCGGTTTCGTGCGCGAGGCCGACCAGTGGGCCGTGAGCGAGATCAGCAACCAGTCCACCGGCTATTGCCCCGACATCGGCTCCTGGTCGGAAGTCGCTCGTGCTCTGGACGACGTAGGGCTCGAACGACCCTCCGGCTTCACCCACGAAGTGGTGTTCCGGCGGTGCCCCGACTGCCAGGAACACAACATCGTGCGCGAGGACGACTTCGTCTGCGTCTTCTGCGGCAGCAATCTGCCGGAGACGTGGAACGTGGATCCCGCCGTATGACGGCCGAGGTTCACAGCCACTCGTTGATGGCAGCGACGAGGACAGTCGCCTCGTAGCGGACCGCGAGTTTGTCGTACCGCGTGGCGACGGCGCGGTGTCTCTTGAGCCGGTTGATCCCGCACTCGACCGCGTGGCGTTCGCGGTAGTCAACCGGGTCGAAGCGCGGCGGTCGGCCGCCGCGAGAGCCGAGCTTCCGACGGTTGCGGGCATGGTCGGCCTTGTCCGGGATGGTGCAGCGGATCCCGCGGCGGCGCAGGTAGGCACGGTTCTTGCGGGAGGCGTACGCCTTGTCGGCCCGCACGCGATCGGGCCGGACGCGTGGCCGGCCTGGTCCGATGCGGGGCACGCGGACCTTGTCCAGCACGGGTTCGAACTGCGGCGAGTCCCCGCGCTGTCCTGCCGTGATCACGATCGCCATGGGCTTCTGGCCCTGCTCAACCGCCAGGTGCAGCTTGGTGGTGAACCCGCCGCGCGAGCGTCCCAGCCCGTGATCAGGGAGCTCGGTGAAGATGCCGCCCGGTGGTTCCTTCTGCCGGTCGCCCTGCTTGCGGGCCCCGGCCGCATGCTGGTGGGCGCGGCAGACCGTGGAGTCGACGCTCAGGTCCCACGTGATCGCCCCCTTCGCCTCCGCCAGGGCCTGGAGTCGGCTGAGGATCCGGTGCCAGGTGCCGTTCCGCTGCCATCGGCGGAACAGGTCATAGACCCGGCCCCACGGCCCGTACTCGACGGGGACGTCCCGCCACGGGACACCGGTCCGGACCCGGAACCGTATGCCGTCGATCAACTGCCGCCGGGGCCAGACAGGCGGCCGACCTGCCTTCGTGCCCTTCGGTAGCAGCGGCTCCAGCACCGCCCACTGCTCGTCCGTGAGATCTCCCCGCCCCATGAACCGTGATCATTCACAGTCCAAGATCCACTTTCGATACACGGCCTAACGCGCGGGTTCGCGCGACTGAGCGGCCAGAAATTCGCGAACCCGCCCGCTTTGCCGGGCGGCGCCGTCGACGAGAACGAGTCCCCTGCCCAGGGCGCCGCGCGGGAACTGCGCGAAGAACTCGGCGTCACCATGACCGTCGACCGCGGACTGGCCGTGGACTGGGGCAGCGCCGACAGTATCGACGCGCCCGCCGACATGCGCTTCCCCGGCGAGCTCCTCCATGTCTTCGACGGCGGAGTCTGGGACGACGACCGGATTGGAGAAATCCGTCTACCGCCCAGCGAGATCACCGCGGTCGAGTTCGTCGAACCCGCACGGCTGCCCGAGCTGCTCTCCCCGGCCGACGCCCGACGCGCCCTGTCCGCGCTGCGGGCCCGGATCAACTCCGCCGGCACGGCACTCCTTGAGAACGGCCAACCCATCGCCCCCGGGGTCTTGGACCGCCTCGGCGTCTTGCGGACCGCCCGCCCGTTCTACCGCTACACCTGGCACCCCGGACCGGCCCCGCACGACCTCACCGTCACGCAGGTGTGGGGCTGGCTGTTCGCGCCGGACGGACGCGTCCTGGTCCTCCTCGAACCCGACACCGCAGTCGCCATCCTGCCCGGCGGCGCACCCGAGGAGCAGGACCACGACGACGCTGTAGCCACCCTGCGCCGCGAAACCGAAGATGAAGCAGCCGCCAGGATCATCAACCCGCTGCTCCTGGGACACGTCACCGACCCCGCCGCCCAGCGCGGATACCTGCGCTACGCCGCCGCACTCACCGAAATCGGTCCCGCCCAGCCCGACCCCGCCACCGGCCACACCCACACCCACACCCGCATCCTGGCCACTCCCGAACAAGCCGCCGAACTCTTCGACTGGGGGGCGGCCACCGCACACCAACTCGCCGCGGTCCACCAGGCCCGCCGACAACTCGGGCTCCCCCGGGCCACCCGCCAGCCCGTCACCGAACTCACCGACCCCATCACCCGGTAGTCCGTCCGCTTCCGCTCTCCCCCACCTTCCCGAGGAACCCATGAACCCCTTGCTCCGCACGACAACGCCCGCCTCTGATGACCCCGCTCTGCCACCTGCAGCTCTTCCGGTCCGGCCCGCGCCCGCTCCGGGTGCCGCGGCGGCAGGGCTGGAACTGGAGCGCCGCACGGGACACTGCCAGTGCGGTGACATCGCATACGAGGTGCTCGGCACGCCGGACGACCCGCACACCTGCTTCCCTGATGATTGAGTAAGTTCAAGGGACTCGTAGGGGTGGCAGATGGACGAGTGGTGGCTGGTGTTCGTGCCGGATCCGGATCGGTGGGGGCCGCTGCCGAAGGAGGGGGTGCTGGGGGTCCGCGACCTGCCAACCGCCTTGGACGCGGTGGGACTTCGCCCGGGCGATCCGGTCTTTGTACGGCCTGATTTCGTCGTGGACGCAGAATTGCTGCAGTTCGCTCTCTGGCCCGATTTCCGCGACCTTGAGAGAGAATCGCGTCGGAATTACGCGACGGATATCCGGCTGCTGCTGTCGTGGCTTTGGCGGCGGGGGAGTTCACTGGCGGGCGGCGACCGACACGGATTTGCGGGCGTACAAGGAATGGCGCGTCGATTCGCCGTTGAATCCGCAGCGAGTCGGCGGTGCGAAGTGGAATCGGGAGGCAGCTGCGCTGACCCAGCTCTACAAATGGGCGAAGGTGAGTCCTCTCCCGTTGGACGTGGGGCGTCGCGCGGACCGTGAGGCAAGTGCGCGTAGCTCTCGGGTGTCGTGGCTGACGCCGCGGACCTGGGGTCTGTGGCAGGACCTGGGGCTGCGAGGACTTGGCCGCGATGGGGCACCGTTGCCCGGTTGGGACGGCAGAACCGAACTGCGGAACGCCTCGTTCGTTGGGCTGGCGCTTAGCTCGGGCCTGCGGCGGCAGGAAGCCGGGGCGATGCTGACGTTCGAGGTGCCGACCCGGCGCCTTCGGTCTGGACGTTACTGCCATGGCCAGGTGGCCAGCGCGCTGTCGCGGTCGAAGCGTGACCGCACGTACTACACCTCGGTCGAGTCGGTGCGCCAGCTCGGTGCCTACAGCGAGTCCGAGCGGACGTGGGCTATCCAGCGTGCCCAGCAGGAGGGCCGTTACGAGAAGCTGTCGCTGATGCGTCTGGTCACGAAGGTGACGCACGGCCGGGCTCCGGTCGTGCACTGGGTGGACCGGGCCGGGGTGGCAGGCCGGCGAGAGTTGAGCCTGATGGACTGGCGCGAGCGGCAGTGGCTGTTCGTCGAGGGGGCGCACGGGCCGGAGCCGGCGTGGCTGTGGTTGACCGAGCAGGGCATGCCGATGTTGCCGGACCGATGGAACACGGTGTTCTGGCAGGCCAATCAGCGGTGCGAGGAAGCTCTGTTGACGCCGGAGGAGCGAGAGATCCCGCGCCCGCTGAGGTCGGCTGCGGTACGGGGGAAAGCTCCGTACGCGAGCCCGCATGCCGCGCGCCACTCCATGGCGCTCTACATGCTGATCGTGCTGAACGAGCTCATGGACAAGAAGTACGGGCTGACCGTGGCGGACCGACGCGACTTCGCTCAGCTCTACGGCGACCCGTGGTGGCTGGTGAAGACCTTGTTGGGGCACCGGGACGTCGAAACGACGAAGGAGCACTACCTCAACCCGGTCATGCACATGCAGCTGGAGTCGATCCTCGCCTTCGACAACGAGGACGAGCACGGTGAGACGGACCGGACGAAGGATCTGAACGGCCTGTTCGCCCAGCTGGCCCGGGAAACCTCCGGGATCCAGGACATTGAGCTGCTGGTCGACGCCCTGCCCATCGCGGCGGCATCGTGAGCGGGCGGGGACGCAAAGCCGTCCTGCCGCCGCCGGACTTCCAGGCAACCGAGCGAATAGCCGCCGACGGACTGCAGGCCACCGTGGTGAATAAGGAAGGCTTCGAGCGCGTCTTCGATTTCGCCGCGATCGCCGTGCCGCAGCCGATGCGCTGCTCCCTTGCGCGAGCGTTCGCCGCGCAGTCCATGGGGTGGAACAGCCACGCGAGCGGTGAGTCATATTGGCGATCCATCGAGGTCTTCGCCCGGTTCCTCAAGGACCAGGGCCAGCCGGCCGAGGACCTGGGCGACCTCACCTCCGCCACGCTCCGGCTCTGGCGCAACAACCACAAGGACACGCCCGGCGGGCGCGAGGCCCTGGGCAAGATACGTACGCTGTTGAAACGCGAGCCGCGGCTGTCGCAGGGCCTGGCTGCGGAGGAACTGGCCCGCCCCGTTCCGAAGAAGGGCAAGCCGTCCAAGCAGTCCTACCGGCCGTCGGAGCGCGACCAGGTGCTGCTGGCCGCCGAACGGCAGTTCCGGGCCGCGCTGCTGCGGATCCGGGAGAACACCACGTGGCTCGCCCGCTACCGGGCGGGTGCACTGGACCCGGACAGCCGTGACTGGAGGATCGGGGCGACCCTCGAACACATCGCCGCCACGGGCGAACTGCCCGGATACCCGGACAAAAGCGGGAAGGTCTACACCCGAGCCGAAGGGCTGCTGCGCGGAAAGAACCGCGGGAAGACGACGGGCCGGCTGTTCCTGAGCCGGTCGGAACTGACGGCCCTGGCCGTGATGATGACGGACCGCTACGGCTGGAATCTGTCGGTCTTCGACCGTCTGCACGTGCCCGTCACGACCCCGTCCGCGGGAGAGATCGCCACGGTCACCTACGAGGTCCTGGTGGAGAAGCGCCGCTCGGGCGAGGGGCGCTGGTTCGACACGGAGAACTACACCGACTCCGGTGCGGACTCGCCGGGCCGACTCATCACCCAGGCCCTGGAAGCCACGGAGCCCGGGCGAACCTTGGCCGCCACGCTGTCACCGGGACACGACCTTCTGATGGTCGCCCGCAACCGGCGTCGTACCGACGTGGACTCCAATCTGGACCGGCCCCGGAACGTCGGCCCGCTGTGCTTCGGGGTGTCCAAGGCCGATGCACGAGTATGGGCGAGCTCTCACAAGATCGGCTCGCCCTTCCAACGCGCCCGCAGGACCACCGTCACCACAACGGGCAAGCCGCTGCAGCACAAACGTGGCACCCACGAGAGCGTCTACGTCCTGCCCGACGAGAACGTCCAGCAAGCCGCTGTGGACGTGATTGCGGCCGGCGCCGAGGAAGCCCTCGAACAGGCCCGCGACTACACCTTCAAGGGGCGCCTCGCGAACGCGGCCGACGCGACCCACCTGGAGACCGCGACCGCGGACTGCTCGGACGAGGAGACCAGCCCCTGGCCAAATCCAAGCGGCGGCTGCGGCGCCGACTTCCTACTCTGCCTGTCCTGCGAGAACTCCCGGGTCCACACCGGCCACCACCCGCGTCTCGCGCTCCTACGCCGCCAGTTGATATCGCTCCGCTCCAGCTGGCCGGAGAAACTCTGGCGCAAGCGATGGGACGAACATCTCCAGCGACTCGATGACCTGCGGATAAAGGTCAACGAGAACACCTGGGACGCCGCTCTGGCCCGGATCACCGACCGCGACCAAATGATCGTCGACCACCTACTCAAGGGAGACCTCGCCCCGTGACGACAGCCCTGACCCTCGAGGCCGATCCCTACATCCTTCCCCTCCCGGGGCTGGAGAGCCCGGTGGTCCTGGACCGGTGGATCAGCGCCGGCAACACCCACCCCAACTCCCCCTACAGCGAAGACGTCTGGTCGATGGGACCGCTGACCGACAATCCCGGGGACAGCGTCCACAAGATCAATTTGAAGAGGTGCCCCGCCTCCCTGCGAACCGAGTTCAGGCGCCTCATCTGGGTCCTGATCAACGGCGAGCTACGCCCCACCTACGTGCAGGAACGGGGCTTTCAGAACCGGGGACGCGACGGCGTGATCAGCATGCGCGACAACATCCTGCAGTGGTTGAAGTTCGCGCGCTGGCTCGACCGGCAAGGCGTGTCCCAGCTCAGCGACTGCACCGTGGAGGATTGGAAGGCGTACGCCGCCGCGCGCACCAGCGGCTGCACTCGCGATCATGCCCTGACGGTTCTGCGCTGGCTCTCGGACCTGTGGGCCTTCGACCAGCTGTCCGTCAGCCCCTGCGGTATTACGCAGCCGCCCTGGGAGAGCGAGGGCATCGACGACTACCTGCCGGCCGCGAAGGGGGAGGCGGGCGGGGAGAACAAAACGGAGCCACTGGACCCGACGGTGATCGGTCCCTTGCTGACGTGGTCGATCCGCCTGGTCGAGGACTTCTCCGACGACATCCTGGCCGCCTGGGCCGAGCGCCGCCGCATGCACGCCCGTGTGAAGGCCACCCCGAGCACCCGAGTGGGCCTCGCGGCCGTCAAAAGCTACCTTCAGCCGCTGCTCGCTTCCGGGGCTCTCCTACCTGCCACCGTGAGCCGAAAGCACGGCATCACCCTGGCCCACCACTACGTCGCCGCGGTCACGGGAGCCAGCTGGAACCAGGTCCACGCATTCGTTACTCGGCGCGGGCTCCGTGCGCTCGCCGCCCGGCGGCCCGGCCCCAGCCCGATGCAGGTGCCGGTGATGGGTCGGATCGAGGGGCGGCCCTGGCGCGAGTTCATGGACTATGAGGAGACGCCGATCCTGGTGCGTCACCTGGCCACGGCCGCCGCCATCGTGATCTTGTATTTGACCGGGATGCGCCCCCAGGAGGCTCAATCGCTGCGGTCCGGCTGCTGCCCCGATCCGGAACCCCACGAGGACGGCTCCATGCCGCGGCATCTGATCCGAGCCCACCACTACAAGAACGTCCGCGACTCCGACGGCCACCACGTCTCCGCTGGTGAGGAGCGGGCCGTCCCCTGGGTCGCGATCACCCCCGTCGTCAACGCCATCCGGGTCCTGGAACGCATCGTCCCCAAGGGCGAGCTCCTGTTCAGCTCCACCCACCACGATGTCGTCTCCCAGCGCAAGCACCACGGTGCGCTGAAGCGCGCCAGCCTGGGCCGCCGCGTCGAGAATCTCGTGTCGTGGATGAACCAGGAGGCCACCGCCCAGGGCCTGCCCGCCCAGATGGTGCCGGAGGACCCGCACGGCAACCTTGGCTTGAGCCGTCTGCGCAGAACTTTGGCTTGGCATATCGCCCGCCGCCCCGGCGGTCTGGTCGCCCTCGCCATCCAGTACGGACACATGCGCACCGCCCTGGACGCCCGCACCTCCACCGGCTACGGCAACCGCGGTCGTCGGGGGTTCCACGGGGAGCTCGACGTCGAGACCGCTCTCGCCGCCGCGCAGACCGCAGCGCGGCTGCGCGACGCCGCGGCGGCCGGCGAGAAGATCTCCGGTCCCGCCGCTCGACGGGCTCTCATCGGAGCAACCTCGATCCCCAGCTTCGAAGGCGCCTTGACCACCCCGAAGGCCGCCGCCAAGTTCCTCGCGCGCGACGGCCTCATACTCTTCGACAACCCGGACGCGTTCCTCATCTGCGCCTTCAAGCGCGACACCGCCCTGTGCGACCCGGATCCCGGGGCGACGGCACCCAACCAGTTCGCCTGCGAGCTCGGCTGCGGCAACGCGGTCCGCACCGACAGTCACGCGCAGGCGGCGCGAGAGCACGCTGATCGTCTCGATGCGAGGGCAGCCCTGATGCCCCAGCCCCTGGGCGACCGGCTTCGCCTGACCGCCGCCCGGTTCCGCGCTCTCGCCGACGCCCACGACTCTGCCGCCCAGTCCGTCGAGGAGGCCATCGCATGAACCAGCAAGACGAGGACGAGCGTTCCCGCATCCGCTCGGCCATGGACCGCCTCCTGGCCGGCCAGCCCACCTGCTCCAACGGCAGCCTCACAGTGGTCGCGCTCGCCGCCGAGGCCGGTGTCCACCGCATGGCGCTGCAAAAGCGCCACGCCGACCTCAAGGAGGAGTTCTACGCGCGGGTGCGTACGGAAACGCACCAGACGCCGGAGGTCGAAAGGCGGCTTCGCAAAGAGGTGGTCCGCCTGAAGGGAGCTCTCAAGGACTCCCGGGCCGCTGAGGCCCAGTCCCGGCATCGAGCGGAGCAAATGGCCCTCGCGGCAGCCGTTCTCATCCTCCGGCAACCCGATGGCCAAGACCAGCCCGTCCCCGACAACGTCATCCCGCTCCGCCCGTCCGGCGATTAGAGAATAGAGCGCCTCTTCACTCTCCATCGTGAATGCCGATGCTGAAGGCCAGACGCAGGGTGCTGAGGGGTCCGCGCTACTTCGTCGCGGCTGATGGCTCCGTGCCCGGCGTGTCCCGTAGCCCCAGACGGAGGTGCTCGACGTGGAAGAGTGCCTGGTCGAGGAGTTCGGCGACGTGGTGGTCGTACAGAGTCCGCCTCGGCGACGGCATCCCCGTCCATGGGCGACATGCCCGGCATGGACCACATGGCTGCCGGCAACGGCCTGTCCGACACCAAGGACGGCTACCGCCTCACCAGCACGGACACGACCCTGACGGCCGGAAAGCCGGCCGCTTACCGGTTCACCGTCACCGGCCCGGACGGCAAGCCGGTCACCGGCTTCGCCGTCGACCAGACCAAGCGGATGCACTTCTACGCCATCCGCTCCGACCTGACCGGCTTCCAGCACATCCACCCGACCATGGCCGCCGACGGCACCTGGACCGCCGACCTGGACACGCTCGCGCCCGGAGCGTGGCGCATGTTCACCTCCTTCACCCCCGACAGCGGAGCCGGCAAGGACACCGCGTTCGTCCTGTCCCGCACCGTCTCCGTCCCGGGCACGGCGACGAAGACCCCGCTGCCGGCCGCCGCCAAGACCGCCGAGGTCGACGGCTACACCGTCACCGTCAAGGGCGAGCCGATGGCCAAGATGGCGCACCCGCTGACGGTCACCGTCACCAAGGACGGCAAGCCCGTCACCGATCTCCAGCCCTACCTCGACACGTACGCGCACCTGACCGCCCTCCACGAGGGCGACACCGCGTTCGCGCACCTGCACCCGACCACCAAGGTCAACGGAGACCACGGCGGACCGGAACTGTCCTTCAACGCGGAGCTGCCGACCTCGGGGAACTGGCAGCTGTTCCTGCAGTTCCAGACCGGCGGCAATCTCCACACCGCGGCCCTGACCCTCAACGTCGGCTGAACCCCAGCGGGGCGCCACCCACCGGGTGGCGCCCCGCCCTTCCCGACCCTCTCGCCCGGCGCCGTGCCGTACAGGTGCGACGTGTCGATGGGCCCCATGCCGTGCTCTTCTCGGAAGGCTTCAGGGATGATCCACGCCGTACTACACGCACTGTCGATCGCCGGTTCCATGACCTGGGAAATCACCTGGGCCCTGATCCTGGGCTTCGCCCTGTCCGCGGTCGTCCAGGCCGTCGTCCGCAAATCCACCGTCGTCTCCCTGCTCGGCGACGACCGGCCCCGCACCCTGGCGATCGCCGCCGGCCTCGGCGCGGCGTCCTCCTCGTGCTCGTACGCCGCGGTGGCGCTGGCCCGCTCGCTGTTCCGCAAGGCCGCGAACTTCACCGCCGCGATGGCCTTCGAGATCGCCTCCACCAACCTCGTCGTCGAACTCGGCGTCATCCTGGCGCTGCTGATGGGATGGCAGTTCACCGCGGCGGAGTTCGTCGGCGGCCCAATCATGATCGTCGTCCTGGCAGTGCTCTTCCGGCTGTTCCTGCGCGACAAGCTCCTGCGCGAAGCCCGCGAGCAGTCCGAACGCGGGCTGGCCGGCTCCATGGAGGGACACGCCGCGATGGACATGTCCGTCCAGCGGGAAGGCTCTTTCGCCCGGCGGCTGCTGTCGCGCGAGGGCTTCACCTCCACAAGCCACGTCTTCGTCATGGAGTGGGCCGCGATCCTGCGCGACCTGGTCATCGGCCTGCTCATCGCCGGCGCCATCGCCGCCTGGGTGCCCGACTCCTTCTGGCGCACCTTCTTCTTCGACGGCCACCCGCTGGCTTCCAAACTGTGGGGTCCGATCATCGGCCCGCTGGTCGCCATCGCCTCGTTCGTCTGCTCGATCGGCAACGTGCCGCTCGCGGTGGTGCTGTGGAAGGGCGGCATCAGCTTCGGCGGCGTCGTCGCGTTCATCTTCGCCGACCTGCTGATCCTGCCGATCCTGAACATCTACCGGAAGTACTACGGCGCGAGGATGGCCCTCTTCCTGCTCGGCACGTTCTACCTCGCCACCGTCATCGCCGGGTACATCGTCGAGTTCACCTTCGGCGGCCTGGGCCTCATCCCCGACCAAGCCGACGCGAAGATCCCCACGGAAGGCATCACCTGGAACTACACCACCTGGCTCAACATCGTCTTCCTCCTGCTGGCAGCCGCCCTCCTGGTGCGGTTCTTCCACACCGGCGGCAGGGCGATGCTCCGCATGATGGGCGGATCCCCCACCGCCGAACACGACCACTCAGCACACCACCCCGGGGAGCAGCACGAAGGCCACCACCGCTGACCGCCACCGCCGGCTCCACCCAGGGGTGGAGCCGGCGCTCCGTCCCCGGGCCGTTCCGCCCGCGCCCCCGCCGTGCTCAACTGGCACCCGTGATTGCCACATTGCCCCGGATCCTGCCCAGCCCGGAGGACAAGCCGCTCCCGCCCGAGGGAACGGCGAACGCCTTCCGGGCCTTCGCCCGCGACCTGGCTTCCGGCCGGCGCGCCTGGACCGCCGCAGAAGCCGGCTTTCTCGGCGGACTCTTCGACCAGCTCGCCGCAGACTGGGACAGCACCCAAGCTCGCGACCGCCTTCACGTCCGTACTCAGCCTCGACCTGTCCGAGCAGATGCTCCACCAGGCCACGGGCCGATCCCCGGCCCGCGTACGCGGCGACGCCAGCGCCCTGCCCGTGGCCGACGCGTCCATCGCCGCCGTCGCCGCCATCGACATGCTGCTGTTCCCCCACCGAAACCGCCCGGGTCCTGGCCCCGGGGGGCGTGCTCCTGTGGATCAACCAGCTCGGCCAAGACGGCCCGCTGTACCTGTCGGCCGAAGATGTCAAGGCGGCTCTACCTGGACGCTGGACGGCAAGAGAAGCCGAAGCCGGCTGGGGAACCTGGGCCCTGCTGCGACGGCCGTCACCGTGAGCCGCAGGTCCCGGCGGATCAGTAGTCGACGTGTGCAACGAGAACAGCAGCGAGGAGCCGATCGCGATCAGCATGCGCGCCAGACTGGGCCGCTCTCCTCCGGGGTGAGGAGGAACTCGTTGAGGACGGTTGTTGCGAGGAAGACGAGCGCGCGGCATCGAAGCCCCCGGTAGCCCTTGCTGCTGCACCTCACCGAGTGGCCGCGGTTCTCCCCACATCGACCCGCGCCGCCTCGCCACCGAACCACCACCCCGCGCGTCATCGACGGCCGCGGCACCCTGAACGCTGGCACCTGGCGCGACGCGGGATGGACCGTCCGCGCCCTCGGACGCCCCTGAGCCGCGGGTTCGTCGCCCGGCCCGTGACGCCCTCCGCAATCGGCGCACGCCGGGGCCACGCCAGAGCCTCCAACGGCGTCCTGGCGATCATGGAAGCGATGGCACACTGATGGGCCCAACTTGCCTATTTTGCCCGGGAGATCACCTGATGAACGCCACCCCCGCCGACGCCCCGGTAGCCGAAACAGCCGGGGAACGTACCGGCGGCTGCCTGTGCGGCCACATCCGCTTCACCACCCGAGGGCCGGCAGTTTTTGCCCACACTTGTGCATGTGGGCACTGCCAGAAGCTCGGCGGTGCCCCCTTGATGTGGTGGGTGGGATTCGAGACGGTCACCTGGACCGGAGAGAGCGAGCCGACCTGGTACGAGACCTTCGAATGCGAGGCGAAGCGCGGCTTCTGCCCGACCTGTGGCAGCCGCGTCGCGGCGATCGACAGCGACATCCCGGAGATTGGCATCAACGTCACCGCCCTCGACGACACCAGTGGCCCAGACCTCGTGCCGATCCACGCGTCCTTCCGTGACAACGCCGTGCACTGGCTGCGCCCGGTGCCAGAGACCGAGCACAGTACGGCCGGTTGACCGCCCGTCCACTGGTCGGCAACGTCACCTGCTCCCTCGATGGCCCCGGCCGGCATCCCGTTCTCGCTCGCGAGCAGGGCGCGAACTCCCGGGCCGGGGCCCGCCGGGGGACATGCTCAGCCAGGACGACGGAGAACGCTGCGAGCGCCGTGCGGCGGTCCAAGACAGTCCAGGGGATGCTCAACCGGAGCGACTCCAGAAAGGAGTTGGGCTACTTCCTAGAGGAATTCTGGCCGTCGACGCCTGCCGAGACGAAAACGTGAGACCACAACCCAGGACTTTGAGAATTCCGGGCGGCTACGAAGCTGAGTGAGTGAAGCACCGGGCCATCAGTGATGAATTGAGAGCCGCCCGCCACATGTTCCTCTCCATCGGAAACATGCTCCGCAACGGGAACGCGAACAGGTTCATCAATTTCATCGAAGCGGCCTACATCACGCCGGTGAACAAGGCACAGTCGACCTGACAGGAACCCGCTAGTCCAGACCGTTGGGTGGCCGTCCCATCCCTTCCACAGCCACCACCACGCGCCACCATGCCGAGGAGGCACAGGAGGTGAACACTTGCACTTAACAGGGAACTGTGTTCCTGTGAACATGAAACCCGCATCTCCGGCGGCCCCGCCGTGCTCTGGGTCGGCTTCCACAAGAACGGACTGAAGTGGACCGGTCCCAGCGGTGAACCCACCTGGTTCGCGACCTACCCCACCCTCAAGCGGGGCTTCTGCCCACGCTGCGGGACCCATCTCGTCTCCGTCGCCAACGGCTCGGACACGGTCATGGTGACCGGCTTCAGCCTCGACGACCGCAGCGGCACCGATCCCGTTGGGCACTCCTTCCGCGAGGAAGCCGTGCCGTGGATGAACATCACCCTCGCCCCTGATCCGTGCGCCTCGCAGCCTGCCGCACCCTGACCCCTGCTCCGCTCAACCGCGCGACCACCGACATCTGTTGACCGTTACCTGGCTGGCCTGCGTCGCGCACCCGGCACGAAGGCATCGCCGACTGCAGCGGTGCCGGCGCCTGGCCAGATGAGATCGGCGATCAGAGCGTCCCGTATGAGGGTGTGGCGGCCGTGAGGAAGGCGGGTGGGTATGGACAGCCACCGGGTCCGTTGCGGATCTGCCAGGGCGGCCAGGCGGGTGCCGTGCTGATAGTCGCGGCGGTTGTTCGCGGGGGCCTCCTGCTGTGGCGCGGGCCCAGGATCCGTCGTCGTGCAGCATGTAGGCGGTGCGGGAGCTGGCTTTGTTCACTTCAAGCGGTTCTGGCTCAGCTTTCGTGCAGGGGCCACGGTGAGTGACAGCTGAGCATCCCTGGGCGGCTTGCGAAGTCGCCCGAAAATAGGCGTTGGTCAGTACTGCTGGGCTGACAGTCCGGACCGTGGAAGAGGTCGTGCTCCGGTTGAAGGAGTTGTTGTTCCCGGCGATCGCGGACGTCGCGGTGGTGTCGGTGGACGTGGATATCGAGATAGTGCGTGTTGACGCGCTATGCACCACGGTCGGCGCCGCCTGCCCGGGATGCGGAGCCTGGTCGACCCGGGTTCACAGCTCCTACCTGCGGTTTCCCGCTGACGCGCCGAGCGCCGGACGACGCGTCGTACTCCAGTTACGAGTTCGGCGCTTCCGATGCGGGAACAACGTGTGCCCCCGCGGGACCTTCGCGGAACAGATACCCGGCCTCACCCGCAGGCACAGCCAGCGCACCGAGCGACAACGTTCCACCCTGGCCGCAGTCGGTCTCGCCCTGGCCGGCCGGGCCGGTGCCCGGCTGGCTGCCGTCCTCGGCGTGGCCGTCAGCCGGAGCACGGTGTTGCGCCTGATCGATGCTCTTCCCGAGCCGGAGGTGCCAGCGCCGCGGGTAGTCGGCGTCGACGAGTACGCCACCCGCAAGGGCCGCCACTACGGCACCGTCCTGGTCGATGTCGAAACCCGCCGCCCGATCGACCTGCTCCCCGACCGGGAAGCATCAAGTCTGGCCGCGTGGCTCGCCGAGCGTCCCGGCGTAGAGGTCGTCTGCCGGGACCGTGCGCCCTTCTTCGCAGAAGGCGCCACAGTCGGAGCGCCTCAGGCGATCCAGGTCGCGGACCGATGGGACCTCTGGCGTAACCTGAGCGAAGCCGCCGAACGAACCGTCGCCCAGCACCGCCAGTGCCTCCGAGCCCTCGTTCCTGAGACCGCCAGCCTTGGGCCGGAGCCCGCGTCGGAAAGTAAGCCGTCCAGTTCTCCCTGGCCGATGGGCCACCGGTTCGCCGAACGCACACGCGCCAAGCACGCCACCATTCACGCACTGCTGGACGCTGGGCACAGCAAGCGGTCCGTGGCCCGGCAACTCGGCATGAGCCAACCAGCAAGGCAACCGCCTCCCGGCTCGCAACGCTCAGTCACTGCTGCACGGAACCTGTGCCAGAACCAGTGTCTGAACGGCGGTTCTTCGCCGCACCCGAGGCATCCGTCCGACGATTGGTCAGGACGTGGAGTATGAGCGCGCCCACGCACAGCAGCGCGCCCAGTCCCCAGATCGTCAGATAGGCGGAGAGCGCTGGGACGTCCGTGTCCCTGACGACCAGGGAGCCGAGGACGACGGCCGAGCCCGCGCCCGCGACGCTGCCGCCCAGGGTCTTGAGGTTGTTGTAGACGGCGGTCGCACTCGCCGTGCGGTCCGGGGTGCTGCGCTCCACGATCAGTGTGGGCAGGCCGCCCATGGCCAGGCCCATGCCGAAGCCGGAAACCGCGGAAGCCAGGGCGAACAGCGGCAGCGTGGTGTGGCCGGCGATCAGCCCCACGTTGCCTGCGGCCATCAGCGCGAAGGCGAGCAGCAGGACGCGACGGTAGCCGGTGCGGGCCGCCACTCGGGCCACGAGGCTCGCCCCGGCGAAGGCCAGGACGTGGGGCACCGCGCCCCACGCGCTGATCTCCCAGGTCGTGAGCCCGAATCCGTACCCCTCGTCGGCCGTCGACGCGGCAATGTACGAGATGGCGACTGCCTGCCCACCCAGCATCACGGCGCCGAAGACGAAACCGGAGACGTAGTACGGCGCGGACCGGGGGTGGGCCACCGCCCGGACGTCGACCAGGGCGTGCGGCCGGTCCCGTTCGAGCCGGACCCACCAGGCGAGCAGAGACAGGGAGAGAACGAGGCCGCCCAGGGTGAGCGGCGAGGTCCAGCCCCACGCCTGGCCGCGCGCCGTCGTGCCGAGGAACAGCAGCAGCGCCAGACCGAGCAGCAGTGCTCCTGTCCAGTCCATCCGGCCGGGCGCTCGCGTCCGGGACTCGGGGATCGCGCAGTACGACAGGACCACACAGGCGCACGCGATCGCGACGAGGACGCAGAGCGTCGCCTGGACGCCACCGGTGAGTTCGAGCAGGGGGCCCGCCAGGCCGTGGCCGAGGAGCGAGCCGAGGGTGAGCGCGCCGACGAGAAGCCCTACCGCCCGCCGCGCGCCCTCGAGGTCGAGCCGGTCCCGCACGAGACCGATCTCCAGTGGCAGCAGCGCCGCCAGCGGACCCATCAGGGCACGACCCACCAGCAGCACCGTCAGATTCGGTGCGAGGGCCACCAGGACGGTGCCCGCAGCGACACAGACCAGCGCGATCCGGACCAGTCGACGGTGCCCGTACAGATCGCCGAGGCGCCCGAACACCGGCACCCCCACCGCGGCGGCCAGGAACTGGACCGCCATGTACCACTGCGCCTGCGACGCACTGATGGACTGCCAGTCCTGCACGGCGGGCACCAGCGCCGGGCCCGATCCCTGGAGGAAGCCACTGACCAGCTCGAAGACGACCAGCAGACCCACGACGGCGGTGACCCGGGGCGCCGCCGCCTCCTCCGTCCCGCGCGGCGCCCTCACGCGGACGCCCCGGCGGCGAGCCGCCGCTCCGCGAGCTCGGCGAGCAGCGCCGCCTGGCGGTGGAGCACCCGGTCGTCGAACATGGCCCGCGGGGAATGGTTCTGCGGCGCCTTTTCCACGTCCACGCCCTCGGGCGCCGCGCCGACCAGCAGCATCGCGCCGGGCACCTTGTTCAGCACCAGGGAGAAGTCCTCCGAACCGCTCGCGGGCTGGGGGGCGTGCCACACCTCGCCCGGGCCGAACAGGTCGCGCGCCGTCTCCAGGGCGAACTCCGTCGCGGCCGGCTCGTTGACCGTGACCGGGTAGAGCATCTCGTACTCCACGTCCGCCTCCAGGCCGTGCGCGGCCGCGATCCCGCGCACCAGGCGCGGCAGCCCCTGGGCCAGCCGCTCGTGGTTGGCTTCCGAGTAGCTGCGTACGGTCGCCTCGAACTCGGCCGTGTCCGGGATGACGTTGTGCTGCGTACCTGCGTGCAAGCGTCCGACGGTCACCACCACCGGGTCGAAGATGTCGAAGGTACGCGTCACCCAGTTCTGCAGCGCGGTCACCATCTCGCAGACCGCGGGCACCGGGTCCTTGGTGTGGTGCGGGGCCGAACCGTGCCCGCCTTCGCCCCGCACCGTCACCCGCAGGACGTCGGATGCCGTCATGACGGTGCCGGGCCGGGACGCGACCCAGCCGCCCGGCAGGCGGTTGGCCGACACATGGAGCGCGAAGGCCGCGTCGAGCCGCTTGCCCGCCGCGTCCAGGACACCCTCGTCGATCATCGCGCCCGCGCCGTTGTGCCCCTCCTCGCCCGGCTGGAACATGAACACCACATCGCCCTGGAGGCTCTCCCGGCGGTCCGCGAGCAGCGTCGCCGCGCCGACGAGTCCGGCGGTGTGCAGATCGTGCCCGCAGCCGTGCATCCGGCCCGGCACCTCGGAGGCGTACTCCACCCCGGTGAGTTCGTTCACCGGCAGTGCGTCCATGTCGCCCCGCAGCAGGACCGCCCCGCCGGGACGGCCACCCCGCAGCACGGCCGTGACGGAGGTCAGCTCCCGGCCGAGCGTGATGTCGAGCGGGAGACCGTCGAGCGCGGCGAGGACCTTCTCCTGCGTACGCGGCAGCCGCAGACCGAGCTCCGGCTCGCGGTGGAGCGAGCGGCGCAGCCGCACGAGATCGGGCTGGAGTTCCCTGGCGCGTTCCAGTACGGACATGCTGCGTCAACCTCCTGGTACGGTTCCGGCTTTCGGTGAGGCAAGACTGAAGTACTCACCATCCTGTCGGCTCTGAATCGCAGGAAACACGCAAGGAGCATCGAATGACGCAGCATTCCGCACACGGCGTGGTACGGGCGCTCGACGACGTCGACCAGGCCCTGGTGCACGCGCTGCAGATCGCCCCACGGGCCGGGTGGAACGAGATCGGCGCCGTACTCGGCCTCGACGCCGTGACCGTGGCCCGCCGCTGGCACCGGCTCACCGAAGCCGGCGCCGCCTGGATCAGCTGCTCCCCGTCCCCCGCCCTCGCCGCGGCGGGACAGGGACTGCTCGCCTTCGTCGAGGTGGACTGCGCCAGCGGCAGCCTGCTGACCGTGGCCCAGGCTCTCGCCCAGCTGCCCCACGTCACTGCCGTCGAACACGTCAGCGGAGACCGCGACCTGCTGCTCACCGTGATGGCCCCGGACCTCGCGGCACTCACCCACTGGATGACCCGCGGCATCGGCACCATGGCGGGCATCGTCGCCAGCCGCACCCACCTCGCCAGCACCGTCTACACAGAGGGCAGCCGCTGGCGGCTGCGCGCCCTCGACCGCACCCAGATCGCCCGCCTCACCGACACCGACACCGCCCGCACCGAGGCACCCGTCTTCCCGCTCACCGACCTGGACCACGCCCTCGTCGCCGCCCTATCCATGAACGGCCGCGCCACCTACCGCGCGCTCGCCGACGCCTGCGGGGCGAGCCCGGACACGGTCCGCCGACGACTCGGCCGGCTCTTCGCCGCCGGCACGCTCCAGACCCGCTGCGAGGTCGCACGCCCCCTGTCTGAGTGGCCGGTCACGGTGATCCAATGGGGGCGCGCGGCCGCGGGGGAGCTGGAACGCGTCTCGCGCGGAGTCACCGGCGCCCGGGAGGTACGGCTGTGCGCCGGCGTCACCGGCCGGAACAACGTCCTCATCATCGCCTGGGTGAAGTCCCTCACCGACGTGCAGCGCTTCGAGGTACGACTCGCCCAGCGCGTTCCCGGCCTGGAGATCACCGACCGGGCCGTGGCCCTGTGGCCGCTGAAGCTCAGCGGCCATCTCCTCGACGAACAGGGCTACCGCATCGGCGGCGTCCCTCTGGACGTTCGCACCGCCGGAGCAACCCCCGGCCCTAGCCTGGAAGGCTGGGAGTCCAGCCGCTCTCTGTGGCCGTGAGGGGGTTGCATGGGACCCCCTGGGCCAAGTCGCCGAGGGATCGCTCGGCCTGCCAGCGGGCCCGCACCACGCCGTCGCTGTCAGGCACGACAGCGGAGAACAGAGGAACACGATCATCGGCGTACACGGACAGAAGCGCTGCAGCGTCGGCACCGGCTATCCGAGCAGCCAGCTCCGGTAACTCGTCTTTGTCAGCGACGGCGCTGTGGATCTGGCCGTCCTCGCCCTGCCAGACACCCTCGATGAGGCCCTCGGCAGGGAGGGCTTCGAGGACGGCAGCGATGTCGGAGGACAGGTCCGGCCACACGGCCAGGCGGGCGCGGGGAGCGAGAGCGGCGCGAACCGTATCGATGGTGTCGCTGGTGAGGCGATGCCATCGCGAGGCGTTCTGGACGTACACCTCTTCCAGGAGTCCCGCGCGACCGCAGGCAACTGCCCCGTGCAGACCAGCCCAGAAATCGTCGTCGCCCGGCCGTAGGACGCCGTCCTCCTCGGGTACGAAGTCGTAAGGGGAAGCGTCCAGGCGTTCTGGGAACAGCCCGAGCTCACGGGTGCGGGCAAGTGCTACGTGGCAGGGCCGACTGCTGCCGACGTAGAGGTACTGGTCCCACCCGACGTGCACAGCGAACGCCCCCTCCGCCTCCAGTCGGCACCAGGCACCGCTGTCCCGCAGCATGAGCCGCACCAGCTCTACCCCGGTGTCCAGCGACACCTCTGCTCCGTCGTGGAAGCCGGCGAGACCGCCCGGGAGGAGCGTGCCGAGACCGAAGCCGTCCAGAGGCGCCTCAACACCGAAATGGACGAGCGACGAAACCTCTGGCTCGCGGACAGACAGACGGTCGATACCGGCATCCGCGGCAAACGCCTGAAGATAGGCCGCCTCGACCTCGCCGTGATCGCTGATGGTGTCCTCGGCGCCGGTGTAGTGCCCGTGAACGTCAAGCTCGACGGGGTCGTACTTACTGACGCGATGGACGTAGGGGAGTTGCACGCCGCCATCTTCCAGCGCTCCCTGAGGAAGTGCCACGGATTTGAGACAGGGCGTCGGCACGCGCTCTGAGACCCCACCCAGAACCTGCTGGTCAGTACGCCGCTCCATGACACGAGCCCCGAGACCCTACAGGCGTGCTCCCAGGCTATGCAGAACCCGCCCGTGATCGCACGCCCCCTGCGGCTATCCGGTGACGCGGACCCGAAGCTCGTACCGGGCGCCGCCGCTGATCGCCTCCGCCTGCTCGGTGAGGTCGGCGGTCGTAAAGCCGAGGAGAGCGCGGTCGGCGGCCGCGCGGAGCAGAGGCACGATCTCGTTGACCGGCCGGCCCCGGTGCGAGACGGCGAGGTCGGCGAAGGCCTGCTGATATGAGGTGCCGTATCTGCGGGTGGGGTCGGCGAGGAGGTGGTGCATGTCGCTCGCGGGGATGGTGATGTCGCCCATGACGGCTCCCGTACGTCCGCTCGTCTGCGGTGTGGACGCGGTTGTTCCGTCGGGGCTGCGGGCACCCCACACGTATGGACGAGTAGAAGATACGGCGGGCGATACGGGACGCACAGAGGGACTCAGGCTTCCCTCAGACCCCCTTCGAAGCCTGGATTTTGATCATCGTGATAGCAGTCGTGGTCTACCGCCATGGCTGGCCCTGGAACTGGTAACCGCAGGCGAGGACTTCACGGCGCCCCCTGGCTGAGCCAGGTGTGGGCGACGGCGATGGTGACGATGAACGCCCAGTCGGCGTCCCAGCGGCCGTAGGACCAACCACAAGGGCAGGTGGCTACGTACTGCCACCTGCCCTGGAATTGGAGATCGGCGCGTCGTTCGTAGCGGTTGCGGAGCCGTTTGAACTGGTGCAGCCAGGCGAAGGCGCGCTCGACCACCCAGCGCACCTTTCCCAGTCCGGAACCGTGAGCGACGCCGCGCCGGGCGATCAACGCCGTACGGAGCACCGGCCCAGGACGGAGAGGTCTGAGGGTTCTGTCCTCTGGGGTCGATGGCCGCTGAGCTGCAACGGTGCAGAGCCGCACTATGTCAACACCATTGACCGGGCTGAGCATGGCTTGTCTAGGATCTGGCATACCGCCACGCCAGCCCCACAGCCTTACGGAGTACCGTGATTTCCCCAGAGCCACAGACCGCCGCATGGCCGGGTTTCACCCCCGCCCTCAACTTCGCCTTCGAGGTCCGCGCCTTCCTCGCCCCCTCACTGCACATCGGGCACGGTTCCGGCGAAATTACCGAGTACGTCCCCATCACCGGTGGCACTGTCGATGGCCCCCGCCTGCGCGGCACTGTCCTGGCCGGCGGCGGCGACTGGTGCGACAGACGCGGCGGGGTCTACCAGCTCGACGCCCGATACCTCCTTCAGGCCGATGACGGCGCGGTCATCGACATCACCAACCGCGGTTACTACCACGAGGACGACCCCACCGCCCCCGCCCAGTACGACGGCGCCCTGCAGGTGTCCGAGGCAGGTGTGTACTACCGAACCTCCCCCGTCTTCCGCACCGCCGCCCCCGCCCATCTCTGGCTCGCCCGCACCGTCTTCATCGGCCTCGCCCGCGGCGACGACTCCGAAGTCGCCATCCGCTTCTACTCCGTGACCTGACCGCCGTCGCGACAAGCCGCAGAGGAAAGCCTCCCGGGAGCGTCCAGCTGGAACAGCCGCCGATCGTGCCGGCGGGCCCTAACGAGCTCGTGCATGGTTAGCGGTGGTGCGTCGAGGGGTGCGGTTCCGCCTCGTATTCACATTCGCTCATCGGCTGCGAGGGTGATGGTTTGCTGGTGTGACAGCAGATCGGCGATGGCTTGGACGGTGTCGGTCATGTGCTCGCGGCGGCCGTGGTGGCGGGCGAGCGCTCGCCACTTCTTCAGGTGCGCGATGCCGTGCTCGACCCGGATGCGGCGGGAGGAGTGAGCTTTGCGCCGGCGTTCGTGCATCTCCTCATACCAGTCGGGGGCGTCCTTCTTGAACTTGCGGTGTGGCGGCGTCACGACTCCACCGCCGGTCTGGGCGCCGAGCCCTTGATAGCCGGCATCGGCAAGGATTTCGACAACGGGCCCGTCCGCCAGGAGTTTGACCAGCCCTAACTGGCGGGCATGGGTGATGTCCGCGCAGCTGGCCGGCTGGGCCGGGCTGCAGAACAGCAGCCTTCCGCCGGCGTCCGTGACGACCATGGACTTCACCACGTTCTGTCCATTCTTGCCGGAGATGAACTTCTCCCGGTCCTTGCTTCCCGCGGCGGGTCTTCGGACCCGGATCTCGGTGCCGTCGATGATCCCGGTCTGCCCGCTCGCGCCGAGATAATCGACGACCTCGGCGAGACTACGGAGCCGGACGCCAGGCGCGATGGTGCAGCCTCTTTCGGAGAGCAGTGGCCGCACCTCACCGATTGCACGCGTGACGGTGGAACGGTCGACACCGAACCAGCAGGCCAGTACATCGTGGGTGGCACCGTGGCGAAGGTGGACGAGCGTGGCCAGCAGCCGATCGACGAAGACCAGCTTGCGCTTCGCCCCGGCGCCCACCGCCCGGCGCCGCGCTCGCGACGCGAGCCCAGCCTGATGCCGTTCATGCCACAACGGGCCTACCTCGGCAACGAGTTCAGCCATCACCTCGGACGCCAGCCCCGTGATCTGTCGACCTCGGATGATCGCCGCACGTACCCGGTTCCCCACCACACAGACCATGTCAACAATCACAGCCTCGACGCACCACCGCTAACCACGCACGAGCTCGTTGGGCGGCGCACGCCGCCTGACCGCGCTGCGGTGATCACCCGACAAAGGCGGTACGGAGAATGTCGGGTGATCGGGGCAGGTATCGCCGCACGATGGGGGCATGGATGACACGACCTTGGTTTCCCGTTTCCTCCGCGACGGTTTCGTGAAGTTGGAGGGCGCCGTCGCGCCGCGCGTGGCCGCAGACTGTGCGCGGCTGCTGTGGCGGGAGACGGGCTGCGACCCGGACGACCCGTCGACGTGGACGCAGCCCGTGCACTGGGTGGGCGGCATGGCTCAGGGACCGTTTGCCGCCGCTCCCAACTCCCCGTCCCTGCAACACGCGTACGACCTGCTCGTCGGCACGGAACGCTGGGAGCCGCGCTACTCGCTGGGCACGTTCCCGCTGCGCTTTCCGCACGAGGAGGAGCCGGACGACGCGGGCTGGCACATCGAGGGAAGCTATCTGCCGGAGGGCGAGAGCTGGTACTTCACGAATCTGCGCTCCCGGGGCCGGGCGCTGCTGATGCTGTTCCTGTTCAGCGAGGTCGGCGAGGAGGACGCCCCGACCCGGATCCGGGTCGGTTCACACCTCGACGTGCCGAAGGTGTTGGAGAAGTACGGGGAGGACGGGGCGAGCGGCCTGACCCTCGCCCCCGATCTGGTGGCGGCGTCCGACCACCGGCCACTCGCCCTTGCGACCGGGTCCCCGGGCGACGTCTTCCTGTGCCATCCGTTCCTAGTGCACGCGGCGCAACCGCACCGTGGGGTGCGGCCACGCTTTATGGCGCAGCCGCCGCTGATGCCGGCAGCACCGTACGAACTGGAGCGGGCCGACGGCGCGTACTCACCCGTGGAGATTGCGATCCGCCGGGGTCTTGGACAGGACGCTCCCGGTCCAGACAGAGACCGCACCGACCGCAGCCCCGGATAGACAGGCTTCGCGACCATCGCCGGCAAGGTGGTCGTGAAAGGGGAAAGAGAAAGGAGGCCGGGCATGCTGGAGCGGCTGAACCAGGCCATGGAGCACATCGAGGGCCATCTCGACCAGGACCTCCAAATGGGTCAGCTCGCGGGCGGCGGCCAGGACGTGAGTGGAGTCGGTGCGCTGCCGCCCGTGCTCCCTGAGCACCCGACGGACCTCACCCGCTCCAGGGCCAGGTCGAGAAGGCTGTCGGCTCGATCGCCCTCGCGCAGACGGTCACGACGGGTTCGGACCCGTGCAGCACAAGTCCAGCGTGGTCAAGAAAGCCTGACCGCGCACGACCTCGGACCATCGCGGGCCGAGCACCGATACAGGTGGTCCTGTCCTCGGCGGAGGATGGGACCACCTGTCTGTTTGCACCTTGGTTCGCGCGGTGGGCCCACACGTCCTTGCGTCTGAAGGCGGCAAGCTGGAGCGAGAGGGCGTGGACAGCCATGGTGACGGCGTTCGATCACGGCAACGAGTACACCTACGCCGTCAGACGGTAGCCCTCATGATCGCGAGGACCTCGTCGCGCAGAGAGTCCGCGTGGGCCGGCTGCCAGCCGGGCACATTTCCATAGAAAGCAGGACAGGTCGCTCTCGACTCGCCGCCCTATGTCTGGACCGGGGTGCTCGAATGGTGGACAGTGAGTGAGTTGGCGGGCCGACTGCCCGGGGCGTGCGCGGCGGTGTGACCCGATGCGGCATGGCGGTCCCAGAGGTTGTCCAGGTGCGCGTGGAGGACGTCCTGTGCCTCCTGCGAGGTGAGGCGGCCGATGAGGACATGGGCGGTGAGGCCGTCGGCGAGGGCGAGGAGGGCGTGGGCCTCGCGCCGCGGGTCGACGGGCACGGTGCTTCCGGTGCTCTCGCCGACTTCCCGGATGAGCCGGGTGAACGTATCCAGCAGGGGTGCATAGCCGGCCTTCAGAGTGTCCGCGAGCGGCTCGCTGACCGCGGCCTGTGCGAGGAAGGCGAGCCAGACCCGTGCCTCGGCGTGGCGCTCCTCCCGGAGCAGCGCGACTTCGGTGACCGCGTACCCCAGGGCGGTGGCGGGCGACTGGGCCGGGCTCCGGACCAGACTCGCCCGGGCGCGTTCGGTGACCCGCTCGCCGATGCTCCCGAGGGTGAACACGAGCATCTCCTCCTTGCTGCGGAAGCAGCGCTGCACGGCGCCCATCGACACCCGCGCGCGAGCAGCGACGTCGCGCAGGGTCACGCCCTCAAGGCCGTGCTCGTCGGCGAGGAGGCAGACCGCCTCGGCGATGCGATGGCGCCGTTCCTCGTGGTCAACCTGCCTGGGCATGCCCGGGACCTCCATGGTGCGGCGCTCTATTCGATGCGGTCGTATCGGTTCCCAGGATGCAGTTCCGATGCAAGCGCATCGGAACGTGAACGAGGAGGACGGGAGTCATGGGGGATGCCCTGTTGAAGCTGACGGCTGCGGCGCAGGCGGAGGCGGTGCGCGGAGGCGAGGTCTCCGCCGCCGAACTGGTGGAGAGTCATCTGGAACGCGTCGCCGAGATCAATCCGGAGGTGAACGCGATCACCCAACTGCTGGCGGAGCGCGCCCGGGAGGCAGCCGGACGGACGGACCGGCGGCGGGCGGCCGGTGAGGAGCTGGGGCCGCTCGCGGGCGTGCCGTTCACAGTGAAGGAGTCCACGGCCGTCGAAGGCGTGCCGACCACCTTCGGCACCCCGCGCTTCCGTGATCTGGTCGCGCCGGCGGACGCGCCGCCGGTGGCCCGGCTGCGGGCGGCCGGGGCGATCCCGATCGGGCACAGCAACCTCCCCACCCTGATCCTGGCCGGGATGCACACGCGCAGCGAGCTGTTCGGGGACACGGTCAATCCCTGGGACCGCGGCCGGACTCCCGGCGGATCGAGCGGGGGTGACGCGGTGGCCGTCGCCACGGGCATGGCCGCCCTCGGGCTCGGCAACGACTCCGGCGGATCGGTGCGGGTCCCGGCCCAGTTCTGCGGTGTGACCGGACTGAAGCCCACCACAGGCCGCTTCCCTGCCGACCACCGGATCCCCGGCCAGGGCGACCCCGGACCCGCCTCACAACTCCTCGTCACCGACGGGCCGTTCGCCCGGAGCGTGGGCGATCTGAGGCTGGCGTACGAGGTGCTGTCCGGTGCCGATCCGAGGGACCCCCGGGCCGTGCCCGTGCCCGCGTACGGGGAGGCCCTCCCCGGGCCGGTGAAGGTCGCGGTCGTGGCGGACCCCGGCGGGCACGGCGTCCACCCCACGGTGCGCGCGGCCGTCGCGGCCGCGGCCGACGCGCTGCGGGACGCCGGGTACGACGTACGCGAAGTGCCGGACGTGCCACGGCTGGACGAGGCGCTGGACGTCTACGGGCGGCTCACCGTGACCGAGTTCGCCCCGAGCTGGCCGGTGGTGCGCGAGCTGCTCGGGGAGGGCGGCGACCGCTACGTCGGGAGGATACTGGAGCGGACCCCGCCCGCGAGCGCGGACGAGTTCATGAAGCTCATGGGCGTCTGGCTGAACATCCGCCGCTCCTGGGCCGAATTCCTCGACGAGCACCCGCTCCTGCTCGGCCCGTCGTTCACCGAACCGCCCGTCGAGCCCGGTCTGGAGTCGCGCGACCGGGCTGGGTGGGACCGTGTCGAGTCGGGAAAGCGCCTGTGTACGGTGACCAGCTTCGTGGGCGTGCCGGGAGTGGCCGTGCCGACCGGAACGGCCGACGGGCTGCCGACCGGGGTCCAGATCATCGGGCGCGCGTTCCGCGAGGACCTGTGTCTGGCCGCGGCCGAGTCGATCGAGGACCGGCTCGGGGTCCTCACGCCGGTCGACCCGCGAAGGGGCGCTCGGACCGCCGGATGAGCCCCCGGGGCCACAGCGACCCCGCGGGCGGCCGAACTGACCGACCCAGCCGCCGTTTCCCAGGTCCGCACGTCCTTCTAACACGATATCTCCGCCAGATGGGAGAAGGCCCAGAAGATCACCGACCCGGCCGCCCTGGAAGAGGCCGGGTCGGGATGCCTCGCGGACTACGTGCGCTGATCTCGGGATTCGTCCCACCGGTCATCCCCGGGGGCTTCTGCCGGCCCCCTTGTCTCGTATCCGACGATGCATCAGGAGGCGACACCCGTCAGCAGAGCCGGGAACTCACCCGCGAGCAGCTGCTGCAGGCCGCGGCCGAACTCTTTGCAGAGCACGGCGTCAACGACACCTCGGTCGAGTAGATCGTCGAGCACGCCAGCTACACCCGCGGCGCGTTCATCGCCGCCTACAGCGAGGCTCTGTACTGGGGGGCCGGCGGCCTGGTGCTCGTCACTGGCCTGCTGTTCCTCCTGCCGCACCGGACGCGCGACCGGAGCAGGGTGACCCTCCACCCCCAAGGAGTGCTCGCCCCCGGCCGCCAGGCCGGCCTGCTGCTCTGCCATCGACTGACGCCCGGCCAACTCGGCTTCGCGCTCATGGGAAGCGGGCCGATGACCGAATCCACGCTTGGAGAAACACAGTTATGAGCGCCACGACCTACCAGGTCAACACGCACGGCAAGTTCGCCGAGCTCACGGATGAACAGCGTGCGTCCCCTGATCGCAGGGGCGGGCGAGCACGACCTGTTCAAGGCCCGGTTCACCGAGGAGGGCACCATCACCTACGAGCCGTCCCTGCGCACCTTCGCCTTCCGGGTCCTCATCCCGGCGGGCGAGGAGGACACCGAGGACCTTGTGATGGGCCAGGCCGAGGAACTGGCCGCAGCCGCCATCCGCAAGCTCGGGGGCGAGTACCGCGACCTCAGATCGGTCACCACCGACCTGTCCAAGATCAAGGTCAAGCGGAAGGGCCGTTGAGCCCCTTACGGAACCGGCCACGGCCGGGCCCACGGGCCGGGCAGGCCCTCAGAAAGGATGCGTTCCCTCTGATGACACCCGAGCAACTCGCCATCGAGCTGGCCGATCCGGTGCTGCGCCGGGTCTTCTCAGCAGCCGCCCTCGGCGCGTCGACCTCCGCGGAGATCCTCTCCGCCTCGGGGCTCGGCGCACCGCAGGCCGCCCCGGCCATCGGCCGGCTCGTCCGCAGCGGACTGCTCGTCCAGGGGCGCGGCTCGCTGGCCCTGCAGGACGACGCACTCACCGCGGCCGCGGAGACCGCCGCCCAGCGTGTGGCGGAGGAGACCGCCGCCGACCAGCCCGACCCGCAACTGCGCGGCCACATCCGCGGCGGCGTCCTGGTCAACGTGCCAGAGGAGGACGCCGCCGCCCGTCGCGCGGTCCTCGGGCACGTCGCCGAAAGTACTCTCGCCGTCGGCGACGACTACGACGAGCGGACCGTGACCGACCGCCTGCAGCCGTGGTGCGAGGGCGGCGCACTGGACGCCGTCTCGTTGCGGCGCGCCCTCGTCGACGACGGACTCCTGGCCCGCGAGTCCGGATGCTACCGGCTCGCCGCCCCTGTGGGCACCGCCCAATGAAGACCGAGGACGGGCCGCGCGGGAGCTCGGGCCGTCAATTCGGCTGCGGCAACACGGCGGGTCCTCGACCGTGTGACCATGGCCGGGTTCGCTTCGGAAGCGGAACTGCCGTTCGCGTCCACCCGGCCATTTCCCACCCAGCTCGACGGCATGCTCAGCCGGACAACCTACAGACCTGCTGCGCTCGGCCGATTGAAGTCAGGGGCTCAGGACGGTCCCATTGCCGGGACTCAGTACAGTGGCCATGCTCCGTCGCCACCAGAATCCATTGTGCTCGCAGGGGTCGGCGGCGGTCACCAACGGCGCTCGGAAGGAGCGCTTCCGCACAGCAAGTGCCGTGGTCATGGGCTGTCTGGACGAGTGCCTCGCTACAGGGGTTGGTCGGGATCGGCTCGGGTGAGATGGACGGTCAGGGCCGGTGGTGCCATGGAACTCATGTCATGGCGGTACGGCTGTCGAGCCAGGTGCCCCGGTTCCAGCACCTCGGTTGTCTTGCGCTCTGGCGCACGCGGGCGTGGCCCTCGGCGTTCGACGAAGGACGAGCGCGACGATCTGAGTGACCTCTTCCTGCGCGAAGTTGTCGTCGCTGGCCAAGAGCAGAGTTCGTTCGCCGCCCGGCAGGGTCGGGCCCCAGGTCATGCCCTCGGTGTTGTCGACCGTGGACAGGCCCAGGTCGTGGAAGTCCGCGACCAGCTTCTTGCGCATCGGCACGACCTTCTGTCCGGCCAGGGAGTCCATGTCCCGCACCTCGAACGCGCCGTGGGTGGTGGTGTCATTGACGCGGATCTCGAAACCCGCGCCTGCCACCCAGGTACGTTCGAGTACGAGGTAGCGGCCGGGGGTCTTCGGGGAAGGCGAGGATCGCGGGCCGGCCGGTGTCTGTGGCCCCAGGGCTGGACGGGTCGGGCGCGGCAAAGATCTCCTCAAGGGGGTAGGCGAACTGGCCGAGCACGTCGCCCTTCCGGATCTGCTGGGCGAAGCGGATCAGGGCGCCGTGATTCAGGTCGGGCTCCGAGCCGTCCTAGGCAGTGTCTTCAAATGATCACCGCTGGTGGATCATGGTGTCGTGATACGCCGCCATGAGCTGTTTGATGCCGAGTGGGAGTTCGTCCGGCCGCCGCTGCCCGAGTCGTTGCGGGGGCGGAAGCGGCTGGACGACCGCAGGGTGCTGAACGGGATCGTGTGGAAGTTCCGGACCGGGACGGCCTGGCGGGACGTGCCCGAGCGTTACGGCCCGTGGGCCACACTCCACACGCGTTTTCGCAGGTGAGCGGCTGACGGAACGTTCGACCGGATGCTACGGGCCGCGCAGGCGAAGGCGGACGCGGCGGGCGACATCGAATGGCTGGTGTCGGTGGACTCCACGGTCGCCCGCGCCCATCAGCACGCGGCCGGGGCCCGAAAAAGGGGCTCCGCGACCCGGCCCTCGGCCGGTCCCGAGGCGGCCTGACCAGCAAGATCCACCTGGCCTGCGACGGGCGGGGCCGTCCGCTCGCCTTCGTCGTCACGAGCGGCAACACCAACGACTGCACCCGGTTCACCACGGTCATGGAAGCGATCCGGGTGCCCCGGATCGGACCGGGACGGCCCCGGACCCGGCCCGATCACGTCCTGGGCGACAAGGGCTACAGCTCGAAGGCGATCCGCGCCTGGCTCCGCCGCCGCGGGATCCCGCACACGATTCCCGAGCGGGCCGACCAGGCCCGCAACCGGGCCCGGCGAGGCAGCCGCGGAGGCCGCCCGCCGGCCTTCGACCGCGAGGCATACAAGCACCGCAACGTCGTGGAACGCTGCTTCAACCGCCTGAAGCAGTGGCGGGGCATCGCCACCCGATACGACAAGACCGCCCAGTCCTACGAAGCCGCCGTCGCCCTCGCCTCACTCCTGATGTGGGCGTGACATTTGACGACAGACCCTAGCCCGGCCGGGCCCGACCTGGCTCGCTGTCCTCATCTTCAGCGGCTACCTGCAGTGGGCGACGGCGACATGCATTGGCACCACCCAGCGCTCCGTGCAGCAGCAGACCAGTCCCGGGCGACTCCGCTCTCGAGTCCAGCAGACCGGCCTGTGGCTGACCACCGGCACACTGCCGGTGACCGCCCTGGCCGCCGGCGCCCTCACCGCCCTTATCAGCGTCCGCACCGTGATGGCCATCGGCACGCTCGTCCTCATGCTGTCCGTGGGGCTCCTGTGGCGCTCACCTGTCCGGCATCTGCCCGCCATGGACGAGGGAGCCCGGTGAAGGGCTGTCCCCTCCGCAGGCGGGGGCGTGTCTCTCCCGACCTCCGCAGCGGCATCGTCGGCGTTTCGGCCAACCACCCTTCACTGCACTCCTGTTGCGGGAAGCGGGTCGATGCTGTGGTCGGGTAGCCGGATCACGTTGCCGTGACCCGGCCCCCTCAGAACCGGACGTGCGAGCTTTCCCCGCATCCGGCTCAAGCAAGCCCCATGGGCTTCGCAGGCCAGCAGGGCTATGCGGTCCGATTACTGTCGCCAGCGTGGTGCTGGCGGTGGCATTCGGAGTGCACGAGGCGAAGGTTGTTCCGCTCGTCCGTGCCGCCGTCTCGCCGGTAGGTGAAGTGATGCTTGTGGAGCATCTTCTTCGAGGCCGCGAACCAGTTGATCCACTCGCGTGGGCTGTCCGGTTCGTACTCGGCTCCGACGATCAGCGCCTGCTTGCAGAGAGGACAGAGCCCCTGCTGCCGGACCGCCAGGAGAAGACTCGTCTTGTCCATCGGCGGCGGCGCTTTCCTGCGGCGGCGGTCCCGCCAGTACTCGGTCAGCTCGGGGTCGTCCGGGGACGCTCCGCCCTTGACGAGCTGGTGGCGGACGATGCCGGTCCAGGCGAATTTGATGAGGAAGGCGCCGCTGTCACGGTCGCCGAACACCCACCGGTCTCGCCGGGACGGGTGGAATCTGCCGAAGTACCGGGCCGCGACCCAGTGACTCGACTTGTTGCGGTGTCGGCGCCTGGCCCATTTGAAGGTCAGCCGCCACATGTAGTGATCCAGCGACGAGAACGTCGTCGTGGACGCCACCGCCCGGTAGTAGGCCGCCCAACCGCGAACGATCGGGATCAGCCTGCGCAACACAGCCTCGGCATTGGACCCATGTAGGGCCTTCGCCTCGGTCCGCAGTCGCGCCCGGAGCCTCGCGCAAGCCGCTGTGCTCGGCTTGATGATCAGCCTTCCGCCCGTGCGGCGGACGGTGAAACCGAGGAAGTCGAACCCCTTATCGAGGTGGACGACATGGGTCTTCTCCTCGTTGAGGCGAAGACCCCTCGGCTCCAGCCAGTCCTCCAGCCGGGCCCTGACCTGGTGCACCTGTTCCTCGTCGTGACAGAGCACGACGAAGTCGTCGGCAAACCTCACCAGCACCGGAGTGCCCGGCATGGCGCCGGGCTCACGCCCGGCCCGCACCGTGTATTGGCACCCTGCGGCCTGTTCCAGTCCGTGCAGAGCAACGTTCAGCAACAGCGGGCTGATCACACCGCCTTGAGGAGTTCCCTCCTCGGTCGGTGCGAACCGGCCGCGGTCGATCACGCCCGCCTTCAGCCAGCCTGCGATCAGGTCCCTGGCGGGGAACTGGCCGAGCATGGTCATCAGGTGGTCGTGGTCAATACGGTCGAACGCCGCCGACAGGTCCGCGTCCAGGACCCACAGACGCTTCGGGTTCTTGCCCTTCACCGTCCAGAAGATCGCGGATATCGCGTCCTGACAGCTGCGGCCGGGCCGGAAGCCGTAAGACCTCGGCTCGAACCGCGCTTCCCACTCAGGCTCCAGCGCGTTCTTCACGCGAGCCTGGAGAACCCGGTCACGGATGACCGGAATACCGAGCGGTCGTTGCTTCCCGTTGCTCTTCGGGATGAACACTCGCTTGACCGGCCTGGCCTTCCAGGGCTTCGACGACCGATGGATCTCGGCCGCCAAGGTGCCTCTCGCCTTCGGCGTGAGGGCCAGTTCCCCGTCGATACCAGCGGTCATGCGACCACTGCTCTGCTGCGTCACCCGCTTCACGCTGACCAGCGTGTTGCTGCGGCTCCGCAGCATGAGCTTCTGCAAGTTGCGGACCTTCTTCAGGTCCCCGTCCTGCGTCGCCTTGAAGATCCTCTGCCTCAGCCGCCGTACGTTCTCCTCGCAGGTGGCCCAGTCGATGCCGTGCCAGTCGAGCAAGTCGTCCTCGGGTCCGTTCACCGCAGACGAGGGCATCACGACAGGTGCCGTGATCTCCATGTCCGCCTCCGGTGTCTAACTTGTCCCTTGGTTCGAGCGTCGTTGCAATGGTGACTTCAAAGGCTCACCTGATCCACGTGGGCGCCCTTTCGGGCCGGGCCACCAGGACCCGTATCCGGCGAGTTATGCGAGAGCGGGTGAAGGTCCCAACTCTCGGTTTCCTCCGGCCTTTCGGCCCGCCGGCCTTCGCTTCTTCGATCTTCCTTCGCCCGCCGGGGACTTCAGCCTCCCTTGCGGTCGGCCTACCAAGCCAGTGGCTTGGACCCCGTCGGGGTTTCCACGTTCCGCACCAGTAAGACGCGGCTGGGGTGGGCGCCCCCTCTACCCCGGGACCAGCGGTGTCCTCCCTCCGGGCTCAGTTACCCGAAGGTCGCTTGGCGCCTTCCAGCACCGGGTCCGGTGGCCGCCGCCAACACGCCATCGACGCGGCCTTAACGTCACGGGGCATCATCGAGGGTTCACTTGCGTTCACCCGTCCAGCCTTCCCCTCGCCTGTTGCACCCCGATGGCCGGGACGCTCTTGGGCTTGAACGCTCCGCTTCACACCCCGCCGTTACCAGCGACGCATGGGAGCGCGAGGACGGACCTTGGACACTGGCCCGAAGTTCAGCCGATC
This sequence comes from Streptomyces sp. P9-A4, assembly GCF_036634195.1. Classification (NCBI taxonomy): domain Bacteria; kingdom Bacillati; phylum Actinomycetota; class Actinomycetes; order Kitasatosporales; family Streptomycetaceae; genus Streptomyces; species Streptomyces sp. P9-A4. The sequence goes on from NZ_JAZIFY010000002.1 coordinate 181,982, forward strand.
GATACCTCCTTCACGTGGCTGTCCTTACTTACCTGGAGCGACTTCGTGTCGCACACCGAGTGCGCTAGTTGGCGGGTGATATTCCCTTCGGTGCAGGTCGCCAGCATGCGGAGGGAACTGGTTGGCGGATCTTGAAGGCGATAGTTGACGGGCGGGCATCCGTCCACGAATCCCTCACCGTCCGCGTGGAGTTCGACCACGAGACCCGGCACCGCACCGACGTCGCCTGGACGATCGCCGAGGCGTCGGCGCTTCAGTCGGCGTTGTGGGTGCGCAGCTGCTCGGCGGCTTCCTGGTAGGCGTCGGCGGCGCGGGCGAAGTAGTCGAAGAGGACTTCGAGCTGCTCGGGCGAGTAGCCCCTGAGGAGCTGGCCGATCCGCTGCCGGGCCGGGGTCATGACCCGGTCGAGGTCGGCGGGCTTGCCGATCGGTTCGACGATCACCTTGCGGCGGTCTCCGGGGTCCGGGGCCCGGCGCACGTAGCCGGCCTGTTCGAGGCGGTCGATGAGGCGGGTGGTCGGCCCGGTGGTGAGGCCGGTGCGGGTGCCGAGCTCGCCGGGGGTCATCGGGCCGGTCAGTTGAAGGATGTTCAGCGCGTAGAGGTCGGTGGCGCCGAGCTCGCAGGCCTTGGCGCTGGCATGGCCGTGCAGCATCACGGCGCTCAGGTACCGGCGGTAGACCTCACTCGCATCGGATGGCACGGCAGGCGTTGACACGGGCTCCTCCACTCCCTAATCTCTTCCTTAGCGAAGAGAAATCCTCAACGAAGAAACTTCTTCAAAGAAGTTACCATGGAAGGGGAGACCATGAGCACCGTCACCACCACCGAGGCGACCGACCCGACGGGCGAGCCGACCGACCTGAAGAGCGCCCCGACCAGTACCGGGAACGACCGGCGCACCAACCGTCGGCGCACCGTCAAGCGCACCCTCGGCATCACCGCCCTCACCCTCGCCGTCGCCGCGGCCGGCGGGTACTTCTGGCTGGACGCCACGTCCGACGTCCGCAACCTCGGCCAGACCGACTGCACCGCCGTCATCCCCGCCGTCACCGCCACCCCGGCCGGCACGCCCACCACCGACGATCACCGTGCCGTCTGCGACACCATCCGCGCTCTCACCGACGCCTGGGGCCGGGGCGACGCCACCGCGTACGGCGAACAGTTCACCGTCGACGCCACCTACACCACCTACGTCGGCACCCACTACCAGGGCCGCCGCGACATCGCCGACGCCCACCGCGCCCTGTTCGACGGATTCGTCAAGGACACCAAGCTCGCCGACTCCTTCCTCGGCGTCCGCTTCTACGGGCCGGACACCGCCGTCGTCACCAGCCGCGGCGACACCTACAAGGGCGGTACGCCCAAGAAGCCGTCCGAGCTGACCAAGACGCAGTCCTACACGCTGGTCCGCCAGAGCGACCACAGCTGGCGCATCGCCTCCTTCCACAACACCCAGCGCCAGAACGTGATGGAGCGGCTCTCCTTCCTCTGGGACTCGGCGACCATGCCCGAGGCCGAGAAGTGACCGACCGGCTCCGCCCGCACACTGGCACCCCGCGCCTGCACGCCACCACCGCCGCACACCCCACCCGGAGGACGGCACGATGACCGCCAACCACCACACCACCGACCCCCGCGCGACCGACGCGGCCGCGATCCGCGCCCTGCTGGAGCGCGGCGCCGCAGCCTGGGCCGACGGCGACGGCACCGCGTACGGCGCCTGCTTCACCGAGGACGCCACCGACGTCACCTACGTCGGCACCGTCTACCACGGCGGCAAGGAGATCGGCCGCGCTCACCAGGCCCTGTTCGACAGCTTCCTCAAGGGCACCCGGCTGATCCTCGACATCACCGACCTGCGCTTCTACGGCACCGGCGCGGCTGTGGTCGTCACCCGCGGCGACGTCCGCAAGGGCGGCACCCCGAAGCAGGACGGCAAGCAGAGCAAGCTCGCCACGTACACGGTAGTGCGCGAGGCCGACGGCCGGTGGCGGATCGCCGCCGTCCAGAAGACCCAGCGCAAGCCCCTGATGGAGGCCGTCTCCTTCCGCTTCCAGCCGGCCACCCGACCCACCGCGAACTGAGACGCAGCCATCATGACCACCACCCAGCCGACCGCCGCGACACTCCGGCCGTCCGACACCGCCCACCGCCCCACCGCCCTGGTCACCGGAGCCAGCGCCGGCATCGGCCGCGCCTTCGCCCGCCGCCTGGCCGCGAGCGGCCACCGGGTGATCGCCGTCGCCCGGAACGAGGAGCGACTCCAAGCCCTGATGGCCGACCTCGGCCCCGGCCACGACCACCTGGCCGCCGACCTCGGCGACCCCGACGGCCTCCACAAGGCCGCCCAACTCCTTGCCGACCGACGCGTCCACCTCCTGGTCAACAACGTGGGAACCGCCACCACCGGCCCTTTCGCCACGACCCCACTCACCCACGCCCACGAGATGCTGCGCCTCAACTGCGAGGCCCTCGTCACCCTCTCCCACGCCTTCCTCGCCCAGGCCCGCCCCGGCGACGCCCTGCTGAACGTCTCCTCCACCCTTGGCCACACCCCGCTGCCGGACCTCGCCGTCTACAGCGCCACCAAGGCGTTCGTCACCGCCTTCTCCGAGGCACTCTGGTCCGAGCTCCGGGCATCCGGCATCCACGTCCTCGCGCTCTGCCCGGGCATGACCGCCACCGAGTCGCAGTCGCACGACGAAGCACCGGCCGCCCTGGTGCAGACCCCCGAGCAGGTCGTCGACACCGCCCTACGCGCCCTGCGCCGCCGCAGCCGCCCCACGGTCGTGCCCGGCACGGCCAACCGCCTCCTCCTCGCCGCCGCCCGCACCCTCCCCCGCCACCGCACACTCACCGCCCTCGCCCGCACCTGAACCACCCGCACAAACGCGAAACAGGCCGGATCTCCGAGCAGCCCAAGACACCGGCCGAGCGGTAGTCCGGCAGGCCGCCGCGGAGGCGACGGCACCATCCCAAGGCGCTCCCCTACCGCTGCTCGAGGGACGCATGGACGGGGATGAACGACGAGCCGGCCAGCGGGCTCACCAACGTCATATACCGGGGCGAACAGTACGAGGACGACGCGCATGCGCAGTTCGGTGGCGAGCGGATCGCGCAGTACGGCGTCGACGGACCGCACGGCTGGCTCAAACCTTGCGCTGGCCGAGGCAGCCGCCCGCGAGGCCGGGGGCCAGGCAAAGGGGCCCCGGCCTCGCCTCATGGCCTGACCTTAATGAAGCTCCGCCATCTTGAAGTAGCTGTTCAGGGGTCTGGTGTGACGTTGTTCCGGGGTGCTCGTGCTGGTCGTGGGCGGAAGTCTGGGGTGTAGATCGTCAGGCAGGGCGGGTTTGCGGATTCCCGCCCGTCGTCGAGCGGGCCGCTCCTACGATCCGGCGCATGATGGACCCCGAGGTGCTGAAGCGGATCACCGCGCGACGTGCAGAGCTGGACGAACTCGAAGAACAACTGGCCAAGCAGCTGGCGGAGGTGCGGGCCGAGCGGGACGAGCTCGCCGTGGCCGAGCGGGTATTGCAGCGGATGAGCGAACAGATCGCTAACGAACGAGCCGAGGCCGGGTCGCCGGTCGTTCACGTGGCCGGTCGGGCGGTGCGACTGGTCCCGGACCGTGGTCCGGGGGTGGCTGAGTCCGCACTGCCGGCGGAGTACCAGCGCATCCTGGCCACCGTGCGGCAGGCCGCCGGCCCGGTCGCAACCCGGCAGATCGGCGAGATGCTGGGCCTGGACACCGGGGTGCGAGGCAAGCTGGAGCCGCTGCGCGGGAAGCTGACGAAGCTGGCCGACCGCGGCTGGCTGCACAAACTGCCCGACGGACGGTTCACCATCCGCGCATGACGCGTAACCGGGGTGCCCCCGGCGGCCGTTGGAATTGTGTGACGAAAACCAAAGAGCACGCCGGGGACACCTTGTCCCTGGTCTACCAGTGCCGCCTGCCGCTGTCCACGCACACCGTCAACCACCTCGCCGACCTGCTGCGACGCCACTTGAAGGCGATACGGTCGAGGTGGCGGACACTGTCGCCCGGGAGGATCGCGGTGATCGTCCTGGCCTTGCTGCGGCACGACCAGCGCCTGGCCGACATGGCCAGCGGCAACGACGTCTCCGCCACCACCGTCCGCCGCTGGCGAGACGAGCTGATCGCCCTGCTCGCCGCGAAGGCCCCGCGCCTGGACCGCGCCCTGAAGAAGATCGCACGGCGGGGCGGGGAGGTCGTCCTGATCGACGGCACCCTCATCCCCACCCAGCGCCGCACCGGGACGGCGAACCTGCCCAACTACTCCGGCAAACACCACCGCCACGGCCTGCACGTCCTCGCCCTCACTGACGAGCGCGGCCGCCTGATCTGGATCTCCGCCGCCCGGCCCGGCCGCACCCACGACATCACCGCCGCCCGCCGCGACCACATCCTCGACCATCTCCGCGCCGCCGGCCTGGGCGCCCTGGCCGACCTCGGCTTCATCGGCCTGGACGACGATCCGGACGACCCCGTGGTCGTCACCGGCTTCAAGGCCACCCGCGCCCACAAGCTCAACCCCGCCGAGAAACAAGCCAACCGGGTCCTGGCCGCCGGACGCGTCCCCGCCGAACGCGGCTTTGCCCACCTGAAGAACTGGCGGATCCTCACCAAGCTCCGTACTGACCCCGCCCGCGCCACCCACCTGTTTCGCGCGGTGCTCGTCCTGACGAACATCGAGGCCACTACCGACAACTGATCTCTACCGCAGGTAGCCCACGATCAGCACATGCCCTCCGGAACAGCGTCACCGGGCCGGGATCGGCTGAGTGAGGTTCACCGGGTTGCCGTCGGGGTCCTGGACGTGGGCGACGCGCTGTCCCCACGGCATGTCGTTGGGGCCGCTGCGGACCGAGCCGCCCAGCGCCGCCACCCGGCCGAGCGTCTCGTCGACGTCGTCGACACCGATGCTGAGCAGGATCCGCGACGCCGCCCCAGTCCCCGGGTCCGCCTTGGCCACCAGCCCGAGGTCGGTGTCGCCGATGCGCAAGCCGAGGTAGAAGAACGGGCCTTCCGCCGGTACCCGAAAGATCTCCTCAGCGCCGAACAATTTCGTATAGAAGCCGATCAGAACGTCAAGGTCGGCAGACAGGATCACTGGCTGGATGGTGGACATGGCACTCCTGTCGAGAACGGTCGTGTCGCTGGGTAGACCGTTCGAGGACGGTGAACTCATCGGCACAACCACCCCGCCGGACGATCTACACCCCAGGCTTCCGCCCACGACCAGCACGAGCACCCCGAAACGGGGTCACACCAGACCCCTGACCAGCCACTTCAAGATGGCGGAGCTTCATTCCTTGCATGCGCAGCCGAAGTGGCTCGCCTGCTGGACCTTGAGGCCGCGGCCGACATGCCTGAAGACCGACGTGCGCGGCACCTGGCCGGAGCCGCACGAAGGTCACTGCTGGAACGCGCCACCCTGCCCGAGGAGTTCTTCCATCCGCTGATGGCTGCTGCTGTCTACGACCCGGATCCGAGCTTCTGCCGCTGGTTCGTCGAGCCGGCGCTCTACGCATTCGGACGGCGCAGGGTCATGACAGCATTGCTCGGCTATCTCCGCACGGGCACAACCGCGGAGCAAGCAGGTGCCCGGCGCGCCTGGTACTGCGCCCACCTGCCACTACGCGCTGACCGGTCACCGGCCTACGCGCCCCGCGGAAGTCGCGAACCGGCCCTGGATGAAGTGGACGACGTGGTGAACCAGTGGCGGAAGTCGTCCAGTACCCAGCAGCGTGATCACAGTGCCTCAGAGAGCCACAGGGGCCCTCGTCAGGCGTTCTCCTGAGCTGCGACACTCTGTGCGTGAGCTATCCCGCGCCAGACCAGCTGTCCTCCGCCGAACGCGCCTTCATGATCAACGCCACCGAGATCGACATCCTCCCCGGTGTTTGGGGTGACCTCGACGAGCCGCTGGTCTCAGGGCCTGCCTCGGCTCTCGTCCCGATCCTCCTCCCCCTCGTCGACAGAGGATGGATCGAAGTGTGCCGGGTCGTTCCCTGGACAGCGGCGGATGGCACTCTCGGAGCGCAGCCTGGTTCCCCTATACCGAAGCAGGACCTTCCCGCTGTCCTGGCGGACGCCGAGAACTGGGAGTACCCGCCATCCGGCACGTGGCTGGGGCGCCTCACACTGAACCTCACCGAAGCGGGACAGAGGATCCCCCGCTGACACGCAGCCTCAACGACACCCCTCCGCTCCCTGGAAGATCCTCCGCGACTGCCGCCTCAAGGACGAGGGCGTTCACCACCCCGTGCTCGGCATCGCCCGCCTACACAACCTCACCCTCGCCGGATGAGGCACAGCGTCGCTGGTCAATCGGCATGCCGTAGATCATTTACGGGACAGCCCTTAGGGTCTGCCGATCATCAAGGTGTTGCTTCCAGAGCTGGGGCTCGTTGGTGTCGTATGCGCATCCCGGACGAGACTCGTGATCAACTTGCCGTGAAGTTCGCGGTGTTGTTCCCACACCTGGACGAACGACAGCGGCGGCTGCTGATGGCCGCGGAGGCCCGAGGACTGGGCCATGGCGGCATTCGGGCCGTGGCCCGGGCGGCCGGGGTGAGCGGGACGACGATTCGCAAGGGCATGTCCGACCTGGAGACAGGCCAGTTCCTGGCCGGGCGGGTGCGGCGGCCGGGCGGCGGACGCAAACGCGTCGCGGACCTCGACCCTGGACTGCGGGGTGCCCTGCTGAGCCTGGTCGAGCCGGACGAACGTGGTGATCCGATGTCGCCGTTGCGGTGGACGACGAAGTCGACCCGCACGCTGGCGGCCGAGCTGACCCGTCAGGGTCACCGGGTCGGTGCGGACACCGTTGCCGGTCTGCTGCGGCAGGAGGGGTTCCGGCTGCAGGCCAATGCCAAGACGCTCGAGGGCAGCCAGCATGCACGTTGGACGACGTCGCGGACCTGGCTGGCGGTGACCGCGGCCAAGTCGGCGCCGGGCTCCAGCCGGATTGCGTCCAGCAGCGCGGTCCACGAGGTCCAGCCGGTCTCCAGCGCGGCGACGATCGAGTACGGCCAGCCGGGCACCATCTGGTGCTTGCCCAGGCCCCATCCGAAGGTATGACAGAAGGAGCGGTCCGAGGAGGTGTCGGCGTCCGGCCGCAACCAAGGGGAGACGTCTACCGCCAGCACCAGCCGACCGTCGCCGGCTCAGGGAAGCGGGACATTGGTCAGTGCCCGCCGCAGCCGGGCGACGTCGATCCGTCCGTGGTTGATCCCGGAGTACAAGGCCCCGTGCCCGCGCCGATGCTCGGGAGCGAGCGCCAGGTCCACGAGGGTGCGGACCGGACCGTCGGTGCACAATAGCGCGTCGCGGAGCTCGAACAGGGCGTCGCTCCGCGCGGTCAGGCACGCGTATAACTCCGACCGGAACTCCGCCACCACCGTGAACGCGTCTCGTTGAACCTCCTGCTCGACCAGTCCCACGATCCCGGCCTCCGTGCTCCGTTGTCGCTCAGCACAGGATCGGCCCGCGGCCCCTCACACATCTGGTGAACTGGGGAAATATCGAACAAGTTCGAGCCCCGTTCGACGGCGGACCTTAAACGGCAAGCTGAGTACCTGTGTCTATAGGTCCGGGCGGCGTTTTGCCAGGTCAGGAATCGAACAGGGCTGAGCGCAGAGGCTGTCGGCGAGCCGGATCGCCCTCGTGAGGAGGAACGGACGGCTGGCTGGCGCGGCTTGGAAGTCGAAGACGCGGATGAACGGGCCGGTGAACAGCGGCAGAGGCCAGGTGTAGGCGGCGGCGTGGGCGAATCCGCTGACAGGCTGGTCGGGGCCGTGGGAATGTGGGGAGACGATCCGGTTCCGGGAGGTCCGGGCCGCGCTCTTCCTGTAGGCGTACACCCGAACATGCACCGGTCGGTACGAATCAAAGTGCACAACCTTGATCTGACGCCTGTCCGTCCGCAAGGGCAGGTGGCCTCGCGGTGCCTTCGCCCATCAGGCACGACCCGCGCCGTCCGTTCCGTCTTCAGTGCGTGGTCTGGTCTGCTGCTTCTCGGGTGATGTCGGCGTAGAGGCGAAAGAGAGTCGGGCGGGCTTCGCCCTGGTCACGTTCGTGCAGGGCCGCCCAGCACTGGGCGATGAGCTCCCGGGCCTGGGTGCCGGGCCAGGGCCGGGGCAGGAGCTGAGGCGGCAGCAGCGGGTCGGGCTCTATGGCGCGGGTGAGTTCGGCAGCCAGCTCGACAGCGATGGTGAGGAGTGCGGATGAGGAGAGTTCGGCAGGGCCGGTGAGCCGGGCGAGGCGGGGCTGGGCGATACGGCTGAGGCGGTGGTAGCGGTCGGCGATCTCCTGCAGGGGCCATAGACGTCTGGCGAGTTCGGCAGGCTCTTGGGTGTCGCCCCTGCGCAGGTCCGTCGTGGTGAGAAGGGTGAGCGCGCCGTGGGTGCCGAGGCGGTGGGCGGCTTCTTCGACGTACGGTTCCCATGTGTTGGCGCAGACGTACAGTCCGCCCTGGAGCGGGGCGCCACCGAGGTGGACGAGCGTCTCGCGCAGGGCGTCCCGGGCGGTGCGCGCCGATTCGGGCACCGCGAAGGCGGCCAGGTGCCAGACGCCGTCCCAGGGCGCGAGCCCGGCGTCCTGTTGGAATGCGTGCCGCAGGAAGTCCACGTTGGGGGCGAGGGCACGCTTGGTGTCCGTGGTCGCGTGCAGCTCCGCCTTGCGGCCTCGGCCCTCGTGGGTGAATCGGCCTTCGGACACGAGGCGTTTGATGCACAGCCGTACCTGCTGGTCGCTCATGCCCAGGGTGTTGGCGACGGTATACAGCTCGTCCGCGTCGACGGTGCCGTCCTCGCGGATCAGCGCGTGGACGAGCATGCGGGTGGGGACCTCGACGTGGTCGGTCTCAGCGCTCACAGTTCTCTCACTCCTTTTGTTCCGACCGGGCGGTGCATGGGGGTCACCGCGCCGAATCCGAGCAGTCCGCGCAGGTAGGGCGTGTGCTCGGTCCGTACGGCCGTGAAGCCGCGCCGCTCGTACAGGGCCCTGGCGCGCGGGTTGGTGTCGATCACGTCCAGTCTGATCTCCCGGCAGTCCTGCTCCGCCGCGACGGCGGCTACTTCCTCGATGAGCAGGCTCCCGACGCCCCGGCCGCGCATGTCCGGATCCACGGCGATGCCGTCCATGACGAGCTGTCCGGGGGCCGGGTGACGTTCGAACAGGGCGAGGAGCAGGAGTCGGTGCAGTCCTCGCAGGTGTCCGTATGCGCGCAGTACGGCGCAGGCCGATCCTCCGGTGAGGGCCCGCCCGTTGTGCTGGTAGCCGGCGAGGCCGACGAGCTGCCCGTCCAGGAGTGCGCAGACCGCGCGATCGGCGTTCAGATGGGCGGCGATGAAGGGCACCGCCTTGCCCGGCGGGTTCAGGGCGGGACCGAGTTTGCGGCCGAAGGCGTCCCAGTACAGCTCGGCCGCCCGCCGCTCGGCTCCGGCCGGAACGCCCCGCCGCACTGTCACCGGTCCAGTGCCGGTGCCTGTCACGTCCAGTCCCATGCCGTGCCCCTTTTCTCGCTGCAACCCCCACCTAAAACTACCATTCTCGTGACGATCGTGCTGGCCGTGATAGTTTTAGTGTGCCCGGACCCGAACAAAGGGGACAGATCCCATGTGTCCAAAGATCCGGCCCGGACGGCGCGGACTCCGTATCGCCGTGTGGTCACTCGTCACGGCCCTGGTCGTGACTGCCGGCCTCGTCGGTGTGGTGCTGTGGCAGAACTCCTACGACATGGACGAGCAGCGGGTCACGATCCGCCACGGCGGCCACACCCTCAACGGCGTACTGGCCATCCCCAGGGACGGCCGCAAGCACCACGGCCTGGTCGTGTACGTCCACGGCGACGGCCCCGTCGACGCCACCCACGACGACGGTTACAAGCCCATGTGGGAGGCGAACGCCAAGGCCGGGTACGCCTCCCTGTCCTGGGACAAGCCCGGCGTCGCGGGTGCATCCGGCGACTGGCTCGACCAGTCCATGGACGACCGGGCCAACGAGGCAGCCGCCGCCATCGCCTGGGCCCGCGCCCGCCCGGACATCGACGGCGACCGGATCGGGCTCTGGGGCGCCAGCCAGGCGGGCTGGGTCCTGCCGAAGATCGCCGCCAAGACGTCCGTGAGCTTCGTCATCGCCGTCTCGCCCGCCATCAACTGGCTCCAGCAGGGCCGCTACAACCTCCTCGCCGAGCTGCGCGCCGACGGCGCATCAGCAGCCCGCACCAAGGCGGAGGTCGCCAAGAGCGACACCACCCTCCGGCTGCTGGAACGCCAGGCGACCTTCGAGGAGTACGTCAAGGCGATGCGCGGCGACGCGGACGGCATGACCGCCGACCGCTGGGGCTTCATCTCCAAGAACTACACCGCGGACGCCACACAAGACCTCCGCGCCCTGCGCGGCGTACCGGTGCTGCTGACCCTCGCAGGCCATGACATCAACGTGGACACCGCCGACACGGAGCGCATCTACCACAAGGTGCTGGACGCAGGTGGCGCATTGACGGTCAAGCATTACCCGGACGCGACCCATTCACTGCTCAAGCAGTCCATTGAGCAGTCGGACCTCAAGATCACGCTCACCGCGCTCTTCTCCCCACACTCGCTCTTCGCGGACGGATTCCTGGACAGCCAACGACAGTTCCTCAAGGAACTCGGCCGAGGCAGCCACGCCACTCCCGCAAGCTCGGCCCGTGGTGCACGTTCACGTGTACCACCTGGTGCACTTTGACGGCTCTGGCAAGATTTTCGTAGCCGGAGATCATCTCGGTGACACGGTCAGCCGGTCCGCAACGCGGGCAGCCTGTGGCTGTGCTCTGTTGAACTGGCATCACTGCTACCGCAGTTAGCTGATGTGCTGGTCGTGTCGGTTGATGTCTCTGATACTGGTGTGGTGGTTCGCGCCCGTACGAGGTCCGGTGTTCCCGCGGCATGTACGGGGTGCGGCTGGCTCAGCGAGTGGTGCCATAGCCGCTATGTACGGCGCCTGGCCGACGTCTGTCTCGGGGGCCGACCTGTGCGCATCGACTTGTCCGTACGCCGTCCGTACTGCGAAAACGCAGTGTGCCCGAAGGTGACCTTCGCCGAACAGACAGCGGGGCTGACCGTGCGCTACCAACGGCGGACGCCGCAGTTGCAGAGTCTGGTGGAGGATGTCGGTGTGGTGCTGGCGGGCCGTGGCGGTGCCCGGATGTTGCGGATCTTGAACATCCGGCTCTCGCGGTGCACCGTCCTGTCCCAGCTGATGCGGGTGCCGCTTCCGCCGCTGGAGACGCCCCGGGTGCTGGGGGGGGGTGGATGACTTCGCGCTCTACGGCGACACCTACGGCACCCTCCTGGTCGACGCCACCACCCGGCTCCCGCTCACTCTCTGGGAAGGCCGCGATGCCGACCAGCTCAGCCGGTGGCTCCGCGAGCACCCCGGTGTCGAGGTCGCCTGCCGCGACGGGTCCCTCACCTACCGGCAGGGCATCGCGGGCGGAGCGCCCGATGCGGTGCAGGTCAGCGACCGCTTCCACCTCTGGCAGGGCCTCTCCCGCCGCGTCCAGGACATCGCCTCCGCCCACCGCGGTTGCCTGCTCGCGGCACTGCCCCCGGCCGACGAGAGCGATTCCGCACCGGCCGAGGTTGCCGGGAACACCGCGAAGGACACCCGGGCCGCACGCCACGCCCGCAGACTGTTCGAGGCCGTTCAGGCCCTGACCCGCACCGGCCGGAGCCACAGCTCCCTGGCCCGCGAGCTCGGCCTGGACCGCCGCACGGTCGGCAAATACGCCCGGGCCCGGACCTGGCAGGAGGTGATGCGTCGCCCGCCCCGCAAGCCCTCCACCCTGGACCCCTACCTCGACTACCTGCAGCAACGCTGAGACGAGGGACAGCACAGCGCGAAGATCCTGCACGAGGAGCTCCAGACCAAGGGCTACCTCGGCCACTACCAGCGCGTGAAGATGGCCGTCGCGCCTCTCAGACGGGGCCTGCCCCTGGACGAACCACGCGAGCGACCGCCCTCACCACGCGAAGCGGCCCGCTGGATCACCACCCACCCGCACCGACGAAACCTCCACCTCAACGACCGCCTGCCCCGGCTCCTGGAGCACTGCCCTGAACTCAGGCAGACTCCCGACCTGGTCCGCCGGTTCGCCGCCATGCTCGACAACCACGACGGGACACCCCTCCAGGACTGGCTGGACGGCCTTGCAGGCAGCGGCCTGGCCCCACTCTCCGGCCTCGCCGGAGCCCTTCGCGACTAGCCTCGGCGCCGCTGTTCACGTACGAGTCGATGCTGACCGAGTAGCCGGCCCCGGTGGTGAGGTCGGGGCGGCTTCCGTGACCGTCCTCCGCGAGGCGCTCAGCGGTGAGGAAGACGATCGACAGGGCCCTGCCCTCTCTGGTGAAGCACAGGTCGACGGGCAAGAGAGTCATCCGTGCCGACTCCGGAGCGGGCACGGGCCAGTTCTACCAGCATCCGTGACCCTCGCTCCTGACGGTGAGCGTGGCACTTTGGCGACAGACCCTAGTCTTCTGAGTCAGGAATTCTGTTCAGATATGAGGCGAGGCGTTCGAGGATCTCATCTGCGGTCGTGGTCCAGACGTAGGGTCTGGGGTCGGTGTTCCAGGCGGCGGTCCAGGTCCGGATGTTCTGTTCCAGGGCCTGGACGGTCTTGTGGACCCCTCGCCGTATCTGTTTGTTCGTCAGCTCGGCGAACGATCGCTCCACGAGGTTGAGCCAGGACGATCCGGTCGGTGTGAAGTACAGGTGGAACCGGGGGTGGGCCAGGAGCCAGGTCTTGATGGCCGGGGTCTTGTGGGTGGCGTAGTTGTCGAGCACCAGGTGGACCTCGAGACCGTCCGGCACTTCCCGGTCGAGCTTGACGAGGAACTTCTTGAACTCCTCGGCCCGGTGGCGGCGGTGGAGTGAGCCGATGACCTTGCCGGTGGCGACCTCTAGGGCGGCGAACAGGGTGGTGGTGCCGGCACGGACATAATCGTGCGTGACGCGTTACGGCACTCCGGGCAGGTGGATCGTCCGCAGCCATGACCGCGTTGCGATCGATGACCTGCGACTCGTCGTGCACCAGCCGGAACTTCCCCTGTTCAGTCGTCCTCGTGGGTACGGAGGCTGGAGGTCTCGTAGCAGAGCGAGGCCGGTATGGCGGCGTCGATGGCGGCGACGGCCGGGCCGGTCTTCGCCCACAGGTCGGGGACGACCGGGATGTGACAGCCACTGCGACCGAAGACCACGCGCCCCGAACCCTGGATCTCCACGCCGACCACCTCTCTGAACGGCACATGATGCACCTCGCCCTCGCCGTCGCGTGACCACAGGCCGGTGGCGCCGACGCCGAGCCGGGCCGTGCGGGCGGCGGACGAGATGGCCCGGTCAAACAACGAGGGCTTGAACACGCGTACGTCCGAGGGGAGCTCCTGGAAGTCGGCGCAGCCTCCGCGGGGCAGCGGGGTGCCGTCGGGCTGCCGCAGCTCCACATCCACCTCGCACGGGACGACGAGCAGGGCAGTGGCGAGTGCGGTGCTGAACGCCTGCACCGCCTGTTCCGGAGTGACCTTCGTCAGGGCGTCCAGCCGGGTCGGCGCGTCCTTGTAGTCGAGGCCCCGCAGCAGACACGCCGCCGCTTCGGTGAGCTCGGAGGTTGTCGACCGTGGGTCCAGCCAGACCTCACGGAATCCGGCCACCTCCTCCGCGAGTTCCTCCGCGGTGACTCCTGTGGCGGCCATGCGCAGCGCCTCCTCCCAGATCAGCTCGGCGACGCGCTGCTCCTGACCCTTTCGGGTGTCCAGGCTGAGGGTGAACTCGCCGGACTCTGGCCCTGCGTGGGTGCGCGTGGCGTCCACCTCGTACGACAGGCCCTCCTGATGCCGGGCCCTCTGCCTGAGCCGTTCCTGGAGCACCGCGTGGGCGAGTACGAGCGCGGGGTCGTCGAGATCACCGCTGAGCGCGATTCCGGGACCGGGCACTTCGGCCTGGAACCAGGCCGGTCCTGACTGCACCGGCTGTGCGGTGCCGCGGTCGGGGCGCGTGCCCCGTGGCAGCGGAAGGCGAAGTCCCGTCGGGGGCGGGCCTGTCAGGAGCAGGACAGCGTTGTCCGCGTGGAAGCACCGGACGGCTGCGTCCCGGACCGCCTCGGCGGGAATGCGGTCGGGGCCCGGCCCGGCCCAGGAGGCCAGTCCCACGCCGACCGCGCCGTATCGGAACGACAACAGCTCCGCGGTGGTCGGGTCGGTCGGGCTGGAGCCCTCGGCGGCGAGCACGCCGGCCTCGCGGTCCATCCGGTCCAGCGGCAGGTCGGAGAGCGTCTCGCAGACGCTGGTGAGGAACTCGGCGACCTGCTTGTTGCTCCCCGAAGCGGTGAAATCCGTGAGGAAGAGCGTCACCGACGCGTTGTGTTCGTGATGCAGCCTCGGCAGCGTGCTCATCGCCAGGTGCTCGATGAGGTGTGTGACGCCGATGGTTCGGAAGGTCTCGTCGCCCGCACCGCGGCCGAACACGAGGGCCGCTTCGAGAGGGCCGGGAGTCTTCACCCAGAGGACGGGCACACCATCGATCACATCACGTTGCAGCACAGTGCGATCATATGACCAGTGGGCGGGAGGTCGGGGCGGGACCATCCCACGGTCCCCCGTGGAGCCCGGCCGCCGCGAGGCCTACGCGAACGACCAGTCCAGCCCGGACACCCTGATCGCGGTGACCGCCGCCTCCAACCGGTCCAAGGCGGACAAGGACCCGGCCCAGTGGCTGCCGTCCGACGGCTCCTACCACTGCACCTACGCCGCGACCTGGGTCGCCACCAAGCTCCGCTGGGACCCGGCCGCCGACGAAGCCGAGCAGCAGGCCCTCCTCGGCCTCGCCGAGGACTGCCCCACCACCACCGTCACCTACGAACCCATCCCGTAACGCCCCCGCGAGACGAGGAACGGCCTCGCCGAGACCGGAACGCACTGTGCCCCCGCCGAGGGCGCGAGGGGTCACACGGGAGGCGCACCAACGACCAGTCGGCCCGACCACCCAAGCTCACCGTAGCGGGGTCCCGCCACCGGCCCGAAGCTGCCGGACGTCGATGACCCGGACGGACGACAGCACGCATCACGCCCTTGACGGACTACGGAAGCCCCGGCGCCTCGACGGGCCAGCAGCGGGTTGGGCATCGGCTGACAAGGGAGACCTCTCGGACTCCATCAACAGACGCATCCCGGACCGGACACAATCAGGGGCCTCGGGGTCGCCGGAAATTGGGTCTGACGCGGTCCCCGCAGGCCTCCGGCCGCCCTCCGACAGTGGTGCGCGATCCCTGGGCCGACCTTCTCCAAGCAGGTGCCCACCCGCCCGTTCACGCCTTCGGCGAATAGGGCCTGACCTGGTGTTTTCAGAGATCCGCCTAGGCTGGGGGCTCCGCTGGAGACACCATTGGGGGGACTTGATGAGTGACAACGACAACCCGTACGACGCCAGCCGCATCCAGGTGCTGGAGGGATTGGAAGCCGTTCGGAAGCGGCCTGGAATGTACGTCGGCTCGACCAGCCAGCGTGGCCTGCACCAGATCGTGTTCGATGTCGCCGAACGGGCGGTGAACGAAGTCCTGGCCGGCCGTGCCAGCGCCGTCGAGGTCACCATCACGTCCGACGGCGGCGTACGTGTCGCCGACGACGGGCCCGGTGTCCCCTTCGAGGCCGCCGGGGACACCAGCGGTCCCGGCCTCGAAGCTCTGCTGACCCGCATGCACCTCGGGGTGGCGGAGCCGGGCGGCCGCCACGCTGTGGCCATGAGCCTCTTCGGCATCGGGCCCTGTGTCACCAACGCCTTGTCGAGTCGCCTGACAGCCGAGGTGCGGTGCGATGGAGTCCACTGGGTCCAGGAGTACGCGCGGGGCGTCGCGCTCGCCCCGCCCACCAGCGCAGGACCGACGACCAGAAGCGGGACCACCATCGTCTTCTGGCCCGACACCGACATCTTCGAGACGACGGAGTGCTCGTTCGCGGTGCTGGCAGAACGCTTCAGAGAACTGGCCTTCCTCAACCGGGACCTGGACATCTCGCTGACCGACGAACGCCCCCGGGCCGGTCCCGATCAGTGCGGTACCGGTTCCCGGGCGGGGCTCGGGACTTCGTCGCCTTCCTCGACGCGCAGGAAGGAGCGTCCGTTCACCCGGACATCATCGGCTTCGAGCGCGAAGACCCGAGGATCGCCGGGACAGTCGAGGTGGCCCTGCGGTGGCGTGACTCCCCCGAGGAGTGGCTCCAGGGCTACGCCAACAGCGAGCCCACACCCCACGGCGGCACGCACATGACAGGATTCCGCGACGGGGCGGCGGCTGCGGTCAACGCGCACGTGCGGGAGCGGCGGCTCCTGGCGGAGGCAGCCCCCGATCTCAGCATCGACCAGATCGGCGCCGGGCTGACGGCGGTCGTGTCGGTGAAGCTGGACCGGCCCGAGTTCTCGGGCTCCACGCGCGGCGTACTGGACGGCGCCGCTGTGCGCACCAGCGTCGCCGATGCCGTACGGGAACACCTCGGCACATGGCTGGAGAGGCACCCGGAGCAGGCCGCGGCCATCATCGGCCGGATCATCCAGGGCGCCCGCCAGGACTAGCTAACGAGCTCGTGCACGGTTGGCGGTGAGACGTCGGGGTTCCCAGCGAGGCTGGTGTTCACATCTGTCGTGCAGGCGTCAGGTCTGCGGTCTGCTGGTGGGAGAGCAGGTCGGCGACGGCCTGGACCGTGTCGCTCATGTGCTCACGGCGGCCGAGGTGGCGGGCGAGAGCCCGCCAGTTCTTCAGATGGGCGATGCCGTGCTCGACGCGGATCCGCCTGGAGGAATGGGCCTTGCGCTGCCGCTCGTGCATTTCCTCGTACCAGTCCGGAGCGTTCTTCTTGAACTTGCGATGTGGTGGCGTCACCACGCGTCCGCCGGTCTGGGCGCCGAGGCCCTGGTAGCCGGCGTCCGCGAGGATCTCCACCGCTGGACCGTCCGCCAGGAGCTTGACCAGGCCCAACTGGCGGGCATGGGTGATGTCCGCGCAGCTGCCTGGCGTGGCTGGACTGCTGAACAGCACCCGTCCGTTCTGGTCGGTCAGGACCATGGTCTTGACGGCGTTCTGCTTGTTCTTCCCGGAGATGAAGGTGTCCCGGTCCTCGCGTCCGGCGGCCGGACGGCGGACCCGGATCTCAGTGTCGTCGATGATGCCGGTCTGCCCACTGGCGCCGAGGTGGTCGATGACTTCCGCCAGTGTCCGCAGCCGGACGCCGCGGCTGATCGTGCACCCACGCTCGGCAAGCAAGGGCCGCACCTCGCCGATGGCCCGGGTGATGGTGGAACGGTCCACGCCGAACCAACAGGCCAGCACGTCATGGGTGACTGCGTGACGGAGATGGACGAGCGTATCCAGGAGCCGGTCGATGAACACCAGCCGGTGCTTCGCGCCGGCCCGGCCCCGGCCGCCCTCCCGGCTCGAAAAACCGGCGACCGGCTCCCCGCTACGACGTCGGACGCGTCCTTGCCACCGGCGAGTCCTCCACCCGACCCGCACACCACAAGGTCGGCACGAAGCCCCGACGCACTGGCGGGTCGGCAAGCTCAGACTGATAGCAGGAATCCACCGATCTGGTATTCCAGCCTTTCACGGAACTCCAGGTGCGGGATGGCACTCCGCATCGCCGAGTACAGCGCGGGCGGCACTTCGTAGACCGCGGTCTCGAGGAAGTCGTCGTCCCGAGCGGGGAACAGGTCCCTGACCCTCAGGATCTCAACTCGGTTGAGGCCAGCGACATGTGCGGCTTGCTCGTCGCTGCCCCAGCCGATGAGGTCCCACCCAAGGGTTTCGGTGTTGATGTCGTTCACGCACCTGCGGTAAGCGCGAACTGCCCATGAGGTTAAACGGCAAGCTTACCGCTCCTGGTACAGGCCGGCCGCGGCCGCATGCTCCAGGAGGGTGCCGCATGTGGGGGGGGCGCCGGCCGGGAGAGTTCGGCGGCGGTCATCAGGGCGTGCCGTACCTCCCTGCTCAGCTGGAACAGCTGTCGGCAGCAGGTAACTGGCCACTTCGTAGTGCCGGAGTGGCCAATCTACCTTTTTCAGAGAGCAGTTGGCCGGTTGCGCCCCGGACGGTCTCTCCTCTCGGGCACCATACGCAGCGGAAGTGATCAACTACTTTAAGCAACGTTTGGAGGAGAGATGCCTCGGAAGCCCGGTCTCCCCGAGATGGTGACCATGCTGCACGCCGCCGTTCTGCACGGGGACCAGAGCCTGCGGGAAGTCCTCACCGAGAGCTTCGACAAGGTCGACGGTTCCGGTCGTACCGCCCAGGCGGCGACCTCCCGGGCCGTCACGGACGGGCTCACCCGGGTGTTCGACGAGGTCAACCGATTGCGCAAAGACGTCAACAGCGCCGTCAAGCCCGCCTCCAGCGACATCTTCACCAGCAAGGCCGAGGAGGTCACCGGCCTGCTGCGCGCCGAGCTGACCGAACTGCGCACCACCCTCAACCACCTCAGCGCCCTCACCCTCACCCCACCACCCCTCGCCTCATCCGGAACGCCCGCCGCCTTCACCGGCCCGGACGTTCCGGGCACACTCCTTCAGCCGTCGGTCCCCGCCCAGCGCGGCCCCGACCAGGAAGACCTCGCCCACGGCTCCCCCGCCGTACCCGGGCACGGGACCAGCGGCGGGCAGGAGGTCGGCTCGGAGACCATCGGCACGGCCGGGGCACAGGGGCCGGGTGACGGCACGGCCGGGGAGGATCCGGCAGCCGAGACCGCGCCGGAGGTGACCGCGACGGCGTTGTCGGAGGAGTCCGTGCGCCAGACCGTCCGCGAGGTCTTCGCCCAGGAGCTCGCTCCCCTCATCGAGCGGCTCACCACCCAGGCCTGCGCCGAGGCCGACAAGCAGCCTGACGGCGACGTCGCCGAGCAGCTGCGCGAGACGGTCCGCGAGGCCGTCGGCCAGGCCAAGGAAGAACTCACCACCGTGCTCGGGGAGACCCGCGCCGGCTTCAGCGCCCTGACGCAGGAGCTCGCCGGACTGCGTACGGTCGTCGACCAGCTTCAGGCCCGCCCCGCCGAAACCCCCGAGCCGGTACAGGTGAGCGAGGAGCACACCGCCCTGCTGCGGTCCGCAGCCCTCATCTCCTCCGCCGATCTGCGCTGCCACCGCGACACCTGGGAGTTCCTCACCACCCGCACCGCCGGCCACCCCCACTTCCGCGTCCCGCCCCGCGTCACCGACGAGGCCGACGAGCGCGTCTTCGCCCCGCTGTCCGGCCGCTCGCTGATCGCCCTGCTGATCAGCCTGCACAACGTCACCAGCAGCCCCTCGGACGG
Source organism: Streptomyces sp. P9-A4 (assembly GCF_036634195.1). Taxonomy (NCBI): domain Bacteria; kingdom Bacillati; phylum Actinomycetota; class Actinomycetes; order Kitasatosporales; family Streptomycetaceae; genus Streptomyces; species Streptomyces sp. P9-A4. The sequence continues at coordinate 201,335 of NZ_JAZIFY010000002.1, forward strand.
CAGCGGCGACCACGAACTCGCCGCCACGCTCTACGAGCGGATCGAGCAGTGCCTGACACACCTCAGCCCCGGCGACGGCGACCGCATCACCATCACCCTCGACGACCGCGTCACCCCCGAACCGGACGCCGACGGCGACGACCAGGACGGCGAGAGGCGGACGCAGAACGGCTGGGGAGCGTAAAGGGGAGCCCCGGCCTGCGAAAGCGCTCATCCGGCCTGGCGAAGTGCGGGCGCGGCGGCCGGTACCGGTCGTCCTGCGCGTTCGGCGCGGGCCCGCAGGATCGCGGCGACGCGGACGGCTTCGTTGGCCTGGCGCTGCTGGTCGCAGATGTCCTCGAGCGACGTCGGCACCTCCTCCTGGTCCTCCTCGACATCGGGGAAAACCTGCTCGGCGAGCTCGCGGCGGGCCCGTTCCTGCCGAACGACGGCCGCGGCGAGGTCCCAGGGTGCTCATGGGCGGCTCAACGAGAGGGCCGGTCAGCGGATGCCTTGGAACCCGGGACCGAGCCCGCGCCGTCGGGGCCGGCGTTCGGTACGCGCGGTCCGGGCGCGCCCTGCGTCGTCGTGGACGGCTCCGGTTCCGGCTCCGTCTCGGCGTCGACCGGCAGCCCCAGGCGCCGGCGGGCCGCAGTGGTCGGGGCCGTCACTGCAGTCAGGGCCTCGCGGACCTCCGGGCCGAGCCCGGCGAGCGCGTCGGCCAGGGTGTCGATCGCGACCAGGGCGTCGTCGGCTGCCGCCGGACTCCAGCCGGAGCCGGCCGTGGCGTCCGCGAGCTCGCACGCCGCCTCCGCGACCTGGTTGGCCTACTTCTCGACGCCGGGTCCTGCCCGGTCCACCAGCCCCATGCCGACCACAACACCACGAACGGCCCCGAGGACACTCACCCGGCCCGGCGCGCTCGTCGCGAGCCCGCTGGATCGCGGCCGCACAGACCTCTTCGGCGTCCCGGCGCTGCTGGGCACGGACTTCCCGGAGACCGACGCCTTCCTTGCGTGCGTGGGCCCCTGGCTGGCGCCTCCGGCTGCGCCCGGCCATCCTCGGCCAAGCTCTGGCATGTTGTCCGTCTGGAGGTTTGCACGGCGCCAATCATCCGTTCGGGTGGCCGGCGTGGAACATTTCCCCAAGGTGATCTTGGCGGTGTGAGCATGTGTCTGGCACTTTGTCGCCATCCCAATTTCACAGAAGGTGGGTACAGCCATGTCTGTCGACGGAACCCCGGAGACGCCGTTCGCGCTCAGCGCCGACGACCTCGCGAAGCTCGACGCGATCCGTGAGGCGCTGCTGGACCCGTCGCCGCGCCGGATCGGCCGCCTGGATCAGTGGGGTCTGGCCGACGAGTACGAGGTGTACGCGGAGATCGGCCTGTACTCGGAGGTCTCCCTCACGATGGCGGACGGGACGGTCCTGGACGCGTCGCTGAGCGTCCCGCGGAACCTCGCCCCCGGGCAGACCTGTCCCGCGGTCGTTCTGCCCGCCCCGCTGGTCGGCATCGGGCATCGGGCCTACCTCGGCATGATCGGCCGCTGGGCGCTGGGCGGCTATGTCGTCCTGGCCTACAGTCAGCGCGGTCTGGCCAACTCCACGGGCGAGATCCACGTCGCAGGTCCGCAGGACGTCGCCGACGCCACCGAGGTGATCGACTGGCTGGTCCAGCAGGACGCGGTCGACGCGGACCGGATCGGTTTCTTCGGCGCCTCCTATGGCGCCGGCACGAGCCTCCTCGCGGCCGCCAAGGACCAGCGGATCAAGGCCGTCGCGGGCACCAGCGCCTGGACCGACCTGTTCGCCTCCCTGTACGAGAACAGCACTCGTCACCTCAAGGCGTTCGAAGCGCTCGTGGGGCTCTTCGGCGAGGACCGGTGCTCGCAGGAGTTCCGCGAGATCATCCAGAAGATCCGCGCCAACACCATCGACGACGAGGTCAGGAAGTTCGCCGAGGCACGGTCGCCCAAGAACCACCTCAAGGCGTTCAACGACGCCGCGACGCCTATCCTCCTGACAACCGCCTGGCACGAGACCATCTTCTCGGTGCCCGCAGTCATCGACTTCCACAGCCGTCTGACCGGACCCAAGACGCTCCTCGTCCAGGTCGGCGACCACGGCAACGCCGAGCTCCCGGGCCTGTTCGGCCTCCCCGCCAAGCCCACGGACATGGCCTACCGGTGGATGGACCACCACCTCGGCGGCACCGCCGGCGACGGATTGACTCCACGGTTCGACGTCCGCTCGGAGTACATGTTCAACACCCTCTCCGACCTCCGCCACGCCTCCTGGGCCGACTACGCCCTGCCGAAGAAGCGGTTCCACCTCGCCGACGCGGCCTCCGGACAGAGCGACGGACAACTGGTCGAGGGCACCGCGGCGGCGGGCTGGACCCGTTCGGTGAAGGCCACCGGCACGGGCACCGACGTCCTCGTCGCCCCCCAGCTCATCCAGACCGGCCTCGCCGAACGCCTGGGCCTGCCCCACGTCTACAAGACGGCCGACATCGACCGCGGCCTCGCGGCGGTCTTCGCCACCACGCCGCTGGAAACGGCCGCGCGCGTACGCGGCGATCTGGAACTGCGGGTGACGGTGAAGCCGCAGCAGCCGGACGCCACGATCGTCGCCTACCTGCTCGACCACAACCCGGCCACCGGCAGGGCGCACATCATCACCCACGCCCCCTACACCTTCACCGCCGAGCAGGCTGGCCAGGCCACCACCGCGACCTTCCCCCTCCAGCCCGCCGACTACGTCCTGGCCAAGGGCCACCAGCTCCAACTGGTCATCGACACCCACGACCCCCTCTTCACCGCCCCCAACACCACCACCCCGGTGTTCACCATCGACATCACCTCCCCCAAGGGCACCGAGTCCTACCTCGACATCCCCCTCCACCCCGTCGACTGACTCCGCCCCCGGCACACCGGTGCGGCCCGCCCGAACACGAACGGGCCAGCCGCACCGTCACCGCCGGTGGTGTTGGTGGCGAACGCGATGAGCCGTAGTCCGTCGGCGTCGGTGAAACGCAACTGGGCTCCGGGGTGGGGCCGTTCCTTGCGGACGATCAGTCGCATCCCGTGTCCCACGCGCCTCGGGTAGCGGGGAAGGCGGGAGGGGGCGCCCTGGGTGGGCCCTCCCGGGATCCCGGTCCTGCTCTGCGGTCTCCTGGATGAGGTAGCCAGCCCCGCGGCTCTGCCCGTACTGGAGAACGTCCTGATGAACAGCGTCTTCCACGTAAGCGCCGTGATGCCGGCCATCCTGCCCTTCCTAATTCGCCTGGCAGCTGTCCCTGACATCGCGGTGCGGTCTGACCTGGTAGCACTCTTGATTCTCGCCGCAGATCTGTCTTTGCCCGTCGACATCGACGATGAACGCCAGGTGCTGCTGTTTGGGAAGGACTGCGATCACCCGGAACGCGAGTGGTGCAGGGCCGCCTTCGCCGCCCACGCTTCCGACCTGCGCGCGTTGCTGGAGGAGGGAACCCTTCCGGACGGACTGATCAGCGTGGACGACCGCGAGTGCCTGCTCAGGGCTGTGGAACCGCAGCGATGTCCATCCTGACTGTCCGCAGGGCGGCACCGCGGCCCGTGAAAAGATCTTGCGGTGTCTGGTGTGATTACGGCGTCGGAGCCTTCCTGGATAGCCCCGTTCACTGGGCTGAGCCCCCGCTGTTTTGGCAGCGTGTCGCCAGGATCATGCGGACGTCCGGAATCCAAGGGGTCCGCCTGCGCCGCCGGCACCGCACCACCGTCCCCGACACGGCCGCAGCCAAGGCACCGGACCTGATCGGCCGCGACTTCACCGCCGACAGCCCGAACACGAAGTACGTCGGCGACATCACCTACCTGCCCATCGAGGGCGGGAAGTTCTGCTATCTCGCGACCGTCATCGACCTTGCCTCGCGCCGTCTGGCCGGGTGGGGCCATCGCCGACCACATGCGCGCGGACCTCGTCACCGACGCCTTGGCGGCAGCGGTCCGGACCTGCGGCAGCCTCGCCGGATCGATCGTGTACACCGACCACGGAGCCCAGTACACGAGCAGGGCATTCGCCGAAGCCTGCAGGTCAGCAGGGGTTCGACGAAGCATGAGTGCGGTCGGGTCCAGTGCGGACAACGCTCTCGCGGAGTCCTTCAACGCGGCCTTCAAACGCGAGAAGCTCCAGGGCCGAAGGAGCTGGCCCAACCAGCGCCAGGCCCGACTCGACGCCTTCCGATGGCTCAACCGCTACAACACCCGACGCCAGCACTCCCGCCTCGGACACCGCAGCCCCATCACCTACGAAGCCACACTCGAAGCACCACCAACTACGCTGGCATCAGCCGCATAACCCGTGTTCAGGATTCGGGGTCAAGGCCCGTACTCCTCACCGGGACGGGAGGCCCGTTGGCCGGCGATGAACGCTCGGTGGGCCTCGATCGTCTCGGCAGGGTAGACCGCTATCGGTAAGTCCGGCTATTGGAACTTGCGGAATGCCTTCCGACGACCGTGTTTCCGAGGCAGTCCGGGGCGGGTTGCCCGCGCGTTCGGTGTTCACGTCGTCGGCAAGTCGGTGCGGACGGCCGTAGCCGAGGTGACGGCGTCCCGAGCTGCTCGCATCGTTGGCCGCGGCTGCCATGCTCTCGGATCGTGCAGGGCGGCGCGCACTGTGCGGGCCACTTCGTCGATCTGAGTGTCGGTGTACCAGGCCCTGCTGTAGGTCAGGTCGATGGCCAGGCGGCTGCGGTAGCGGCTGACGACCGCGAAGACCATCGGCACGTGGCCGAGCGGTGCCAGCCGCACGTCGGCGATCCGCAGCCCGTCGGGCAGGATCGGTTCGGCGATGGTTCCCACGTTGGTGATGACCAGGCTGGGCGGGTGCTGGTCGAGCATGTAGGGGAAGGCGGCCAGTTCCATCGCCGCGGCCCCGCTCTCCAGATCGGCGCGCAGCCGGGTATCCAGGTCGCGTCCGGCTTCGACCGGGTGCGCGTGGTCGTCGACCATGAGGCGGATGGAGGTGGTGGTGGCCGCAGACTGCAGGACCTCGGCCGGCATCGGCGGGGAGAGTCTGCGGCGCATGTCCACGGCCGTGGTGCACAGCAGCCGTACCGGCCCGCGTGCGGGGAACAGGGTGCGCAGGCTGGTCAGCAGGATGCCGCTGACCAGTGCGTTGACGGTGAGTGAGGCGTCACGGGCACACTGCACGAGCCGCTCGCAGCGGTCGGCATCGGCTTCGATGCCGATGACACGGAAGCTCGGATCGCTGCCGGGGCCGCCGTTGCGGGAGGCCGGGGCGGGCAGGAGCGCGGGCGGGGACTGGATGTCCAGCCGGGCGCGTTCGGCGACGAAGTCGCGCAACTGCCGTGGGGAGAAGCGGGCCGCGAGGACGTCGTCCAGTGCCGGGCCCAGCACCGGCTGGACGGGATCGGCGGACACCTGCCGACCAGCGGACAGGTCGGCGTAGAGGGCCCACAGGCGCTGGTGGAGGGCCTGGTAGCTCATCGCGTCGGCGAACGCCCGCGGCAGCGTCATCACCACCCGGGCGCGACCGGGACGGTCCGGCTCACGCAGCACCGTGACCCGCAGCAGCGGGCCCCGCTCCCAGGTGAGGGGCGCGTTGATCTCCTCGTTCAGATCAGCACCGTGTCCCAGGACCGGCCCTGGGCCCGACTGGCCAGTACGGACCAGCTGCCGGCCCTGCTCGTCCCCGGCGGTGATCGTGCCGGCCAGTAGCGGATAGCAGGCCACCAGCCGGGCCAGCGCCCGCGACAGGACCTCCTCGTCCAGTTCGCCGACGACCTCACTGTGCAGGACCAGCCGAACACCGGCCGCCGCGATGGCTGCCTCGTGCGGCGCCAGGAAACGCTCCACCATGCTCTACCCCTCTGCCCGACAGACAGCAGCACCATCACTCCTGACGGGAACCCCGGGCGCGGAATCGGCCCCTGCTTCACCTGGACGGGTGACAGAGCCGCAATGCGATCCCGCTCCTTCGGCACCGCAACCAGGAGCCGATCCCCGGCAGGGCCGCCCCAACAGCACATATGTGCGGCTCCGCGTCCGGGGTTGTCGGCGCGTCAACCTCGACGCACCATCCGCCCCCGCGGCCGGAGCCCACTCCGTGGCGCAGCCCGAATCGCTCGCCCCGATCCGCCTTCTGATCGCGCGACACCTGGCGCCCGGTGGTAGTGCCGAGCCGGTCAGCTGATCCCGCCACAGGAGTCGAACGGGTCGTGGCGGGAGGATCGGGCGCCCGTGTTCCGCGCCGTCCCGGTCGCGAAGATTGACGCCGTGCGCACCGCGTACCGGAGGGCCGCTCGATCGCCGCCCGCGACCACACCGTCAGGCGCGTCATCCGTACTGCCGTCGCCGACCCTGCCTGAGCACGCCGTCGTCGACCAGGACGCACCCGCTCCGGAGCTGCCGGTCGTCGGGCCTTGACCCAAGGCCCTAGATGTACTGCCCCACCAGTTCCTTCTTCTTGGTATCCACGCTGATCACCGCGTCTGCCGCGTCCCGGTGGGCGCGGGCCTGCTCGTTGATGTAGCGGAACTGGGCGTCGCGGTCCGGATGCTAGGCACCCTCGATGGTCTTGGCGTTGGACTGCAGACTGAAGCCCACCTCGCGCACCAGGTCACCGACAGTGTCCGCGCAGACGCGGTGCCCCTGGCGGGTGAGCTCGGCGGCGAGGTTACGCGTTGACTTCGTCGTCCAGCGCAGCGGCGACATCGGGTCCCCACGCATGTCCGGCTGGACCAGCTCAAGCAGCCCGCGGTCCGCAGGCCCGCGTCCAGGTCAGCGGCCTTCTTCCGCCCGCCGCCAGAACGGCGCACCCGGCCCAGCGGCGCCTCGCCCGCCTCCAACTCGTCCACGCCTTTGCGTACCGTCGCCTCGCTGACGCCGGCCACCCGCGCGACGGCCCGGATCCCGCCGTGCCCGAGGATCCGAGCCTCGGCGCCCATCAGTAGCCGACGCTGGCGCTCGTCCAGATGCGGGAACAACACCGCTAACTTCGGGGCGAGTTGCTCACGAGTCGACTCGGATATGCGCGTACCACATCAACGAGCCGAATCACGGGAAGCAACACCTTGATTCTCTGCGAGCCCTTAGAGGTCATCTCATTTGGTGGCTACGTGTGGGGAATCCGCGACAAGTTGAGCCATCTCGCGCAGGCGGTGCCAGTACTCAGGGTCGTCCGCTTCGCTGAGTACAGGTATGACCCGGTCTAGACGGGCGATGCAGCGAAGCAGAATGCTTCGACCCCGCGCTTCGAGCTCGCCGCCGTTCTTGGTCCACGTGAGAACACAACCTGCGGTGTCCGAGTCCAGCATCACCAGGTCGAAGCCGGCCCGGTCCGCGCCACCCAATCTAGAAGGAAAGGGAAGTTCCATAAACTCTTGGTACAGGCGTGATACGGCCTCAACCGCAGTTTCTTCGCTCACGCGGACCATCATGGCGCAGCTTTCACAACGCCTGGAGTCGTCTTGAGTCTGCGGTAGCAGATGAGGGTGCAGGCGATGCTGGTGAAGGCGAGGAAGTGGTCGGCTTTGCGTTCGTAGCGTCGGTGGAGGCGCCGGCAGCCGGCGAGCCAGGCCATGGTGCGTTCGATGGTCCAGCGATGACGGCCCAGCCGCTGCGAGGACTCGACGCCCTCGCGGGCTATGCGATGGGTGATGCCACGCTCGCGTAGCCATCGCCGCAGGTGGGAGTAGTCGTAGCCCTTGTCGCCGTGGAGCTTGCCCGGTTTGCGCCGCCGGGGCCCGCGGCGGGAGCGGATCGGCGGTATGCCCTTCACCAGCGGGATCAGGGCCTGCCTGTCGTGCAGATTCGCCGCCGAGATCCCGACAGAGATGGGCAGACCGGTCCGCTCAGTGATCAAGTGGATCTTCGAGCCGTACTTGCCCCGGTCCACAGGATTCGGACCTGTCAGGTCCCCCTTTTCAAGGCCCGCATGTTCACCGAGTCGATCGCGCAGCGGGACCAGTCCAGCTCGCCCCGGGACCCGAGCTCGTCGAGGACCAGGCGGTAGAGCTTGGCCCACACCCTGGCCTTCGTCCACTCGGAGAAGCGCCGGTGGGCTGTCGCTCCCGACGGCCCGAACGACGCGGACGGCAGCTGCTGCCACGTACAGCCCGACGTGGCCACGAACACGATCGCGGCCAGCACCTCCCGGTCACCATGCCGACGCCGACCACCACTCTGAGGCCGCGAAGGAGCCTCCGGCACCACCCGCTGGAACAGCTCCCACAACTCGTCCGGCACCAGCCGCTCAACAATCCCCACCACGGCCTGCAGCCTACCGAGCCAGCCAAATGAGATGACCTCTTAGTCGGGCTTGGATCCACCACGAGGCCAAGGTGGGTCCAGGCTCCGAGCTGCGGCGACGTCGTTGCGTTGATCCTCTGGGTCGAGAGGGAGGCCGAGTCGGAGTCCGCGTCGGGCAGCCGGACGCACCAGGTCTTCACGTTCGCGCAGTAGCCCATGTAGAAGGCGCTGTGCCGGTTGCCGTTCTGCCCGAGGACAGTGGCATTGAGGGAGCCAGCAGCGTCGAGCCGGGCCCAGGCCGTGACGGTGTAAGGCGACAATGTTTCGACCACCTGCTTGGCGGTGGATGCGGCCCCCTGGCTCGCGGTCGACAAAGACAGGGCCTTGTCCTGAGTCTTTGTACCGTCTGACGCCGCGAATTCTCCGCGGCGGCCGTGGTCGGTTCGTGTGGCTCCAGATGTGGTGAGCGTCAGGTTGTTTTGCAGTGCGGGATCCGTCGTCGAACTGTCGTACGCGACACCGTCCGCCGAGCGCCATGCTCCTGGAGGGGACGGGCGGGCGCGGCAGGGAGCTGGTCCCCGGTTTCGCGCAGCAGTTCGGAGGCGTTGCCGTAGGTGCGGGTCCAGCCGATGGGGCCCGCTGACCACGGGGCGCACCGAGGGTGGGCCGCGGCAGTGCCGTGACCCACCCTCGGATCCCTCAGGAGGTCGGGCCGAGCTTCTTCCAGGGCCGCCCACCGTTGGCCTCGGCCGTTCCGGGCACGGCGGTCGTATACCACTGCGCGTACCAGCGGAAACCCTGGTACGTCACGAACGCCGCCGTGGAAGCGGCCGAGTCCCCGCTGAGCAGCCGCGTGCCGCGGTCGGTGGAACCCCCCGAAGCCTCGAGGTCGTGGCCGCCGGTGCGCGAGCGGAGCTTGAACAGCCCATTGTGCCGGGGGCTGCTGGGCGCCGCTTCGGAGCCGTCGTCGTTGACCGGGACAAGCTGCCATGTCTGCTCGGCGCGCCCGTCGCACTCTTGGGAGGCGACATCCTGACGCCCACTCGTGGCGGTCAGACACAGTGCGCCGCTGCTCACGCTGTACAGGCCCTCGCCCACCGAAGTGAAGCTCCAGTACTGGTTCGGGTTGTCCTCCATCAGCTCGACGAGGTGGGCGCGGTTCTCCGCAGGGTAATTGTCGACCATCATGGGGCGGCCGGCGGGGCTGTCGCCGTATTCGAGCATCCAGCCCTTGCCTCCCTTGTCGTACATCCGCCACAGGCGGCCGCCGTCCGGGCGGTAGACCTGTCCCTGCTTCCATTCGGGTGCCTGGCAAGCAGACCCGGCGGTCGGGGCCAGCGGGCTGACCGCATTGATCTCTCGGCGCCGGTCACCGGTGGAGCCGTACTGCCTGCCCCCGATGGTGAACGTGACATTGGCGGGGCCGGTGATCGGCAGGTAGTAGGTGAGGTCGATGTCCTGGGATCTGCCGGATGGCAGGTCCTCGCAGTAGCCGAGCGTGAAGGTGAGTCGGTGGAAGTCGCCTTTCAGACCACCCTCGTTGGGGCCGGTGTGGCCGGGGGTTAGGGTGGTGATCGCCTTGTAGTTGCCGTCCTTGATGTTGGGCGGGGTGGATGTGGGCAGGTCGAGGGCGATCTCGGTGCCCTGGGCGAGGGTGACGCCGGAGTTGTTGGTGATGCGCAGCTTCGGGCGGACGGGGTAGAAGTCGTTCTCCCCTGTGGGGAAGTCCACGAGTTCGGCCGTCACGTCGATCACCTCCCGCGGCTGGGCCCTACCGCCGGCCTTCGCGTTCCCATAGGCCGCGGATCCTCTCAGAGCCTGGTCGAGACGGGCGGTCAGGTCGTACCCCATGCCCCACTCACCGCCCGCCCGGAGCGTGTAGTCGCCCGCGAGTTCCCAGATCATGGCTCCGCCGATGCCCCGGTCGGCGATGTAACTGGCCTTCGCGTCGACGGATCGCTCGTTCTCGGTGGACAGGAACACCTTCTTCGAGCTGTTCCACAGCCATGATGCCTGCAGTGCGTCCGCGTACTGCTCGGCGTAGGTGCCGGTCAGCCGGCCCGTGGCGCTGCCGGGGTCCACTCCATAGGACCGCAGATATCCGGGCGAGACACCCGCCTGAAGGTTCTTCGTGTGCCACAGGGGGTTCGACCCGGACGCGACCTCGCGGCCGTCCTCCGTGTCGTGCCAGATGTTGTCGATGCCCACGGCGCCGAGCCCGCACGCCTGCGCGTTGGCGGGGCCTCTGCCTCCCGTGCCGCGTGGGCAGTTGGCCTGGTCGGGCATGGCGGCGGTGCCCCACAGCCCGTCCGTGCCGCCCTGGACGTCGCGCCAGCCCCGGGTGTAGTACGGGATGCCGAGGTTGATACGGCCCGGGGGCAACGCTCCGCGGTAGTAGTGGTAGGCCCAGTCGACGTTGAAGTATCCGTGCTTCTGGAAGTCCTTCGTGTTCGCCCCTTGGTCGTCATAGATCCCGGCGGCGGCGAGTTCATTGTCCCGCCCGTCGTCGTACAGCGGCGCCTGCGGGCCGACAAAGCTGTTCCACGCGCCGTGCAGGTCGTACGTCATGACGTTGACGAAGTCCTGGTACTGCAGGGCCTGTCCGGCGTCCAGGCCGCGGAGCAGGTAGCCGGAGCCCGAGCCCGCCGAGGCGAGGAGATAATACCGGCCCTTCTCCGCTCCTGCCCGGTCCAGCTTCTCCCGCAGTGTCTTCATCAGCGCGTTGTACCCCGCGGTGAGGCCCTTGCGGCGCGGGTTGGAGACGTCCCAGTCGGCGGGGTTGCCGGTGTTGGGCAGGGCGGTGGGGTACTCGTAGTCGATGTCGACGCCGTTGAATCCGTACCGGTCGAGGAAAGCGGTCACCGAGTCGGCGAACGTGTCGATCCCCGCGCGGTTCACGCTGCCGTCGGCGTTCGTGGCCATGGCGTAGAAGTTCCGCGTGTCCGCCCAGCCGCCGACCGAGATCAGTGTCTTCACGGCCGGATGCTTCTTCTTGTAGCCGTTCAGCAGATTGAAGTGCCCCTGGTAGGGCAGTGCGGGATCCATCCTGTTCTTCTCACCCGGCCAGGTCATGCCGGTGGCGGGGTTCTTGGGATCGGCTGGGTCCCCGATGCTGATCCGGTCGTCCTCGACCCGGGCGAACGCGTAGTTGATGTGGCTCACCTTCGACCACGGAATGTTCGACACCAGGTACTTCGGGTCGCCGCCGGCGCCCGTGCGCCACCCGGTGAAGTAGCCAACCACGCGCCGGGTCCGCCCGTTGCCCACCCATTCACGGCCGTCGGTGTCGTACACGTCGCAGTAACGGGTCGCCACGCCCTCGGTGGCCGCCATGCCCTCGGGCCGGCAGTCGCCCGAGACCGGCGGCTTGGTGCCCCGGTCTTCGGGAGAGGCGTCGAAGGGGTCGCCCGCGTCCCCGTCCGGCCTGGGCTCCGCCCCTGTGGGAGGAGTCACGGTCCACTGCTGGGCGGGCGAGGCGTTGCAGCCCCACAGCTGGAGCTGCCGCCCGTCGCCCGACACGGAGTCCGGCACATCGAGGCAGAGACCGGCGTTGACGTTCCGCAGCCCCCGGTCGGCGGTGCGGACCCACTTCTGGGCCGGGCTGTCGTTACACACCCACAGCTGCACCTTCGTGCGGTACGCCGTGCCGGAGTGGTCGGCGTCCAGGCACTTGCCGAGCGCCTCGACCGTGCCCGGCTCCGTGAGCTGCCAGGTCCTGGCGGCGCCCGCGGCGCAGCCGCCGAGCCGGACCGGGGTGCCGTCGGTGTCGACGTCGCCCGCGACCTCCAGACACCGGTCGTCGAGCCCCTTCAGCCACCCGGTCGCCGGTTCCGGCTTCGACTCCGGGTCCGCCTGAAGACCCGGAGCGCGCCACCGCTGCACGGCGCTGTCCGCCGCACACGCGTCGAGACGCAAAGTGACATCGGCGCCCGCCGCGGTCAGGCACCGCCCGCCGCCGCGCACCGTCGCCCAGCCGTCCCCGGCGTCCTCGATCTGCCACCACTGGTCGGGATCGGCGTCCGTGGCCTCGGCGAGCACCGCCTCGTGCCCCTCCGTCTCGTGCGCGAGCACCGGACCGCCGTCCAGTGCACTCCGGATCCGCCAGCCGTGCGGGCTCGACTCCAGCGTCCAGGTCTGCGCCGGATGATCCTTCCCCTCCTTCGCCTTGACCCGGGTGCCCGGCGTCGGGTCCGCCTGGTCGACGTCGGCGACCAGGCCGTCCACGGCGGACTCCAGATGTCCGCTCACCTCGCCGTCCCCGCCGGATTCGGGATCCCGCGGCGGAACGGTCGCCAGGGTGACGTACCAACGCTGTTTCGGGTCGGCGCCGTCGCACCGGTCGAAACTGACCCAGTGCTTCGCGCTGGTGCTGGACTGCGCCATGCAGAAGACTGCGTCACCGTCGCGTGCCTCGAACACCGCCGACCCGTCGGGCTCGCCGGAGTCGCGGACACGCCACTCCCAACCCTCTTTGCCCTTGTCGATGGTGGCCCACTGCCAGTTCGTGCCGCCGTCCCCGTGCAGGACCTTGCGGTGAAAGGCGTTGATCAGCCGCGCCGGGGTGGTCGAGGTGTCCCACAGCCAGCGCTCCAGACCGAGCCCGGACTCCTGCCGCCAGGTGTGCGCCCAGACCGAGGCCCTGTTGACCGGCCGCAGCTTCTCGCCGTTCGCCACGTTCGTGATGAACAGCGGACGGCCCTCGGACTGCTGGAAGACGTCCGCGGAGCCGGGCGCCTGCAGGCTGACGCCCGGCGGCAGCGGATCCTCGTCGTCGCACCGCAGGGGGACGTACTCCCACAGAGCACCGGGAGCATGGTCCTTCTTCTCCCAGACACAGTGGCGCCAGGGAGAAGCGACCGGCTGGTCGCTGTCGTTGGCCGGCTCCGTCCCCGGCGGGCCCAGGTGCAGGGGACCCGTATGGTCCGTCACCACGGCCTGGTCGCTGATGTTGAAGAGGTTGCCGTTCACGTCGAAGCGCCACAGCTGCGCGTCGGACGGGGTACCGCTGTCGCAGCCCGTCACCGCGATCTCAGGGGCGTCCGCGGCCGCCTCGGTCGCCCGTCCGCTGCCCAGGGCCGTCAGGCACCGCCGTCCGCCCGCTCCGCCTGCCTGTAACTGGCGGTAGAGCCGACCACTGCGCCGTACCGTGGAATTTCCCGCCTGCCAGAAGGCGCCGAGGCGATCCAGCTGGCCCTCGTCGACGGTGCCGTCACGATCGCCCATGTACTGCCCGTCCCTGCGGTGCATGAGCGTGCTGACCGTCTGGGTGGCGTCGTCCTGCGTGGCCACCGGAACGATATTGAAGGCCACAGGGCGGTGGTCCAGGCGGTTCGGGTCGCCGATGACGCGGGCCTCTGGCTCGGTAGGGTCGGCGTCGGCCTCGATCCGACCGGCCACGCCGAAGTCGTACTCCTGGTTCGCCCCGCCGTTGCGGGGGAAGTAGGTGGGCTGCCCCGCCGTGACGAGCCTCTCGTCGGCACCTAGCTCGGTGTTGCCCAGGAACTGCTGGGGCGTGATGTTGAAGTCTCCGGCGATGAAGACGGGCTGGGTCGGGACCGCCGCGGTGATCGCCTGGATGAGTACGCTGGCGTCGTTTCGGCGCCTCCCGGCAGCGTCGGGGGACGTTGCGTTGTCCGCGTGGATGGTGTAATACCAGACACCCTCCACCTGGATGCCGAATGCAGGACGGGGGGAGTTGGCGCTGCGCCAGAGGAGTTGCCCGTCCGGGTCGGTCGGGCCGCCGGGCGGGATCACGGCCGGGAGAACATCCACGGCCGTCGCCTCGGTGTCGGTGATGATGACACGTGCCCGGTGATCGTTCGCGGCATCGAGCATGTACACGTAGTAGGTCGGCCCGCCACCTTGTGGCTGCCAGCGGAAGTTCACCCGCGCGACGGTCGTGGCCGTCGTGATGTCCCTGAACCGGGTGCCGTCCGGGACCATGCTGAGGGTGATCCGGTCCGCCGATCCCCGGCCGTTGCCTGCGGCGAAGAACTGCTGGACGTCGGCGACGGTGCTGCCGATGCCGTTGGGAGCGCCGAGGTCGGTGTGCTCCTGCAGCATCAGGATGTTGGCTGGCCGGGGCTCTCCCCCGACCGGCTGACCTGTATGTGTGCCAGCCAGCAGCCGGGGTATCTCGTCCCGCCACTTGTCCGACGCGCCCATGTTCATGTTCCACGAGACGACGCGCTTACCGCCGCCGTCGGCGGCCCGCGCGGGGCCGGCCGCAGGAACGAGGGCAAGCAGGCCCGCGAGAACAGACAGCGCGGCCAGCAGGGCGAGTTGGCGTACCCGGTGCAGGTCGGGGCGCGACGAGGCGCCCGGGATTCTTCTTCTCACAGCTCTCTCACTTCGGGTGACGTCGGACGCCGAACCGTTTCACCTGGTGCTCGACAACGAATAAACGTCCGTTCAACGCGTAGGAATGCGTCACGCCCCGCAGTCCACTGAGGCACTCGGGTCCCGGATACTCGAAGATCGAACTGCGCGCGCTGGCGGGGGCCTGGACTCGCTGCCCCGCGGGATCGCGATGCACCCATGCGGCGTGATCCTCTCCCCCAGCACCACTCCAAGGACGAGGCCGAGGTGCCCGTCTGCCTGGCACCCTGGCTGCCCCATCGACGTGACACTGCCTTCCGGCCGCACGGCGCCCGTACTCGCTGCGCGGCGACACCGCCGACGGCGTTCCGTATCGCGGTACGCCGCCCGATCGGCCAAAGCTGCACGGCCGCGCTTGGGAAGCGGGCGAACTGTCAGGTCGCGGTCAGCGTCCACGCCGCCACCGACACCGCTTCGTGCCGCTGGACCGGGAGTTGTACCTGCCTCGGGAGTGGACGGATGAACCGGGCCGTTGTCGCCGGGCCGGGGTCCCGGACGGCACCGCGAGCACTTTCCGTCCACGCGGCCGAGGCCGCTGCCGCGGGCCACTTCGCCGAGGTGGCTTGGCGGCAGGGCAGCAAAGGCACGATGACCTCACGGTTCGCGGTCCTGGCCCTGCGCGCGGCGGGCAGGCAGTAACTGGCCGCCGCCCAGGCGGCAGGCGGCAGGCGGCAGGCGGCAGGCGGCAGGCGGCAGGCGGCAGGCGGCAGGCGGCAGGCGGCAGGCGGCAGGCGGCAGGCGGCAGGCGGCAGGCGGCAGGCGGCAGGCGGCAGGCGGCAGGCGGCAGGCGGCAGGCGGCGCACGCAACCAGTGGGACGGTGTCCTGCCCGTTTCCACCGTGCTGGTCGAGTGGCCTGCTGACCAGGAGATTCCGACCGGCTTCTGGATATCGAACCTGCCGCCGGAAACTCCCCGTCACCCTGCGACGGCTCGACCCCGAAGCCCACACTCCGGCCTGACCCTCTACCAGGTCCTCGACACCCTCCACGACCTGCTGCGGTGCTGGACCGGCACCTGCACCACCTGCCGGCCGACCCCTGCCCCGCAACCGAACCAGACGAAGAACCTAACGAAGGACTACTAGCCTCGCCGTTTCGGTTGCGGTGATGAGGCGTCGTTGAGGGGCAACTGTCGGGTGACCGACGCGATTTCGGTGTTCGGGCATGGCGGAGCCCCGGCGACTTTCTCTCTCGTGGCGCGTTGGATCGCGGCATGCGCCGTGGCGACCTGTCGGCCCGCCCCTCGCTTGTGTGCCAACTCGCCGCCGCCTCGGGCCATCGGCCAGAGGTCCTCTCCGTGCCGACCAAGATCCGGGCCATACGCGGACCAGCCGCCTGCAGCTTGGCCGAATCGTGGCCGTTTCCGCTGGCCAGCGGCCATGCGAGGCGTGTACCACCAGTGGACCAAGAACCTGCTGGTCTCGTACTCGCCGAAGAAGCCGGGCTTCTTCCAAGGATATGGAAAGAGGCGCCTCACCCCGATTGACGCGGTCCCACTCCCCCAGCGGCTCTCGCGGTCAAGCCCGCTCGGCCTCTTGCGCGGCCCTCACCGCATCAGGTCTGCGGCATCACCGGGGACCGTCCACGTCGGGTGAGTATTGACCTGCGCCACCATGGCCTGGGCCAGGTCCTTGTAGCGGTTCACGATCGACTCCGCCTGGCCGACAGGCAGGGGCTCGCCGTGCTCCGCGGCTCGCGCGATGATCGCTTCCGGTCCCAGGTCCCGGTTGGCCAGCACGACCGCGTTCACGGTGTCTCGCCGCATGCGGTCGTAGCGGCGGAGCGCCGCCGCCGGGTCGCCTTCCCGCGCCAGGTACCAGGCCAGGACTCGGGCGTCGACGATGGACTGCGATCCGCCGTTCATGCCCATCGGGAACATCGGGTGGGCAGCATCGCCAAGCAGGGTGACGCGCCCGGAACTCCAGCTCGGTAGCGGGTCGCGGTCGAGCATGGGGTACTCGAACACCGCCGAGGAGCGCTCGACCAGCGTCTCCAGGTCAACCCACGGCAGGTTCCATTCCGTCACGCCGACGCGGGCCTCCGCCGGCGTGATGCGGCGGTTCGTGCGATCCAGCGGCGCGGCCGACCGCTCGCGCCGTACTTCCAGGACCCAGTTCAGCAAGGCGTCGCCGCCTTCGACGGCCGGGTCCTCGATCGGGTAGGCGACGAACTTCGCTCCGGGGGTGCCTCCGGCCACCACGATCGAACGGCCGTCGAGGACGTGCGGGTACCGCGCGATTCCGCGCCACATGTGGACGCCGTTCCAGTGAGAGGGGCCCTCGTCCGGGTAGAGCTGGGCGCGGACGGCGGAGTCGATCCCGTCGGCGCCGATCAGCACGTCGGCATCCTCCCTGATCGGCCCGCCGCTGGTGCGGTCCACGAAGTGGGCCCGGACGCCGTCCGCCGTCTGCTCGAAGCACCGGAACAGCCGGCCGGTGCGAAGGAAGTCCGGCCCCAGGCGCTCGTGAACAGCTGCCAGCAGCATCAGGTGCAGGCGGCCGCGGTGGACGGAGTACTGCGGCCAGTGGTAGCCGGCCGCGAGTCCGAGCGGTTCCTCCCACACCGGATCGCCCGCCCGATCGCGGTAACTGAGGCGGTGCGGGGGCAAGGCGACCGCGGCCAGTTCCTCGGCCAAGCCGAGTTCGGTGAGTTCCCGGACGGCGTGGGGCAGCAGGTTGATCCCCACACCGACCGCCTCGATCGACCGTGCCGCCTCGTTCACCCGAGGCCGGAAGCCCGCGGCGTGCAGGCTCAGGGCGCAGGTCAGCCCTGCGATCCCCCCCGCCCACGATGCTGACCCTCATCGGTTGCTCCTGCCTTTCGTCTGCGGTGGTACGAGGCACCCGGGTATGTACGACCGTGACCGCGGTCTTCCGTGGTGCCCGTGATCCGGCCCGATCCTGCGG
Organism: Streptomyces sp. P9-A4; assembly: GCF_036634195.1. Taxonomy (NCBI): domain Bacteria; kingdom Bacillati; phylum Actinomycetota; class Actinomycetes; order Kitasatosporales; family Streptomycetaceae; genus Streptomyces; species Streptomyces sp. P9-A4. The sequence continues at coordinate 218,849 of NZ_JAZIFY010000002.1, forward strand.
ACCGGATCCGGTCGAAGAAGGCACAGCCGGTGGCCTCGGCGGCGTCTTCGATGAGCCGGTCGGTGATGCCCGGGTGGCTGATCATGGGGACGTGGGACGCCCCCGGCACCTCGACGACGCCGCGGGGCCGCCTCTCGGGCGACGACGGGAGTTCGACGACAGGCCCTAGGCCTGGCCGTTGACTCCCCGGGTGGCCTGGGCGATGGCAGCCGCCACCACGGCGGGGCGAGACACGTAGACGGCGTGGCTGCCGGGGGTCTCGGTGACCGTGGCCTTCGCCCGCTCGGACATGGCGCGCTGGGCGGGTGGCGGGATCATGCGGTCGTCCGTGGCGACCAGGTACCAGGACGGCTTGGTCTGCCAGGCCGGCTCGGAGACCGTGCCGCCCAAGGCGTCGACGCCCCAGGGGACCTGGGAGTCGGCCATGAACGCCGCCACGTTCTCGGGCACGTCGGCGGCGAAGGATGCCGCGAAGCGGTCCCGGTCCAGGAACAGGAATCCGTCCTGAGGCGGCAGGATCGGCGGGACCGGCGCCCCGGGCGGCGGGTCGGCGATCAGGGAACTCACGGACTCGCCCTCGTCCGGGGCGAACGCGGCGATGTAGGCGAGCGCCGCGACGTTCGCGTGGGTGCCGGCCTCGGTGATGACGACACCGCCATAGGAGTGGCCGACCAGCACGGCCGGCCCGTCGAGGGCGTCGAGGACCTGGTGGGTGGCGGCGACGTCGCCGGCCAGCGTCAGGGTCGGGTTCTGCACGACGGCCACCCGGTAGCCGTCGGCGGTCAGGTGGTCGTAGACCCCCTGCCATCCCGATCCGTCCACGAAGCCACCGTGCACGAGCACGATGTTCCTGATGGTTGCCATGATCGCTCCTGAGTCGGAGGGACAGACCATTCCGTCTGTCCCGGTGCACCCGAGCCAAGTCGCGGGGAGGAGGAAAGGCCATGCAGAACAGCACGCAGAAGTACGCCCGGAATCCCGGCGATCCGTGTCGATCGCGTGCCTCGATCGGCCGCCGGCGAGCTGGGCTGCACCGAAAGGACCGGGCCGGAGGGCTGCTACGGGGCGCCCGCCGCGTCAGGTCGCCGAAAGCAGCGGGAGTCACCGCAGAGCACGGTACGACGGCATCAGAGGCGGGACGGCCCTGACCGCGCCGGGACGGCCGGCCGGACAGCGAGGCCGTCCGCAGCAGCCACGACGTCACCCTCCCCGTCACCGCCTCCCGCTCGGCCGCGTCCTCGTCCTCATGGAGCCGGTCGCGGGCGAACAGGCGGACCAGGTCGTGGAAGCGGTAGCGGCCCGCGGCACCGTCGTGGAGCAGGCCGAGGTCGACGAGCTCGTCGAGTGCCTCCCAGGCGTCCTCGATCGACACCCCGGAGGCGGCTGCGGCCAGGGCGGCGTCGAAGCCCTCTCCCGGTACTGCGGCCAGCCGCCGGAACATCCGCCGGGACGAATCGGCGAGTTGCTCGTACGACATCCGGAACGCCTGGGCGATCTTGAGGTCCCCCGCCTTGAACTGATGCAGCCTGCTCTCCTCGTCCACCAACCGTTCGGCAAGCTCGGCGGCGTCCCATCCGGGCCGGCTGACCAGCCTGTTTCCGATGATCCGCAGGGCAAGCGGCAGACCGCCGCACAGCTCGGCCAGCCGCGTGAGGGCCGGTTCCCCGTCGGATGCGGCACGTCCGCCCAGGATCCCGGTCAGCAGTGCGGTGGACTCCGGCATCGCCAGGGGTCCGAGGGCAAGCCTGCGTACGCCTTCCAGACCGGCGAGCAACCGTCGGGTGGTGATCAGGGCCCGGCCCGCGCCCCCTCCCGGCAGCAGCGGACGCACCTGCTCCTCCGACGCGGCATTGTCGAGGACGACCAGCACCCGTTTGTCGCGCAGCAGCGACCGGTACAGGGAGGCGCGCCCCGGCACGTCGTCCGGGACCTGCCGCTCAGGGGCACCCAGGGCACGAAGGAGCGACCGCAGCGCGTCGCCGGCGGGCAGCGGCTGCCGGGACATGCCGCACAGATCGAGGAAGAGCACTCCGTCAGGAAAGCTCGGCCGGACGGCATGGGCAGCACGGATCGCAAGGGCGGTCTTGCCCAGCCCCGCTGAGCCGGTGATCAGTCCCACCAGTCCGACACCCGGCGAACTCTCGTCGTACACGAGTTCGCTCAGCCACACCATCTCGGCTGTTCGGCCGGTGAAGTCCGGTAGCGATCGTGGCAGTTCGCCCAACCCGCTCGGGCGCGTCCGGCGGTCGCGTACCCGGCCTTCACGAGCCAGTTCGGCGAACTGCTCCCAGGCGTTCCCCGTCAGCACGAGTGCGTCCGCCACGGCGGCCACGGTCCTCTGCTGGGGCCCCTTGCTCCGCCCGCGCTCCATGTCCGAGAGCGCCCGGGCACTGACCCCCGACATGCCGGCCAGCTGTTCCAACGTCAGTCGTGCAGCGCGTCGATGACCGCGCAGCACTTCTCCGAAACCGTGGCGTCCAGAAATGGAGCACACTTCCTCTCCCCTGCACGACGTGGTCCGCCGGGCGGACGAAGTCACGTCGAGAACGGTAGAATCCGGGCGGACATTGCCGCTTCCGTCATGTGACGTAGGCCCGATCGACACGTCGTGCGGCCCTCTCCGGGCGCGGTAGGGGGCGAACGTGACCGACCGGCCCCGCGGAGATGCGGACGGCTCCCTGATCGGCCGGGAAGCCGACATGGAACGGTTCGGCTCCTTCCTGGCGGGCGTCCCGCTCCACGGCGGATCGCTGGCTCTGGTCGGAGACCCCGGTGTCGGGAAGACGGCACTTCTGACCGCTGTCGTACGGCAAGCCGAAGCCGCGGGAATGAGGGTGCTGCAAACCGTCGGCGTGCAGTACCGGGCGCAGGCCGGTTACGGCGCGCTTCGGCAGTTGTTGGCCTCGTTGGCCGAGGTCCACTCCACAGCGATGCGGATGCCTGACCTCGCCGGAGTTCTCGGCTCCGAGCGGTGCGCGGCACCCGGCCACGACGTCGTCACCGAAGCTGTGGTGTCGCTGGTGGCGGGACTCTCCCGTGACGCCCCCACCCTCCTTGTGCTGGACGACGCGCAGTGGCTGGACCGGCCGAGTTCCGTCGTCCTAGGGCATGTGGCACGGCGTCTCCCGAATACTGGCACGGGGTTTCTGTGCACGGTCAGACTGGGAGAGGAGAGCTTCTTCGACCACAGCGGGCTTCCCCTGCACGAACTGGGTCCGCTCAGCGAGACCGCCTCCGACGAACTGCTCCGCCGCCGCTTCCCGGCACTCGCCACACGGGTCCGGCGGCGTCTGATCGCCGAAGCCGAGGGAAATCCCCTGGCCCTGCTGGAACTTCCCACAGCGCTCACGGAGTCCCAGCGGATCACTGTCCGGGCCCTGCCGAGCCACATCCCGCTGACCCGGCGGCTCCAGTCGACGTTCGCCTCCCGCATCAGCGCCCTGCCGCCGGCCACGCGGCACCTGCTCCTCGTCGCCGCGCTGGAGGGCAGCGGGAACATGCTCGTCGTGCGCCGCGCGGTGTCCGGGCGGTGCAGCCTGAAGCACCTGGCTCCGGCCGAGCACACGCAACTCGTCCGAATCGACGACTCGACCGGCCGATTGAGCTTCCGTCACTCGCTCATACGTTCCGCTGTGGTGGAGCTGTCGACCAGCGCACAACGTCGCAACGTCCACCGTGCACTCGCGGAAGCCTGGACGGCAGTCCCCGAGCAGCGGGCCTGGCACCTGGCGCAGGCAGCTGAGGGACCCGACGAACGGATCGCCGCCCTGCTCGAAGAGGTCGCCGACATCAGCGCCCGTCGAGGTGACGGCCCGAATGCGGTGTCAGCACTGGTACGCGCCGCCGAACTCAGCCCGGACGCGACCTCGTACGCCCGGCGGCTGGCCAAGGCGGCGTACATGGGCGCGAACCTCACCGGCGATGTCGGCGACGTACCGAGACTGCTCGAAGACGCCCGCCAGGCCGCCCCCGGCGCGGAGTCCCCGGCGGTCGCGGTGGCCGCGGCCATGTACCTGCTCAACAGCTACGGGGACATCGACACGGCCCACCGTCTGCTGTCCGGCGCTATCGCCCTGCAGCCCGAACCGTACGATCTCACCGACGCCACCCTGTACGAAGCGGTGTCCACCCTGTTGATGGTGTGCGTCCACGGCGGTCGACGCGAGCTGTGGACGGACTTCGACAGGGCGCTGGCGAAATGCGCTGCGGTGCCGGACACCCTGGAACTGCTGCGGTCCACCTTCGCCGACCCCGCCCGTGCCCGCCCCACCGACTGGGAACGGCTCGACGCCGCCATCCGCGCCCTTCCCGGCACGTCGGATCCGGTGCGGATCGTACGGATCGCTACGGCCGGCGCTTACGCGGACCGCCTCGGCGAGATGGAGGAGCCGCTGCGGCTCACGGCCCGCGGCGGCCTGAGCGGGCAGAACATCTTCCCCGCCATCCAGGCTTCGTTCCTGTGGAGCAGCCATGCCTGGTTCACCGGCCAGTGGCCGGAGCTGCGGCAGGTGGCCCAGCAGGGACTGCGCTGGTGCGAGGAACTCGACTATCCGCTGCGTTCCTGGACCGGCAAGTTCGTGCTGGCCTGCGTACACGCGGCCTGCGGCGAGTACGCGGCTGCCCGCGCCCTCGCCGATCAGATGGACCAGTGGGCCGGCTCCCGCCGCGGCCATGCCGTCAGTTGCTACGCCGCCCATGCCCGCACCCTGATCGCCCTGTCACAAGGCGACTTCGAACAGGCCCACCGCCACGCCGGCAAGGTCACACCGGCCGGAGCATTCGCGCCCTTCGCCGGGCACGCGGTGTGGACGATCCTCGACCAGGTGGAGGCGGAGGTCCACACGGGCCGCCGCGCGAAGGCCGCCGAACACGTGAGGGCGGCCCGCGCCGCCCACCTCGAAGCGGTGTCACCACGGCTGAACATGGTGCTGCTCGCCTCGGCCGCCATGGCGGCAGAGCACGACGACGAGGCCGTACGGGGCCTGAGCGCGGCCCTGGCCGTCGACGGTGCCGGACGCTGGCCCTTCGACAACGCCCGCATTCACCTGTACCTCGGCGAGCGACTCCGCCGCAGCAAGGCGCCGGCCCGGGCCCGCACGCACCTGAGCGCCGCCGCAGAAGCATTCGAACGGCTTGGCGCCCACCCGTGGGCGGACCGGGCCCGCAAAGAGCTCCGCGCCTGCGGCACCCCCGTGCCCCCGCCCGGAGGGTCCACTTTGACACCGCAGCAGCGGGAGATCGCCCGCCTGGCGGCAACCGGCCTGACCAACAAGCAGATCGGAGAGAAGCTCCGACTGTCACCACGGACCGTCTCGACCCATCTCTACCAGCTCTTCCCCAAGCTGGGCATCACCACCAGGGCCGCACTGCACGACGCCCTGGAACAGCTGGACCACTTCCCGGACTAGCCAGTCCCTGTCGCGACTACGGCGAGCACGCCGTTCCGTGGGTGCAGCAGACCGGCACCCGCTGGACACCGGCTTGCTCGCCGATCTGACACGCATCGACAACAACCCGCGAAGAGGCGGAGTCGGCCAGAGCTGCCCGGCGCCGGTGCGGCGCCGGGGGCTGTATGCGGGTGCTCCGCTAGCGAGAAGGAGTGGGACGCGGGCCCGCGGCCGGTGTGGCAGCGGGCTCGGCGGGTGTGGCAGGCGTCCTGGGATGTGTGGGGCGTGCGGGCCACAGGGCGTGGTCGCCGAAGAGGTGGACGAGGGCGGGAACCAGGAGTGGCCGGATGAGGAAGGTGTCCAGCAGGATGCCGAAGGCCATGGCGAAGCCGAACTGGAAGAGTTCGCGGATCGGTTGGGTCATCAGGACGGCGAATGTCGCCGCGAGGATGAGGCCCGCCGAGGAGACGACGCCGCCGGTGCGAGTGAGGGCGGCGCTGATGGCCTTGGCCGGGGGCAGGGTGCGCAGTTCCTGCTTGAACCGGCTCATGATGAAGATGTTGTAGTCGATGCCCAGTGCCACGAGGAACACGAAGATGTATGCGGTGACCCGGTTGCCGATGCCTTCGTCGCCGAGGACGGTCAGGGTGAAGAAGGTGGTGGCGCCCAGGGTGGCAAGGAACGACAGGATGAGCGTCGCGACCAGGTAGAGCGGCGCGAGGAGCGAGCGCAGCAGGAGGACGAGCACCGCTGTGACGACGGCCAGGACCAGAAGCACGATGAACGTCGTGTCGCGGTCGAGGGCGGAGCGGATGTCGGCGTTCTGCGCCGTTTCACCAGCGATGAGCACCGTGGTGTCCTCCACGTCGGCCGCGTCGGCCGCGGCCCGCGCGGCCTCCTTGAGCGGACCGATCGCGTCGAGCGCCTTCGAGCTGTACGGGTCGAGGTCGAGGACGACCTCGTAGAAGACGGTTCTGCCGTCCTCCCCGAAGCGGGGACGTTCTCCGACCCGGCTGACACCGTCGGCTTCTGCCAGCGCGGCGCCGATGGCAGCGGCCGCGGGGGTGGAGCGCAGGTCGTCCTGGGAACGGACGACGACGGTGCTGGGCGCGATCTCGCCGGGCCCGAAATCCTCCTGGATCAGCCGCTGCCCGCGCTCCGACTCGGTGGCGGTGCGAAATCCGCTGAGGGTGTTGAAGCTCTCGTGGTAGCCCAGCAAGCCGGCGCTCATCACCACGAGCAGCGCGACCACGGCCGAGGCGACCCGGACCGGGGCCCGCGCGACAAGAGCGGCGATGCGGTGCCAGACGCCCGCGCCGCGACCGCGTTCGGCGGCCTTGTCCACGCCCCCCGGCCAGAAGACGCTTCCGCCCAGCAGGAGGATGAGCGCGGGAACGAAGGTGAACGCCACCAGAGCCATGGCAGCCACGCCGAGGGCAAGGTACGGCCCGAAGCCGCGCAGCGCCGGGGAGACGGCCACGAGCAGGGCGAACATGGCGAGCACGATGGTGGACGCACTGGCGAGGACGGATTCGGCGGTGCGCCGCACGGCGGTCTGCATGGCACGTGGGCGGTTCGGCTCGTCGAAGAGGGCCTCGCGGTAGCGGGCGGTGATGATCAGCGCGTAGTCCGTGCCCACTCCGAACAGTAGCACGGTCATGATCGAGGCCGTTTGGGAGCTGACCGTGATGATTCCGGCGTCCGCGAGGAGCGCGCCGGTCGTCTCCGACACCCGCATCGCCACACCGACGGCGAGGAGGGGCACGAGGGCCATCAGAGGTGAGCGGTAGATGGCCAGGAGGATGACGAGAACGAGCAGGACGGTGGCCAGAAGCATGACCTTGTCACCGCCGCTGAAGACCTTCACGGTGTCGGTGGCGATTCCGGCGGGGCCGGTCACGGCGACTTCAGTGGGCCCGGCACGGTCGGACGCGAGGGAACGCACCCGGTCGACAGCGTGCTGAAACGACTCGTCCGAAGGACTGCCGGTGATGGGCACGATGACCAGCTGACTGCCGCGGTCCCGCGAGACCAGTTCGGCTGCGGCGTCGGGAGTGGTGACCGTGGAGATCACGCTCGTCACCTGGTCGGGCCGGGCGGTTTCCGACAGGGCCGAGGTGATCCGGGAGACGGCGTTCCTGGCGCTCGCCGCAGCGTCGGCGCCCTCGCCGCGCACCACGATGACCGCCGGCGTCGCGTCCTGGCCCGGAAGCTGTGCGCGGACGAGGTCGCGGGCCTTCATGGAGTCCGAAGCGGCGGGTGGAAGGTTGGCGGAGGCGTTGTCCTCGACGGATTCGAGAGAGGGAGCAGCCCCGGCGAGAAGGCTCGCGATCAGAACCCAGAAGGCCACCACGACGGCGGCACGTCTCTTCGATCCCAGGAGACATCGGACCATGCGGAAGTACATCGGTTGCATCAGGAAGCCCTCGGCCGGAAGCACGGACAGAACTTAGAGACAGGGGTGTCTCTAAGTTGGCGCCAAGCTAACACGCGCTCCCGCGGCGTCCCGGACGAGGGGGTAGATTGCGGTGAGACGGCGCAATGCCCGAGGCGGAGCGGAGAGAATGCCCAGAATCGAAGCCGACAGTGTCCGCGAGCACCGGGCCCAGCGGCTCGCTCAGCTGATCGACGCGGCTGAGGCGATCCTGAACGAGGCCGGCGTCGAGGGCCTCACCGCCGGCGCGGTCGCCGCGCGGGCCGGCATCGCCCGCAACAGCATCTACCGTTACTTCGACTCCATCGACGACCTGCTCGAACTCGTCGTGACCCGCGGGTTCCCCGCCTGGGTCGACGCCGTGGAGAGGGCCATCGCGGCCGAGACCACCCCCGTGGACCAGGCGGCCGCCTACGTCAGGGCCAACCTCGAACAGGCCGCGCGCGGCGCCCACCGTTGGTGGGCCTCGCTCTCACGAGGCTCGCTCTCCGCGTCGGCGCGGGAGCGCGTGAGGAACCTGCACACCTCGCTGCACGAGGCACTCGCCGAGGTTGTCCGCGAGCTGGGCCATCCGCAGCCGGAGCTGACCGTCGCCGTGCTCCAGGCCGTCGTCGACGCCTGCATCCGCAGAATCGACCAGGGTGACGAACTGGCGGCCGTGTCCGACTTCGCGGCGAGTGCCACGCGTCGACTGCTCGCGACCGAGGGCCGCACCGCGTAGGACCAGATCTGGATGCGTCCATCGCGTGCTGCCTTACGCCACCTGCATCGCGTGCGGCGGCACCACGGGTGTTCCGGGGTGGTGCCGCCGTACGGGATTCTCTCTGTCCGATGGGACGGAACGGGTCACGCGAGGGTGAGGAAGAGTCTCCTTCCGGCGCGCGCCTTCACGACATGGCAGGTGCTCGGTGGCCTGATGTGGACGGTAGGGCTGGTGCTTGCCGGATACGCGCTCGGCGCTTCGGTGCCGGACATCGACCACTGACTCCTGCCGATCATCGCCGTGACCGTCGCCATCTCCCTGATCCCCGTCGGCCTGGAGCTCGCCCGCTCCCGGCGTGCCCGCCGGACCAGAGGGAGCACCCGATGCCCGAGCTGATCGCCGGAGCAACCGTCCACGCGAGCCCGGTGGCCTTCGACTGCTCGGGCATCGACGGGACGGCCCACCTCGACGTCGTCCACACCGCGCAGGCCACCCCGACGTGGCTCGACCACTTCATCAGCGGCCACTCCGCGTACGGCCTGGTCCTGTTCGCCTGGTGGCGGGCCCGCAACCAGGGCCTGAGGGGGCCGCCCGGGCACTCGCCGTACCGTTGATCACCGTCGCGGCGTTCGCCGTCAGCAGCCGGCTGAAGCTGGTCGTGCGCGAAGCCCTCCCCTGCCAGTCGCTCCATGTGACGGCCCTGGAGGCGTGCCCGGCCCCGGGCGACTGGTCCTTCCCCAGCAACCACCACCCTCGCGGCGGCGGCGGCCGTCGCGCTGCTGTTCGTCTCGCGGCGGCTGGGCAAAGAAGCTCCGGTTCTTCTGAGCACCGTCGCCAGACCATGCCGTACGACCGCACCGGCGGAACCTTCGAGGTGACCGTGGAGCCCGTCCGTCGTGAGCCGGCCGATCAAGGCTTCGGCATTCTGTCCGAGATCGACGTCCCGGCCAGGCTCAAGGCGAAGCCGGCGACGACATGGAGTCTTACCTGATCCCCCAGGGTGCGACGCCGCACTCGCCTCCCGCGCGGAAGGCGGTGCGTGAGCGGGCGAACGCCGTTCCGGCCGACCTGCCCTCCGCGAGGGCCGGTCGGCCGTGGGAGGCCGTCAGTCTGCGGGGCCGCGTGCGGGCAGAGCCGTGAGCTGCCTTGCGATGTCGTCCGCCCATGCCTCGACCGCCGCCCAGTCCCGGTGGTCTCCGTAACGGCAGCCGAGCAGACGGAAGAGCACAGCCCCCTTGCGGTCCAGGTGTTCGCGCCGGATCACGCCCGAGAAGCGCCGATGCTCCCGGGGACGGACGACGTCGACGAGCGCGGCGACACGCGGCTGCACGGCGCGGTCGGCCAGCAGGCGCAGGAGCCTGGGCAGGGCGGCGGTCATCCCGACGCTGAACATCCACACCGGCTGCTCACGCAACCCCTCGGCGCCGGCCCGGACGGCGGCTTCCGCCTTCGGCAGCCAGGCTCCGTCATGAACCGCGCTCCCCATGACGAACGCGTCAGCCTTCGGAAGCCCCTGCCCGCCGAGGGCCGAGGCCAGCGCCCGCACGTCGACATGGTGACCGTGGGTTCTCAGCCGAGTGCCGATCCGCGAGGCGATCTCCTGCGTGGAGTGATGCTCGGAGGCGTACAGGATGCGTACGAATACCATGGTTCTGCCTCCGTGTCCGGGGCCCGCCGCGAAGGCGGCGGCACGAAGCGGAAGAAGTAGGTCCGGGAAGTCCTCTCTGGAGGGCCGCGCAGGCGACCGCCGCATCAGCCCGGACTGCCTGCGGCTCTTCCATGATCGCCTCCTGGGTCGCATGAGTCCGGACACGTAGAGGCGGACGTCCCACGTGCAGGATCGGCGTTTCCTGATCCATCGGCAGGACAGTGCACGCGTTCGCCGGACCTCTGCACGCCGACGTAGGGCATCACGTACCCCGGCCGCCGCCGCGCCCGCGCGGAATGGTCTTCATCAGCCACGTGACGGTGCGGCTGACGTCCGACGCGGAGACGATGCCGACCAGCGCGTCCTCGTCGAGCACCAGGACGCGATGCTCGGCGCCCGGCTGCATACGTGGCAGCAGGTCAGCCAGGGGATCGTCCGCCTCGACGACCGTGACCTCCGCCAGCGGCATCATGACCTGCTCCACGGTCACGGCGTGCCGCTGCTCCTCCGGTTGCCTCTTGGCCAGGTCCAGGGTCATGAGGCCGACGGGCGCGGCGCCCTCGCCGGTCACCGGGAACGCCGAATGGCGATACCGGTACCGCGGATCGGCCAGGAAGGCAGCCACCGTGAGACCGGCGGGAACCGTGACCGGATCCGGTGTCATGGCCTGCCGGACCGGGATGCCCGAGAGAACGGCACGCAGCTGCGCCTGCTGTCCCTCCACGGTGGCCGCGGCGACCAGGAACCAGCCGATCATCGCCAGCCACAGCCCGCCGAAGACGTCTCCCCGCACGAACAGGAACAGTCCCAGCACCATCAGGAACCAGCCGAAGGCACGGCCGGCCGACGTCGCCCCCGCGGTCGCGCGGAGCCGGTCCCCCGTTCGCCACCACAGGAAGGCGCGCAGCAGACGCCCGCCGTCCAGCGGAGCGGCCGGAACGACGTTGAAAACCGCCAGCAGGATATTGATCGCCGCGAGCCAGGCCAGCGCCTCGACCGCCAGCCCCGGCGCGGACGTCGTGTCGAGCAGCCACGCGGCGAGCGTGAAGAGCCCGCCGAGGAGGAGACTGACCAAGGGACCGACGCCCGCGATCCGCAGCTCCGCGCCCGGGTTCGGCGCCTCCGACTTGAGCCGTGCCACGCCGCCGAGCAGCCACAGGACGATGTCGTCCACCTCGACCCCGTTACGCCGGGCGACGATCGCGTGCGCCAGCTCGTGCGCGAGCAGGGAAGCGAAGAAGACCACGGCGGTCAGGATCCCGACCGCCCAGTACACCGGCCAGCCGTGGCCCGGATGGGTATCGGGGAGGCGGCCTCGTGCGAGCCCGAAGGCGATCACGGCGAAAATGAGCAGAACGCTCCAGTGGACCCCGATCCGGACTCCGGCGATCCGCCCCAGAACGAACGTCGGCCGCATGCTGCTCTCCCAACGTCGGATGTGTGACGGGTCCACGGCCGCCGCGCCCGCTGGTGCGGACGTCGACGTCTGCGGACGGACTCCTCGTGTTCGGTCTTCTCCAGAATCTCTTCGGCTCTCCGTCGGGCACCGCGTGCCGCGTGTCACTCCGTGATCGGGTCTACGCGGAGCGCTTGGCTTCGGTCGCCTCGTCCGGTGCCGCTACGCCGGCCGGCTTGCCCAGGTCGAATGCCGATACGGCCTTGGGGGCGGGCGGCGCCGTGGCGGCGGCGTTCGCTTCGCGGGCGAGGAAGGCGCCGAGGTCCCCGATGGTGCTCATCAGCGGTGCGGGGAAGACCACGGTGGTGTTCTTGTCCACACCGATCTCGATCAGGCTCTGCAGGTTACGGAGTTGCAGGGCGATCGGGTGATCCATCATCGTGTCGGAGGCGTCACCCAGAGCGGCAGCGGCCTGGGCCTCGCCCTCAGCGCTGATGATCTTGGCGCGCTTCTCCCGCTCGGCCTCGGCCTGCCTGGCCATCGCGCGCTTCATGGACTCCGGCAGCTGGATGTCCTTGAGCTCGACCAGCGTCACTTCGACACCCCACTCCACGGTGGTCACGTCGAGCATCTGACGGATGTTCAGGTTGATACGGTCCGTCTCGGAAAGAGTCTGGTCCAGCGTGTGCTGTCCGACGACCTTACGAAGAGTGGTCTGGGCGATCTGGTTGATCGCAGCGTTCACATTCTCGATCGCGACGACCGACTTGACCGCGTCGACCACACGGAAATAGGCCACGGCCGAGACATCGACGCTGACGTTGTCCTGGGTGATGATGCCCTGGGACTGGATGGGCATCGTGACGATGCGCAGCGAGACCCGGTGCAGGACGTCGACGAACGGGATGATGAACCGCAGCCCGGGCTCGCGCGTGCCGATCAGCCGGCCGAACCGGAACAGGACGCCCCGCTCGTACTGCCGGACGACACGTATCGCCATCGCGATCGTGATCAGCACCAAGACGACCAGAATCACCACGACGGTGATCAGAATGGTCATGTCTCGCTCCCTCCGAGGATGCGCTGCGGCGGGCGGTCGCGAGAACGAAGCATCGCCTCGGTCGGCGTCTGGCAAGGGACCGCTTGCCCGGTCACACTGCGAGGCTGCCCCATTCGGCCCGCCGCACGGTAGGGCCGACCGGGCCTGTGTCGGCCCCACCCGGCCCCCGTACCCGCTCGTCCGCCGCCGAGGAGTCGGCGGCGGCATACGGTACGGTCCGCGGGCGTCCGGCGGCTCCGGGCTCCGCCATGACGCGCGGTGGCACATGACGCCGTCCCGGGCAGCTGTGGGACCGCTGGCCGGCGCCTTGCTCGCCACGCCCGTGGCCTGCGTCGTGCGCGAGCCTCCGAGCCCGGAGGGGCAACGGTGACGGCCCAGGGCCGGCTCTCCCTGTAGGCGTCAGCGGGCCGCCGGGCGAGAATGGAAAGGGACAGGTTCTCCGCTAGGCCGGAAGGTGAGCCGGTGGACCAGGCAGCGATCAGCGTGACCGGTCTGGGCAAGCGATTCGGGACGGTGACGGCACTGGAATCAGTGGACTTCGATGTCCGGCCCGGTACGGTGTTCGGCCTCCTGGGACCCAACGGCGCGGGCAAGAGCACCGCGATCCGGATCCTGACGACGATCCTGCGCCCCAGCTCGGGCCACGCGGAAGTCCTCGGGCACGACGTGGTCGGCGAGGCGGCGGCCGTGCGGGACCTGATCGGGCTCGCCGGGCAGTACGCGGCGGTGGACAAGAACCTCACCGGCCGGGAGAACCTGCGGATGATCGGACTCCTCACCCACCTGCGGCATTCCCGAATCCGCGCGCGGGCGGCCGAGCTGCTGGAGCGGTTCGACCTCACCACCGCGGGCGACCGCCCGGCGCGGACCTATTCCGGCGGTATGCGACGACGTCTGGACGTCGCCGCCGCGCTCGTCCCCGACCCGCCGGTCCTCTTCCTGGACGAGCCCACCACGGGCCTCGATCCCCACAGCCGCAACGCCCTGTGGGACATGATCCGTGAACTCGTCGATGACGGAACGACCGTCCTTCTGACCACGCAGTACCTGGAGGAGGCCGATCGCCTCGCGGAGCGGGTGGTCGTCATCGACCGAGGCAGGGTGATCGCCGACGACACCCCTGCCCTTCTCAAGGCGCGCCTGGGCGGCACCGTCATCGAGTTCGCCATGGGGGAGGCGGCGCGCGCCACGTCGGCGGTCGAACTGCTGCGGGGACACTTCGCCGGTTCACCCCGTGCCGAGGGACCGCGGGTCCGCCTGACCTCAGCCGACGGATCCCGCCAACTGCTGGACGTGCTGCGACTGCTCGAGGCGCACGGCCTGGTTCCCCACAGCGTCTCCGTACGGGAAGCCAGCCTCGACGACGTGTTCCTCCAGCTGACCGGCGGACGCCCATGACCCGCTCGGCCACCGAACTCGCGCGGCGCCCCGCACCGCTCGTCCCCTTCGGGACGCGATGCGCGCGGGCCGCCCAGGACGGCCTGACCGTCGCCTGGCGGAACCTGATCGCCCTGCGACGCGTACCGCGACTGCTGGTGTTCTCCACCATCCAGCCGCTGGTCTTCGTGCTGATGTTCCGGTACGTCTTCGGCGGCGTCGTCACCCCGTCCCTTCACGGAGTCAGCTACGTCGACTTCCTGATCCCGGGCATCTTCGTGCAAACGGCGGTCTTCGGGGCGATGAACACGGCCATCGGCCTGGCCACCGACATGCAGACCGGTCTGATGGAGCGATTCCGGTCGCTGCCGATGGCCCGGTCGGCGGTGCTCGTGGGGCGCACCACCGCGGACCTCGTGCGCAACGTCTTCGTGGTCTCGCTGATGACGGGGGTGGGGTTCGCCATCGGGTTCCGCATTCACGCGGGCGTGCCGGCTCTTCTGGGCGGCATCGTGCTGGTGCTCGCCTTCGGTTTCGCGATGTCCTGGATCTTCGCGGTGGTCGGCATGGCGGTGGGGGACCCGGAATCCGCTCAGGCCGCCGCGTTCCCCGTGCTGGCCCCCCTGGTCTTCGCCTCCGCGGCGTTCGTCCCGGTCAGCACCATGCCCGGATGGCTGCAGACCTTCGCACAACACCAGCCGGTGTCGCAGACGGCCGAAGCCGTCCGGATCCTGGTTCTCGGAGGGCCGGCCGCACATGCCGTCTGGCAGGCGCTCGCCTGGGACGCGGCCATCGTCCTGGCATTCGCACCACTGGGCGTCCGGCTCTACCGCAAGGCCGTGTGATCCCCGGCGAGACGGGAAGCGCCCAGAGCTGCCCGGCGATGGCGTCCGCCCGGGTCCCGACCGCCGTCCGGTCCCCCTCGTCTCCCTCGCGACACCCGAGCGGACCAAAGAGCACGGCCCCCGTGCGGCCGGGCATCCGCGCCGGCCGCACACCCGTCCGGCGCCGATGCTCCCGGGGACGGAGGACGTCGACGAGGGCGGCGGCACGCGGCATCGGACCCACCGCGTTCCAGAGGCGTGCCACGTCGTGGCAGCCCGCATGCGCGACAGGACGCCATGGGGTACTTCTCGGAGAGGAGAGCGGTGTGGTTCAGCGGTCAGGTGCCGACGCCCGCGTGTACGTCCATCCCGGCGTCGTACGAGACCGCCATGACACGGACGCTGACGCCCGTACGGCACCGGACCTCCGGTCTTGCGCCGCCCTCGTCCCGATCCGGACGAGCGCCCTCTCCCCCTCGCGCAAGAATTCGTCACCCGCAAGGAAGGGAAACCTGTCGTGACCGAGGACAACGCCCCGAGCGAGCACGAGAGACTGCGCGTCCTGGAGGCCCAGGTGCAGGTACTGGCTCAGGCCGTCAGAGCACTGGCCGACGGCCTGACGGAGATTCCCTCGGAGGACCCCGACAGGGAGAAACAGGCGGCCCGCGGGGCCCGGCTGGCCCATGAGCTCCTGCTCTCCGAAGGGCTGTAGGCCGGCGGATGAAGGTCTCCGAGTCGATGAGCCGTCCGGCTGTGTCCGTCCCGACGGAGACGCTCGTCGGGCAGGTCGCCCGGGAGATGGCCGAGTACGAGGTCGGCTCCGTGCTCGTCACAGAGGGCGGCACACTCCGTGGCATCGTCACCGATCGGGACCTCGCGGTGCGCGCTCTCGCCCGAGGCCTGGACGCGGACGAGCGGGTGGACGCGGTGATGACCTCGCCCGTGATCACGGTGAGCGTCACCGACGACATCCATGTGGTCTACCGGACCTTCCGTACGTCCGGGTTCCGACGCCTGCCCGTCCTCGACGGTCACCGGATCGTGGGCATCCTGACCGTGGACGACATGCTCATCGATGTCTTCCAGCGGCTGGCCGATCTGCTCGGCCCGGTCGCCTGGAGCGTCCTTGAGGAACCACACGGGCTTCCCTCGGCCGACGCGGACCCGGAGGAGACCTGAGCGACCCCGTCCGCCGGTGTCCTGGCGGTCATCCCGTCGGCCGATCGCATCGGTCATCCCGGTCGGTCGCACAGGGATACCGTGGGACTCCGGTTCGTCGCAAAGGTGCTCGCCGCCGGCCGTCCTCGAACTCCACGACCACCGAGGTCGCTCTGCTCCAGCTGTATGTGGTCCTCCTCCTGCTCTGCGCGGCCAGGGTGGTGCACGAGGCCGCAGCGATCAGCCTGGGAGTAGCCGCGGTCACCGCACCCCGGGCCGGATCGGTCACGTGACCGCCGCGTGCGCACCTTGTCAGGTGAGAGCGGCGCCGCGCAGCAGGAGCAGGGCGACGTCGAGGGCAGCCAGGGCGAGGGTGGCCAGGAAGGGCAGCCGGCTGTGCGGATCGGAGCCGGTCGGCAACGCGACGGCAAGCGCCAGCGCGCCGGTGACGGCGAGGGAGACCCAGCCAACGGTGCCAATCCGCTCGCTCGGTCCCAGGATAAGAACGACCGCCCCGGCGAGCAGCAAGCCAGCGGCCAGGAACCTCGCGCGTAGCGGCCCGAGGCGCTGAGGCAGGCCGCGAACGCCTGTCCGCAGATCCCCGTCGATGTCAGGCAGGACGTTGGTGACGTGGGCGCCCATACCGAGCAGTGCGCCGGCCGCCACTGCCCATCCCGCGGGCCGGGGGTGGCCGGGCGATGCGAGGGTGACGAAGGCGGGGAGCAGCCCGAAGGCCACGGCGTAGGGCAGCCAGGAGAGCACCGTGCGCTTGATGCCCAGGTTGTACGACCAGGCCGCAGCGACCCCGACCAGGTGGGCCGTACCGGCTGCGAGGCCGTTCGCCAGCGACAGTGGGACGCACAGCGCGAGCGCGCACCCGGCGGCGACGGCCACGGTCCGCGGGTGCGCCGCGCCGGTCACGAGCGGCTTGTCGCTCCGGCCGGTGGCGAGATCCCGGCTCAGATCGACACGGTCGTTGCACCAGCCCACGGACAGCTGCCCGGTGAGCACCGCCGAGGCCACCAGTGCGCTTCCCGCCACGCTCCGCCCCGAGGTGGCGGCCAGTGCGGTGATCACGACGGTGACGGCGATCGACGGGGCAGCGTGGGAGGCGGCCAGCAGCCCCCGGACCGGCCCGCCCTGTCTGAGAGGCGATGCTACGGCCGCGGCTTCGCGCGCCCGCTGGGCTCTGGCGGTGTACACGTCCCCATGCTAGATCGAGCAAACCGCCGAATCCCGGTCATTTTGTGATGAATAGTCAGGTCGAACCTATTCTGGCCCGATGACCAGAATCGCGGCTGTCCACGGGGTGCTCCCGTCGCACCGGTACGAACAGGGCGAGATCGCAGAAGCCCTGGCGGCGATGTACCTGCCACAGGACTCGGAGCGTGGTGTCCTGGAGCGGCTGCACGCCACCTCCACGGTCGGCACCCGTCACTTGGTCCTGCCGCTGGAGCGCTACCGGGAGCTGAGCAGTTTCGGGCAGGCCAACGACCTGTTCATCGAAGCCGGGCTGCGGCTCGCCGAGCAGGCACTGACCGGCGCCCTGGCGGCGGCCGGGCTGGCGGCCCAGGACGTCGACCTGGTGATCTCCACCTCCGTGACGGGCATCGCCGCGCCCTCGTTGGAGGCCCGGCTGGCCGGGCGCGTGGGCCTGCGGCCGGACGTGAAGCGCGTGCCGATCTTCGGTCTCGGCTGTGTCGCAGGTGCCGCCGGCCTGGCCAGGCTGCACGACTACCTTCAGGGCCATCCCGAGCAGGTCGCGGTCCTGCTCTCGGTCGAGCTCTGCTCGCTCACCCTGCAACGCACCGACACCTCCGTACAGAACATGGTGGCCGGTGCGCTCTTCGGGGACGGCGCCGCAGCGCTGGTGGCCGTCGGCCGTGAGCACCCACGCCGCCAGGAGTACGCGGGCCCGCAGGTGCTGGCCACCCGCAGCCGGCTGTACCCGGGCACCGAACGCGCGCTGGGCTGGGACATCGGCGACACCGGCTTCAAAATCGTGCTCGGCGCCGAACTGCCCGAACTGGTCCGCCTGCACGTCGGCGAGGACGTCCGGTCCTTCCTCGCCGAGCACGACCTGAAGCCGCCGGACATCACCGGCTGGGTCGCCCATCCGGGCGGGCCCAAGGTCCTGGACGCCCTGCGCGAGACACTCGGACTGGACGGCGCCGCACTTGAGCTGACCCGACGTTCGCTGGCCGAGGTCGGCAACCTCTCCTCGGCCTCCGTGCTGCACATCCTGCGCGACACCCTCGCCCAGCGCCCGCCGGAGCACGGCAGCCCTGGCCTGCTCCTCGCCATGGGGCCCGGCTTCTGCTCCGAACTCGTCCTGCTGCGCTGGTAGGCCCGCGTGCTCCCCTACACCCTGCTGATCCTCCTGGTCGCCGGCGAACGCCTCGCCGAACTCGTCGTCGCGCAACGCAACGCCACCTGGAGCCGGGCGCGCGGCGGCGTCGAGTACGGCCGCGGCCACTACCCCGTGATGGTCCTGCTCCACACCGGCCTGCTGGTCGGCTGCCTGGCCGAGGTCCACCTCGCCCACCGCTCGTTTCTGCCCGCCCTCGGCTGGCTCATGCTCGCCCTGGCGCTGGGCGCCCAGGCCCTGCGCTGGTGGTGCATCGGCACACTGGGGCCACGCTGGAACACCCGAGTCATCGTGGTGCCCGGCCTGCCGCTGGTCACCAGGGGGCCCTACCGGCTGCTCAGCCATCCCAACTACCTCGCCGTCGTAGCCGAAGGGGTCGCCCTGCCCCTCGTCCACAGCGCCTGGCTCACCGCGACCGCCTTCACCCTGCTCAACCTGCCGCTTCTCGCCACCCGACTGCGCTGCGAGAACACCGCCCTGACCCGCTGCGCCCCGGTGCCGGCGTGATCGACCTGCTGATCGCCGGCGGCGGACCCGCCGGTCTCGCCACCGCGATCCACGCCGCCACGGCCGGACTGGAGGTGGTGATCGTCGAACCGCGACCGACTCCGATCGACAAGGCATGCGGCGAGGGCCTGATGCCCGGGGGCGTCCGTGCCCTGGCCGAGCTGGGCATCACGGCGGCCGGGCAACCACTGCGCGGCATCCGCTATCTGGACGGCCACCGGCTCGCCGAGGGGCGTTTCCGGCACGGTACGGGCCTGGGCGTGCGGCGGACCGCTCTGCACGCGGCGCTTTCCCGACGAGCGGCGGAACTCGGGATCCCGGTCCTGTCGCTGAAGGTCGGCACCGTCCGGCAGGACGCCCGAAGCGTCACCGCTGCCGGTCTCACCGCCCGGTACCTGGCCGCCGCGGACGGCCTGCACTCCCCCATCAGACGGCAGCTGGGCCTCGAACTCCCCGACCCGCGAGCACCCCGGCACGGGCTGAGGCGGCACTTCGCGGTGGCGCCCTGGACGGACTGCGTCGAGGTGCACTGGTCCGCGCTCGGCGAGGCATACGTCACCCCACTGGGCCCGGACTTGATCGGCGTGGCCGTCCTGACCGGCGAGCGAATGCCGTTCGACGCACTGCTGACGGCGTTCCCCGCGGTCCTCCGCCGCCTTCCCGCTCGGGCCGCCTCCGCCGTCCGCGGTGCCGGACCGATGCGCCGACGGGTCCGGGCCAGAGTGGCCGGGCGGGTCCTGCTTGTCGGTGACGCCGCCGGCTACATCGACGCGCTCACCGGCGAGGGCATCTCCCTCGCACTCGCCGGCGCCGCACACCTGGTGCGCTGTGTACGCGCCGACCGGCCGCAGGAGTACGAGCAGGCATGGCGACGCACCACCCGACGCCACCGCCTGCTCACCGAGGCGCTGCTCCGGATCCGCGCCAGCCCCTTGTTGGCCCCGCGGATCGTCCCGCTGGCCACCCGCGCTCCCACGGCATTCACCGCCCTGGTCAACCACCTCAGCTGACTGTGACGGCTCCGGCCGCCCGACAGGCGCACGAGCGACAGGCCGGCCGCGTCCCGGAACAACCGCTCCAGGTCGCCGCCGCCAACACAGGTCGGGCCCGTCGGCTATTCGGCGTCGCCCTCAGAACAATTGACTTCCGGCCCCGCACCGATTGAAAAGCGGTCCGGCACGCGTTGCAGGTTCGCGCCGCATTCGCGTTGTATAACTGACTTACCGTCAAAAAGCATCCAGGCAGAAGGCGAGTTCCGCCCGAGCCGAGTTCGCGTGCTCAGGGCGGCCACCGCGCGCACAGACTGTTGGATGGAGGGCCCGTCGTGAACGGGAAAGCGAAGCGAAACACCCACCAGATCACCACGCTGGCCACGGCGGTGGGTCTGGCCGGCGCCGTGACGCTGGCCTTGTTCCTGATCGGCCGCAACGTGACGCCGGATTATGCGGCCGGGCTGTTCGGACAGCACCTGACCGACGCAGTTCGACTCAAAGCCCGGCTGGCCACGGTGATCCTCGGCCTGGCGGTCGTCCAGCTCGTGCTCGCACTGTGGATGTATCGTCGACTTCCAGGCACCGCGAGGGAATCGACAGTTCCGGCAGCTGTCCCACGCACGCACCGGGTGATCGGGGCACTGGCGTTTCTGGGCACCCTCCCCATCACCGCCCACTGCATTCAGACCTACGGAGTCGAGCTCACCCCTGTTCGCGCCGCGATCCACTCCCTGTCCGCATGCTTCTTCTACGGGGCGTTCGCGGCCAAGGTGGTGTTCGTCCGCTCTCGGCGATTGGCGGGCTGGATGCTGCCGCTAGCGGGCGGCACGCTGGTGGTGACTGTTGTTGTCGTCTGGTACACAAGCGCGTTGTGGTTCTTCGACGGCTTCCACGTGCCAGGTTTCTGAATTCGAATGCCCGCGGACCCTTCGGTGTGATCAGGATCCAGCCGATTGGGTCCGGGCCGTATCACTGTCCTCCCACGCCGATGTCAACGGACCTCGCAGTGAGGGCAGTCGGGCGCATTTGCTGCCTCTTGGTCACCCGCACGAGTGAAGGTCGCCGCGGGGCGGATCGCCTGGGGGAGCGGGTCGGGCATCGGTACGTAACGTGCTTCGGAGAGTCGCCGTCGGCGATCCGTGCCACCGCATCCCCCAGGGCCAAGAGGTCTGTCATGAATCGTGTCATCACCCTTGCTGTCGGTATGGCCGCCGTTGCGGTCTGTGTCTCCGGATGCAGCAGTTCCAGTACCACGTCTTCATCGACCCCGAATCCGAGCGCCAGCACCCCGACGACCACCGCAGGCTCCGCCTCCGCCGCTGCCAGCAGTAGCGCCTCCGCATCGACCGGCAGCGCCGCCACGGTGAAGACGGCGAGTTCGCCGCTGGGTCAGATCCTGGTCGACGGCTCCGGCAGGACGTTGTATCTGTTCAAGGCCGATACCGGGACGACCTCGACCTGCAACGGCGCCTGTGCGCAGGCTTGGCCGCCGCTGACCACGACCGGGACACCTCACATCAGTGGGCTGTCCTCGTCCTTGGTCGCGACGACCGCCCGATCGGACAACTCGACCCAGGTGACCTTCAACGGCCACCCGCTCTACTACTTCGCCGAGGACAAGAAGCCCGGAGAAACCAACGGTCAGGATGTCAGCGCCTTCGGCAATTCGTGGTACGTGGTCAGCCCCAGTGGTGACGCGGTCACCAGCGAGGCCTCTGCGTCGGCTTCACCGTCGGCCAGCTCCAAGAGCGGCAACGGCTACTGAGCAGGGTCGGGGACCGGCGTACTGACTGATGCTCCGTCCGAGACGCCATCAACCGGTTTGGCCGGCACCATCCGTCGAGACATGTCGATCGGTTCCCTACTTCTCGGGGACACCGGAACGCCCCGGCCGGAATCTGGGCTCCGGCCGGGGCGAGGGGCGTCGTCAGACGCTCCAGATCTCCTTCATCGTGTCCACTTCGCCCTGGGCGTTCAGCGTGACCTCGTAGACGTTGCCGTAGCAGCCGTAGGGCTCTTCCACCTTGGGGTAGTCGTCGGTGGGAGCTCCGATCTCCTGGGCATGGCAGCGGTCGATATGCAGCGCCAGCTGCTCGCCCCGGATGAGAGAGCTCAGTGACGTGATCATGATTGATCGACGGAGCTTTCTACACCACGGCGTTGTTGAAAGGCCAATCGACGGGGCACGGTGCGATCCGCTCCGCTCCCCGACAGCGCGGCTAGCGCGGCGTCCGCCCTGGCTGCCCCAGCCGGTTCTCGGTGCGGCGAACGAGGAACACCTCGTCGGTGAAGCACCAGGCCCAGTCCTCGTCCGGAGCGAGTGAGCGAACGACCGGATGTCCGCTGAGGACGTGGTGGTCGTACGCGTGCGTGCCCCGGGAACTGTCACAGCACCCGACATGTCCGCAGGTCGCACACCACCGCAGCCGCACCCAGGTCCAGCCGCGCGCCTCACACTCCGGGCAGACGGCCGGCCCGGCCGGCAGTGGCGCGTCGGACCCTGCGAGGAGGTCCAGGTGCGTGCAGGGACGCCCGTACGGCCGACCACCGTCGGGCGCGACCACCCATCCGCCGTCACCTGCCATCCGCCCGCCTCTCCCTCGTCAGACCGCCTCCGGTCCTCAGGCCGAACCGTCCGTACATGATGCGTTCGGCGCGAGGGGCCGTGACAGATGCACCCCCTGGGCTTCCGGCGGCCCGCAGAGGGTCTCGCGCAGCAGGGCCGCTTCGCGGTCGAGGTGGTGCAGCAGGGCCTGCAGGGCCGGGGTGCGGGTGCGGTGCGCCGCCTCCGTGGTACCCACCGTGCGCCCCACCGAGGGGAGTTCGACCGGCAGAGCGGCGAGGTGTTCGTCGGCGCGCAGGACCAGCTCGGGGAGCAGCGCGACCATGTCCGTCTGGAGCAGCAGCGCCCGCATGGTCAGGATCGACGTGCACTCGACCCGGTCCGCGGGCAGGGCGAGGCCCCGGTCCGCGAAGAGGGCGCCGAGCTCCTGACGCAGGGCGGTCTGTTCGACCGGGAGGATCCACGGGAAGGCGAGGGTGTCCGTGAGCGTGACGTCGGAGGCCTCCGAGAGCGGGTGGCCGGACCGGACGGCGAGCCGGATGCGTTCCCGGTACAGCCGCCGCTGGCGCAGTCCGTCCCCCTCCTTGGGGGCCGGTCCCACCCGGCCGACGATGACGTCCAGTTCGCCTGCCAGCAGTGCCGGATGGAGGACGTCCGGTGTCCCCTCCCGTACGACGACGGTGACCCGGGGCCGTTCCCGCTTGAGCTGGGCGACGGCACGGGGCAGCAGCACGTTGGTGCCCGCGAGGAGCGCGCCGACGGTCACCGTTCCCTCCCGGCCCTGGCGCAGCCCGGTGAGGTGTTCCCCGGCCCGCCGCATCTCGGCGATCACCGCGCGGGCGTGCTCGGCGAGTGCCTCTCCGTAGAGCGTCGTCCGCATGCCGCGCGGCATGCGGACGAAGAGCGGCAGGTCGGCGATGCCCTCCAGTTCGCGGAGGGTGCGGGTGGCGGCGGGCTGGGTGAGGTGGAGGGTCTCGGCCGCCCGGCCCACGCTGCCGTGGTCGACGATCGCGACAAGGAGGGTGAGGTGCCGGAACTTCAGCCGGCCGTCCAGGAGATCCATCGCCGGGGACTCCTTCCGTTTCCGTGAGCGGTCGGACGCTCGGGCCGATCGTACGGTCAGGCCGGTCAGGCCGGTCAGGCCGGTCAGGCCAGCCGTGCCGCCGTCGGGCCCGCCGGATTCCCTCATACCCGAATCGGTATGAGTCCAGCGCCTTTTGGCATTGGTTCGGTATGGCTCGGTGGGCGCAAGATACCGGCACACGCCGGGGGCCGATTCCGAGGCCCCGGCCTGGCGACGGAGGTCTGCAAGGTGCGCTCACCTGTGCGGCATTACGTGGGGGGCGGGTTCGACGCGTCGGGCGTCCCCTTCCCGCTCTTCGATCCGGCCCGTGGGATCGTCGTCGGCGAAGCGCCGTCGGCTTCCCGGGAGTTGGTCGACCGTGCGGTGGGCGCGGCGCGCGAGGCACTGCGCGGCCCGTGGGCATCCCGGAGCCCGGCGGACCGTTCGCGGCTGCTGCACCGGATCGCGGACGGCATCGAGCGGCGCTTCGACGAGTTCGTCGATGCCGAGTGCGCGGACACGGGGAAGCCCCGCGAGCTCGCCTCGACGGTCGACATCCCGCGTGCGATCGCCAACTTCCGGTCGTACGCGGACCTCCTGGCCGGTCGCGGCGAGCGGTCCTGGCACACGGCCACCCCGGACGGCCGTGGCGCGCTGAACTACACGGTGCGCAAGCCGCTGGGCGTGGTAGCGGTGATCTCGCCGTGGAACCTGCCGCTGCTGCTGCTCACCTGGAAGGTGGCGCCCGCCCTCGCCACGGGGAACACCCTCGTCGCCAAGCCCTCCGAGCTGACCCCGGGCACGGCGTGCCTGCTGGCGGAGGTGATGGCGGAGGCCGACGTGCCGGCGGGCGTCTTCAACGTCGTCCACGGCGGTGGTGCGGACGCCGCGGGGCAGTGGCTCACCGAGCATCCCGGGGTGGACGCCATCGCCTTCACCGGGGAGTCGCGCACGGGCGGGGCGATCATGCGCGCCGCCGCCGCGCGGCTGGCCCCCGTCTCGTTCGAGCTGGGCGGCAAGAACGCCGGGCTCGTCTTCGCCGACGCGGATCTGGAGCAGGCCGTGGCGGGCACCCTCCGCTCGTCGTTCACCCACAGCGGGCAGGTATGTCTGTGCACCGAGCGGGTGTACGTGGAGCGGTCGGTGTTCGACGCGTTCGCCGAGGCGCTGGCCGCCGGTGCCCGCGCGTTGAGCGGCTACGGCCCGATGGTCTCGGCAGCGCACCGCGACAAGGTCCTGGGCTACCTCGACAAGGCCGCGGCCGACGGCGAGGTGCTCGCGGGAGGTGGCGCGCCACGGTTCTCCGACGACCGGGACGGTGGCTTCTGGGTGGAACCGACCGTGCTGGCGGGGCTCCCGGAGGACCACCCGGTGGTACGGGAGGAGATCTTCGGGCCCGTCGTCCATCTGGCGCCGTTCGACACCGAGGAGGAGGCGCTGGCGTACGCGAACGCCGGGCCGTACGGGCTGGCCGCCACCGTGTGGACGGGAGACGTCGGCCGGGCGCACCGTGTCGCCCCCGCCCTCGACGTCGGAATCGCCTGGGTCAACACCTGGAACCTGCGCGACCTCCGCACCCCCTTCGGAGGCGTGAAGGCCTCCGGGATCGGCCGCGAGGGCGGCGATCACTCCCTGGACTTCTTCTCCGAGCCGATGAATGTGTGCGTGAAGCTGTGAGCACGGTGGACGAAGCGGTGGCGAGGGCCGCGGCGCGCCTCGACACGGCGCGCCTGACGGGCGTTCCCTGCGAGCCCGTCCGTGATCTGCTGCCCTCGGGGGACCTGGCGGCCGCCTATGCCGTCCAGACCGTCCTCGGCGAGCGCCGGATCGCGGAGGGACGCCGGGTCACCGGCTGGAAGATCGGTCTGACCTCGGCGGCCGTGCAGGCCCAGCTCGGCGTCGACACGCCGGACTTCGGCCGTCTGACGGACGACACGGCCGTGCCGGACGGCGCGGAGATCCCCTGGGGCACGGTGCTCCAGGCGCGGGCCGAGGCCGAGGTCGCCCTGGTTCTCGAACACGACCTCACCCATGAGCGGCACACCGTGGCCGACGTGATCCGGGCGACCGCGTTCGCGGTGCCCGCCGTCGAGGTGGTGGGCAGCCGGATCCGTGACTGGGACATCTCGGCCGTGGACACGATCGCCGACAACGCCTCCAGCGGCGCGTACGTCCTGGGCACCCGCCCCGTACCGCTGCGGGAACTCGATCTGCGGACCGTCGGCATGGTCCTTGAGCGGCGCGGTGAGCCCGTATCCACCGGGGCCGGTGCCGCCTGCCTGGGGAATCCACTGCACGCCGCCGTGTGGCTGGCCGACACGCTCGCGCGGCTCGGCCATCCGCTGCGCGCCGGGGACACCGTGCTCACCGGCGCGCTCGGCCCCATGACCACCGTCGAGCCCGGTGACGTGCTCGAAGCCCGCATCGACGGCCTCGGTTCGGTGCGCGCGGCCTTCGGGCGCACCGGGCGGGAGGGAGACACCCGATGAGCATCACGGCACTGGCCGAGGCGCTCGACTCGGCGGCGTGCGAAGGCCGTCCGCTGGCCGGCGGCGGAAGCGGTCTGAAGGACGTCGGGGAGGCGTACGCCGTCCAGGAGGCCCTGGTCGCCCGGCGGCTGGCCCGCGGCGAGCGGCTGACCGGCTTCAAGCTGGGCTTCACCAGCGTGGCCAAGATGCGGCAGATGGGCGTGTCCGACCTGATCCACGGGCGGCTGACGGACCGGATGGAGATTCCCGACGGTGGACGGTTCGACGCCTCCGGTCTCATCCACCCCCGGGTCGAGCCCGAGGTGGCCTTCCTGCTCGGCGACACGCTGCGCCCCGGAGCCGACCCCATGGCGGCGGTCGCGGCCGTGGCCCCCGCGCTGGAGGTCATCGACTCCCGGTACGACGGCTTCCGGTTCTCGCTTCCCGAGGTGATCGCCGACAACACCTCCGCCGCGGGGTACGCCCTGGGGCCCTGGAGCGCCCCGGGCGACCTGGGCAACCGCGGTGTCCTGCTGGAGCTCGACGGTCGCCTGGCCGAGGCCGGTTCCACCGCCGCGATCCTCGGGCATCCGCTGCGGGCCCTCGCCGCCGCGGCCCGGCTCGCCGGTGCGCTGGAGCCCGGCACGGTGATCCTGGCCGGTGCGGCGACCGCCGCCGTACCGCTGCCGGCCGGGACGCATGTACGGGCCACGGTCGCCGGCCTCGGCAGCGTCCGGTTCACCACCGGGGAGGGCGCGTGATCGTGCCCGGCGCCGCGCCGCCCCGCGGCCGATTCCCCCACTTCCGGCGTGCGGGCGACCTGGTCTTCGTCTCCGGTACGAGCGCGCGGCGCCCCGACGGCACGTTCGTCGGCGCGAGCGCCGACGCGATGGGGGTCACGGACCTCGACATCCGTGCCCAGACCCGTGCCGTGCTCGACAACATCGCGCGTCTGCTGGCCGCGGCGGGCGGCGGCCTGGAAGACCTGGTCTCCGTCACCACGTACCTGGTCGGCATGAACGACTTCGGCGGCTACAACGAGGTCTACGGCGAGTACTTCGACGAGGGCGGTCCGGCCCGCACCACCGTCGCCGTCCACCAGCTCCCCCACCCGCACCTGCTGATCGAGATCAGCGGCGTCGCCCACATCCCGCAGCACACCCCCGTGTCCCCCTCCCGGAGCAAGGAACCGCGCCCATGACCATGAGACCGTTCAACCTCCAGTCCTGGATCGAGGAACACCGCCACCTGCTCAGGCCGCCGGTCGGCAACGTCCAGATCTGGCAGGACGCCGAGCTGATGGTGACGGTCGTGGGCGGTCCGAACCGCCGCACCGACTTCCACGACGACCCGATCGAGGAGTTCTTCTACCAGCTCAAGGGCGACATGGTGCTCCGCGTCATGGACGAGGAGGGGAGCCCGCCGCGCGACATCCACATCCGTGAGGGGGACGTCTTCCTCCTCCCGCCGCACGTGCGGCACTCCCCGCAGCGGCCGGAGGAGGACAGCATCGGCCTGGTCGTCGAGTTCGCCAGGCCGCACGGTCAGCGCGACGCCTTCGAGTGGTACTGCACCGAGTGCCACCACCTGGTGCACCGCAGCGAGGTGCAGCTCACCTCGATCGTCGACGACCTCCCGCCGGTGTTCGACTCCTTCTACGGCGACGAGGCCGCGCGCGCATGCGGGAACTGCGGCGCCGTGCACCCGGGCAGGGACTGGCCCGAGGAGCTGCGTCCGCGCACCCGTCGCGACGAGGCGGGCGGCGCATGACCGTCGTCGACATCCACGCCCACGTCTTCCCGGAGATCGGCCGTGCCGAGTCGCGGCGGCTCACCGGCGCCGACGACGGCCCCTGGCTGCGGACCACGGACGGTCCCGACGCCGGGATGATGATGTCCGGATCCGTCGAGTACCGGCCGGTCCGCCGCACCCTGTGGGACCCGGCGGAGCGCGTCGCCGACCTGGACCGGCTCGGCGTGGACATCCAGGTGCTGTCCAGCACCCCGCTGCTCTTCGGTTACGGACTGGAGTCCGGGCGCGCCACCGACTGGTGCCGTACGGTCAACTCCCGCCTCCTCACGTACGGTGCGTACGCCCCGCACCGGCTGGCCCCGCTGTGCCAGGTGCCGCTCCAGGACACCGAGGCCGCCTGCGCCCTGCTCAGCGAGGCGATGCGCGAGGGGTTCCACGGTGTCCACATCGGCAACCACCTCGGCGACCTCGACCTCGACCACGGGGCGCTCCTGGAGTTCCTCACGCACTGCGCCGACGAGAACGCGGCCGTCCTGGTCCATCCCTGGGACCTGCCGGCCGGCCCGCGTTTCTCCCGTTACATGCTGGCCTGGCTGGCGGGCATGGCCGCCGAGACCCATCTGACCATCCTGTCGCTGATCCTGTCCGGCGCCTTCGAGCGTCTGCCGGCCTCGCTGCGGCTGCTGTTCGCCCACGGAGGCGGCAGCTTCCCGTACCTCCTGGGCCGGGCCGACAACGCGTGGCACCGCCGTGACCTCGTCCGCGCCGACAGCCCCCACCCGCCCTCGCACTACACCCGGCGCTTCTCCGTCGACTCGGCCGTCTTCGACCCCGGCGCGCTGCGCCTGCTCGTGGACGTGATGGGCGCGGAGCGGGTCCTGCTCGGCTCCGACCATCCCTTCCCGCTCGGCGAGGAGGAGATCGGCCGGCTGGTGCGGGACAGCGCGCTCACCCCGGACGAGACCGAGGCCGTCCTCGGCGGCAACGCCGTCCGCTTCTTCGGTCTCGCCCCGCTGCTGAAGGAGGCCGTCCGATGAGAGCAGCCGTGATCGGATCGGGCAACATCGGCACCGATCTCCTCATCAAGATCGTCCGGGGCTCGGGGAACGTCACCGCCGCCGCGATGATCGGCATCGACCCGGAGTCGGAGGGGCTCGCACGGGCCCGCCGGCTCGGTGTGCGGACCAGCGCGGACGGTGTGGCGGGGCTGCTGGCGCTCGACGACTTCGACGACATCGGCATCGTCTTCGACGCCACGTCGGCAGCCGCCCACCACCGGAACGCCGCCGCGCTCGCGCCGTACGGCAAGCGGATCGTCGACCTCACCCCGGCGGCCCTCGGCCCGTACGTCGTCCCGCCCGTCAATCTCGACGAGCACCTCGACGCCCCCAACCTGAACATGGTCACCTGCGGTGGCCAGGCCACCGTCCCGATCGTCGCCGCCGTCTCGGCGGTGGCACCGGTGCACTACGCGGAGATCGTCGCGTCGATCGCCTCGCGGTCGGCGGGCCCCGGCACCCGGGCGAACATCGACGAGTTCACCGAGACCACCGCCCGCGCCCTGGAGCGGGTGGGCGGCGCGGCCCGGGGCAAGGCGATCATCGTCCTCAACCCGGCGGAGCCGGCACTGCTGATGCGCGACACCGTGCACTGCGTCGTCGACGACTGCGACACGGATCGGGTGGCCGCCTCGGTGCACGCGATGGCCGCGTCCGTCGCCGCGTACGTGCCCGGCTACCGGCTCAAGCAGGAACCGCAGTTCCGCGCGCTGCCGGACGGTGATCCGCACACGCGCCTGGCCGGGGGCGGGCGGCTGCTCGTCTCCGTCTACCTGGAGGTGGAGGGCGCCGCCCACTACCTCCCGGCCTACGCCGGAAACCTCGACATCATGACCTCCGCCGCGCTGCGCACCGCCGAGCGCCTGGCCGAACGGAGTCCGGCCCGATGACCTCGGTCTACGTCCAGGACGTCACCCTTCGCGACGGCATGCACGCCGTGTCGCACCGCTACACCCTCGACCAGGTGCGGGCCGTCGCGGCCGCGCTGGAGGCCGCCGGTGTGGACGCCGTCGAGGTCGCCCACGGCGACGGCCTCTCCGGCTCCTCCGTCACCTACGGCCCCGGCGCGCACACCGACTGGGAATGGCTGGAGACGGCGGCCGAGGTGCTCGACCGGGCCAGGCTCACCACCCTCCTGCTGCCCGGTGTCGGCACGGCGGGCGATCTGCGCCGCGCCCACGCCCTCGGGGTCACGTCCGTGCGCGTCGCCACCCACTGCACGGAGGCGGACATCTCCGCCCAGCACATCGGTCTGGCCCGGGAGCTGGGGATGGACGTGGCGGGCTTCCTCATGATGTCCCACATGGCCCCGCCGGCCGAACTGGCCGCCCAGGCACGCCTCATGGAGTCGTACGGCGCGCACTGCGTCTACGTCACGGACTCCGGCGGCCGGCTGACCATGGACGGCGTACGGGACCGGGTCCGCGCGTACCGCGACGTCCTCGACCCCGCCACCGAGATCGGCATCCACGCCCACCACAACCTCGGCCTGGGCGTGGCCAACAGCGTCACCGCGGTGGAGGCGGGCGCGTACCGCGTGGACGCCTCGCTCGCGGGCCAGGGCGCCGGCGCGGGGAACGCGCCGCTGGAGCCGACGGTGGCCGTCTTCGACCTGATGGGCTGGGAGCACGGCTGCGACCTGTTCCCGCTGATGGACGCGGCGGAGGAGCTCGTACGGCCGACGCAGGACCGGCCCGTACGGGTGGACCGGGAGACGCTGACCCTGGGATACGCCGGGGTGTACTCCAGCTTCCTGAGGCACGCGGAGGCCACCGCCCTGCGACACGGTGTCGACACCCGGGACCTGCTCGTCGCGGCCGGACGGCGGCGGCTCGTCGGCGGGCAGGAGGACCTGCTCACGGACATCGCGCTGGATCTCGTCCGCGACCGTGACGCCGCCGCGCCCGCCCTCGCCCTGGCCGCCGCCTCCCTCTCCCGTACCCCCTCCCCCGCCGCTTCTCTCGCACCCACGGAGTGAACCTCGTGCCGACCGGAAGACCGATCGAACACCTCGCCGGAGCATGCTTCGCCCACCGCACCGCGACGCCTGCCGCACCCACCGAGGCGCTCGACGCCGCCGCACTGGACACCACCGCGCTGGAGGCCGCCATGCTCGACGCCGCCGCGCTGGACGCCGCCGACCCGCTCGCCCACGTCCGCGACCGCTTCCTCCTCCCCGAGGGAGTCGTCTACCTCGACGGCAACTCCCTCGGCGCCCTTCCCGCCGCCGTCCCCCCGGCGGTCGAGGACGCCGTGCACCGGCAGTGGGGCACCGACCTGATCCGCTCCTGGAACGCCAACGGCTGGTGGGAGGCCCCGGTACGGACCGGCGACGCCATCGGCCGGCTGATCGGCGCGGCCCCGGGGCAGGTGGTGGCCGGGGACTCCACCAGCGTCCAGCTGTTCAACACCCTGCTCGCCGCCGCCCGGATGCGCCCCGGCCGACGGCTGCTGCTGACCGATCCCGACCACTTCCCCACCGACCAGTACATCGCCGACTCGGTGGGGCGGCTCCTCGGCCTGGAGGTCCGCCGGGTGCCCGCACGCGAGGCCGCCGCGGTGCTGGCCGCCGAGGGGACGGACGTCGCCGTCGCCGCCTACGCCCCGGTGGACTACCGCACCGGCGAGCTGTACGACATGGCCGCGCTCACCGCCGCCGCGCACGCCGCGGGAGCCCTCGCGCACTGGGACCTGTGCCACGCGGCGGGCGCCCTGCCGATCGCACTCGACGCCGTGGCGGCGGACTTCGCGGTCGGCTGCGGCTACAAGTACCTCTCCGGCGGTCCCGGGGCCCCTGCGTTCGCCTACGTCGCCGACCGTCACCAGCGGGCCTTCGATCACCCGGTCACCGGCTGGCACGGGCACGCGGAGCCGTTCGCCATGGCCGGTACGTACGCCCCCGCCGCGGGCATCACCCGGGCCCGCATCGGAACGCCGGCCCTCCTCTCGCTGGTCGCCCTGGAGGCCGCGCTGACGGCGTACGACGGTGTGGACATGGAGTCCGTGCGGGCCAAGAGCCTCTCGCTGACCGGGTTCTTCCAGCAGTGCGCCGACACCCTCCTCGACGGGATGGGCTTCACCATGGCCACCCCGCGCGAGCCCGGGCGCCGGGGCAGCCAGGTCGCCCTGCGGCACCCGGAGGCGTACCCGCTGGTCGCCGCGCTCACCGCGCGCGGGATCATCGGCGACATGCGCGCCCCGGACCTGCTGCGGTTCGGCTTCAACGCCCTCTACGTCACGCACGCGGACGTGCTGCACGCCGTGTGCGCGCTGCGGGACATCGTGTCCACGGGTGCCCACCGGGCCGCCGCGTTCCAGCAGCGGGCGACGGTCACCTGACCGGTTCGCACGACCACCCGGCTCGCGCGATCCCCGAGGTCACCGCATCCGCGTGACCGCCGCGCGACCGGGTCCACGCCGGTCGGTCCCTTTCCGTACCGGCGGGCCGTGCCGTGCCTCCGCGCGGCCGGCGCCCCTTCGCACGTCCACTCTCCGCCGCCGAGAACCCGAGGACAGCCCATGCGATCCCTCCGCACACGAACGACCCTGGCCGCGGCAGTCGCCGCCGCCACCGCCGCGACCCTGCTCGTGCCGGGCGCTTCCGGCGCCACCACCGCGACCGCCGCCACCCGCGATCCGAACATCCCCGAGGTCTGCGCCGACCGCCGCCCGGAGCCGGCGGACCCCGGCGCGTACGGCATGCAGTTGGACGACACCTTCCGCCACCCGGCCCTCACCCCGGTCGACGAGGAGCACGAGCACTCCTTCCCGGGCCGCAACGAGGCGTACGACACCCGCTCGTACATCAAGAACATGAAGGTCGAAGCCGCTTACGAGGGAGAGGACTTCACCCCCGACTACTTCCACACCTGGCAGAACATCGTCGACTTCGACGGCCGCCGCTACATGTTCCAGTACGACCGCTCCGAGGGTCGCGTCTACGACATCACCGACGTGAGGAAGGTGAAGGTCGTCGAGCGGATGAGCCGCGGGGACGTGGACGGCGACGAGACGAGGTCCAACGGCGACTGGGCGGCCAACGACTACTGGGGCGCCTCCACCATCCAGTGGAACGACAAGCTCCGCGCGTACGTCATGGTGCAGAGCTTCGAGGACAAGCGGCAGATCCAGGAGCTCACCGACGACCCCGCGCACGACAAGTACAGCAACCCGGAGGGCGTCAGGAAGCTGCGGGAGAAGCCGGGGCTCAAGGGCTTCAAGGTCTTCCGCCTGGACGGTCCCCGCAAGAAGGACTGGAAGCTCCTCGCGACCGTCTCCACCGACGCCACCCAGAAGGACCCCCTCGGGAGCGACCCCGACACGGCGCAGCAGGGCTCCGGCTCCCTCGACACGCCGTACTGGACCGGCCGGCGGTACATGTTCATCGCGACGGCTCCCGACGACACGTACTCCCGCACGGAGTACCCCACCAACCTGCACTCGGCGGGCTACCAGTCCTGGGACATGGCCGACCCGGCCCACCCGAAGCTCCTCGACACCTGGCACCTGCCGGGCCAGCGGACGGGTGAGGACGCGGCGTACCGGAAGAACCCGCGCTGCGGCAACCGGACCAGCTGGATGGGCGCGCGGATGCCGCTGTTCATTCCCAAGCCCGTGGAACAGGGCGGGCGTTACGCGTTCGCGGCCATGGGCGGCTACGGCCTGACCGTCCTCGACATCTCGAACCCGTCCGACATGAGGACCGTGAGCCACCTGGACCTGCCGCCGTCCGTCTCGGGCACCGAGGGCGACAACATCGACGTCTCCCAGTACGAGAGGACCGGAATCATCTACTACTCCGGCTACCCCCTCACCGAGGACTGTTACGAGCCGTACAAGGACGTCTACCAGATCGACGCCAAGGACCCGAAGAACCCCCGCGTCGTCGGCGTCCTGCCCCGCCCGACCCCGCCGCCGTCGGCCGGCTTCACCGACTTCTGCCAGCGCCGCGGCAGCTTCGGCCCCAAGCGGACCGGCTCCTACACGAACCCCGGACGGCACACCCCCGGCGTGCTCGGCTACGGCTTCTACAACGCGGGCGTCCAGTTCTTCGACGTCTCCGACCCGGCCGCGCCGAAGATCGACGCGTACTTCGTGCCGAAGGCGTACGGCACCGGGACGCCGGACTACGCGTACGGCAACCAGACGCACGGCGTGTACGTGGAGTGGGACCGCAACATCGCCTGGGTGCTGACCAACCACGGCATCTACGCGCTGTCCTCGCCGAAGGTGCTGGGCAAGCCCGACCTGAACCGGCCCGAGAAGCCTTTCCGCACCAGCGAGTTCTGATCGCGGATCCGCCCCGTCCGCTCCCGCCCCCCGCAGCACTCCCGCCCCGCACCCGTACGGAAGGACACCCGCCATGGCCGCTCCGGAAAGACCCGCCCAGGCCCCCACGCCCTCTCAGGCTCCCGCCTCGCCTCCCCCTCCCGCCTCATCTGTCGGCGCGCACGGCGAGCCCGTGAAGGACACGGGCCTCGTCCGCTCCCTCACCCATCGTCAGACGACGATGATCGGCCTGGGCTCCGCGCTCGGGACGGGCCTGTTCCTCGGCTCCGGGTCGGCGATATCCGCCGCGGGACCCGCGGTGATCATCTCGTACGCGATCGGCGCCGTCCTGGTCGCCGTCATCGCGGTCCTGCTCGGCGAGATGTCCGCCGCGCATCCGGTGCAGGGCTCGTTCGGCGCCATCGCGCACCGGTACCTGGGCCCCTGGGCCGGCTTCGTCACCCGCTGGACGTACTGGTTCAGCGCGGTCGTGGTCATCGGTACGGAGGTCGTCGCCTCCGCGCTCTACATCCGCTGGTGGTGGCCCGGCGTGCCGATGTCGGCGGCCATCCTCGCGATCGCGACGCTGGTGCTCGCGGTCAACATCATCAACGTGAAGTCCTTCGGCACCACCGAGTTCTGGCTGTCCGCCATCAAGGTGACCGCGCTCGGAGCGTTCATCCTGTGTGCCGCCTTCCTCGTGTTCTTCGGCCTGCCGGACCACGAGGCCACCGGCTTCGCGCACCTCACCGACGACGGCGGGTTCGTGCCGCACGGTCCCAAGTCCGTCTGGATCGCCATGTCCGTGGTGATGTTCGCGTACGCCGGATTCGAGGTCGTCGCCATCGCGTCGGCCGAGGCCACCGACCCGCAGCGCTCCATCCGCACCGCGATGCGCCAGCTCGCCTGGCGGCTCAGCGTCTTCTACGTCCTGGCGATCACCCTGGTCGTGGCTCTGATCCCGTGGCAGCGTCTGGCCGCCGGTGACGGCAGTGTCGAGGCGAGCCCGTTCGTACGGGTCTTCTCCGACATCGGCGTGCCCGCCGCCGCGACACTCACCAACCTCGTCGTGCTCGTCGCGGCCGTCTCCGCCGCGAACGCCCACCTGTACGGTGCCTCCCGGCTCCTGCACTCCCTCGGCGACGACGGCCTCGCCCCGGCGCCCCTGGCCCGTCTCACCTCGCGCGGCGTCCCGGCCAACGCCCTCGCCGCCTCCACCCTGGGCATCGCGGCCGCCGCGCTGCTCGCCTTCTACGACGTCGCCGGCGTTTTCGGCATCCTGATGTCGATCGCGCTCTTCGCCGTACTGCTCGTCTGGCTGCTGATCCTCGCCTCGTACGTCGCCTTCCGGCGCCACCGGGACGCGCATCCCGAAGAGTTCACGGGGTTCAGCATCCCCGGAGGGAGCAGGCTCGCCCTCGTGGCCGGGGCCGGCGTGCTGGCCGTCGCCGCCACCGCGATCGAGGTCCCGGACATGCGCCAGGCGGCGGGCGTCGGGCTCACCTTCACCGTGGTCCTGCTCGGCTGCTACGCCCTGACCGTCTTCCGCCGGTCCCGAAGGACCTGAGGGACGGCAGGCCGAAGACCGGCGGTGCCGCCGTCGCACCGGTGACGCCCGTGGGGCCCCCGCAGCACTGCGGGGGCCCCGTGTCACGCTCGGTGAGCCACGTCGGTCAGAAGCGGTCCTGCCGCTCGGGGAGGCCCGGAGGCGTCTGCGGCGGGAGGTCCAGACGGTTCTGCGCCTGGGCGGGCGCGGCCCGGCAGGTCTGCGGAAGCTACCCGACGGCGGGTTCACCACCCGCCTGTGACCGGCTGCCGCGCCAGCGGATGGGGAGCTGCTCGGCTCTCCTGTTGAAACTCGCGATAGAAGTTGCCCATCACCGCGGCGACGGGTGCGTGACGGACAAGGAGCGACGCGACCGACGCGGGAACCCCCTCCGGAGGCACCCCTTGGGCGCACGCATTCACAAACGTTCTGCGTTCTTCCGGTGTGTGTCCGTAGAGAGCGACGGCCAGCCAGTTCACCAGGTGGGTGACGGCGTAGTACTGGTCGTAGGTGCGGTGCTGGTCGAAGAACTCGGCCTCGTCCCGTGTGAGGTCGAAGCGTGAGGAGATCGCGAGGCCGTAGTCGGTGAAGAAGAGCTGTCGGCCGTCGGTCAGGATGTTCTCGAAGTGGGCGTCGAAGTGCAGAAGCCCGCGGGCGTTCATGAACGAGATGCCGGCTTTCAGCTCGTCGTCGACCATGGCGCAGGACCGCTCGGCCGCCTCGTCGCTGGCGCCGATCTGGACGCCCAACCAGTCGTGCAGGTTCTGCGGGATGTATTCCAGGAACAGCACAAGGCTTGCCGTGGAATGCTGGAGAGCTTCGATCCGCCGGCGTACCGCTGATCCGCCTCCCCAGTAGGCGACAGCTCGATCCACATCGGCCAGTTCCTCGGGCAACGGCCGGCCGGAGTCTGGGATCACCCGCCAGTGGTGCATCAGGGGAAATCCCTCGTAGTCTCCCGCGACCACCCAGTTCGTCGTCATGGTGTGCGCGGCCAACTCCCGCCAGGCCCCGAACCCCGGGCCGCCGACGGTACCGATGCCGTAGTGACAGAAGGCCGGGAGTCCGAACAGGTCTGCGGTGGACTGAACATGTTCCGGCCGTCGCTCCAGATCGGTCAGCCGTACCTGCTTGACGAAGACCCGGGTTCCCTCGACGTCCAGCAGGACCGTTCTCCCGCCGATGCCCGACCCCAGCGGTGCGCCGGCGTCCACGAACTCCCGCAGACCGCGGTCGCTGTACAGCGCCAGCGATGTGGAAACGGCGCCGTGGGCGGCCAGACGCGCACCGCGGGACATATCAGGGCCCTTCACTCACGCCTCCAACCGTGCCCCGCCTCTTGTTCAACGGCTCCGGACGGGGGCCAAAGACCACCCTCCCACGTCGGAGCCGATGAGATGCGGCGTAACTGGTGCTGTTTCAGGTGCCGTTGAGGCCATGTGAAGAAGACCGAAGAGCCTGCCGAGAATTCCTGCGCACCTACTACCAGTGCCGTATATCGCTGTCCACGCGCACCGTCATCCACCTCGCCGGTCTGCTGCGACGCCATCCGAAGCTGATCCGTTCCGGGTGGCGGATCCTGCCGCCTGGAAGGATCGCGGTGATCGTCCTAGCCGTGCTGCGTCACGACACCAGCGCCTGGCCGACATGGCCGGCGCAACAACGTGTCCGAGTCCACCGTCCGCCGCTGGCGCGACGAGCTGATCGGCCTGCTCGCCGCGCAGGCCCCACGCCTGGACCGTGCCTTGAAGAAGGCCGCCAAGAAGGGCGGGGAGATCCAACCGCGTCCTCGCCATCGGACGCGCACCGGTTGAACACGGCTTCGCCCACCTCAAGAACTGGCGGATCCTCACCAAACGCCGCGCCGATCCCGCCCGCGCCACCCGCCTCCTGCGCGCGTTGCTCGTCCTGACGAACCTCGAAGTCAATCATGTCCGACGGGTACCGCCGGCGGCAGGTGGTGGCGCCCCGACCGAACCGACAGCCCACGCGAGAACATGCTTCTTCTGAAGCGGAGTTGACACCCGGAGCTCGGGCAGGGTGGAACGACGCGGGGCTCCTGGCGGCGCGGCCGGATCGACAACCGCTGCATCCGCCGGAAGCCCCGCCGCGTTTCCGCAGCCTGCCCGACAGCATCCTCAGGCGCCCAGAAGCCGTTCCGACAGCTCTTCGGCGAAGCGTGTCCGGTAGACGCTGTAGACGATGGTCTCGGGGGACTGACAGCCCCTGTGCTCCGGGTCCGTGACAGCCCCGTCCCAGGGAGCCACCTCGTCAGGGAGCAGTGACGTACGGCCGAGATACGCCTGCGCGACCTCTTCCAGGCCGAGTTCCCCTGCCGTCACCAGCCGCCACAGTCCGCGGCCCTGCCCGACCACCCACATGCACAGGTCTTCGGTACTGTCCTCGGACCAGATGTCCCCGTCGACGCTCACGCCTTTCGAGAAGTCGACCAGCGCCTCTGCCGCGTCCAGGTAGGCGAGCGCGAAGTCCTCGAGAACCTCCCGGGGCTGCGACCCCAGCCACGACTCCAGGGCAGACAGACGCGGTCGTGTCGCTTCCAGGACTTCCCAGAACCAGTCGGGAACATGATCCGATTCCACTTCGGCTCCCACCTCGACGGCTGCGGTATCCGCCCGACCGTACAGCGGGCCGGAGCCCGCGGTCACTCCAGCCCTCCCGTCGCCGGACAGCGCGCTGACCGTCCGCGCGGTCACCGGTCTACAGTCAGGTGCCGAGGCATGCGAACCGTTCCTAACGGCCGTCACAACGAGCCAGGTGACCAGGAGCTTCCCAGTGCCGCCCCGCGCTCCGGACCGAAGAGGTCAGCGGCTTCGAGTGGTGGTCGTTCGAGGACTCTGCCTCGCCGACCGTCCGCGCCGGCGCGGCTAGCGTCAGCCGTCGTGGTGGCCGTAGGCACCGAGAATCTGCTCGGCGTTCTCGCCCCGGAAGACCTCGTGCACATGCAGGTGCTTGGAATCCTGGTACAGACGGGGTTCGTGGTCACCGAGCACGACCCGTGCTCCTTATCGGCCCTTGCGGCCGTCTCGCGTACCGGACCGAAGACAGCGACGAGCACTTCGCGTGCATCGTGCGAGGGCGGACGTTCGCGGACCGTGCACCGACGCATCGACCACCGCCCTTCCGCCGTGGCAGCACGGCCCGCGTCACCTGCGGAACGAGGTGGAGACCGCGTACGCCTGGTGGACCCACACCGGCCGGCCCGGACCCGACCGGTTCGGCCTGACGGTCAACGCCACCAGTGGAACCACATGGTTGGACAACCCGGATCAGCCCGTCCCGCTGGCCGACTGACCGCATGACACCCCGCTCGGGCGCTGCCCCTCCCCGTGGCGCACGAGCGGGGTTCTCGACGTCTGGATCGCGGTCATGCGGTGAGCAGGACACGCCGACGCCATGCTCCCCGAACTCGGCGACATATTGTCGTCAGTCAATCAATCGCCGCTTTCTACAGCGACCGATACGCACTCTCGTTTCTCGGTTCTGGCACAGATCTTGGGGAGCGGTCGCGGAGTCACCGGGGCAACAGCATGGGTCGGGTCAGCCCCAGGGCCCTTCCGGAGTTCCGGACCACCTCGCGGGCGTCAGAATGTTCTAAGGGCGAACAGTGTGGCGTCAATCGCGTAGCGGAACATCCCCTGAAATCGCTTTCGCGCCTGCGGCCTGGGAAAAGGCCGCCGAAGGAGGGGCGTGCGGAGGATGTTTTCTTCATTCCTTCACGATGTTATGTAAAGCCCCCCTAAGATCGCTGACGAGACGGTTATCCGCATCTCTGTGTACTCCCTCATGAGCCGGGCGAAAGCCCCTTACAGTGCTGAGAGCAGGGGATGACATTCACATATGACGCCGCCAAGAGAGCCACGCCCGACCCGCGAAGGCCTCGGTGGGGCGTGCTCGGCCGCCGTACCGTCGGCTGTCTGGGCCTGCTCGCCTTGGGAATCGGCAGTGGCACGTTAGCCGTGGCTCCTGCGGCGTATTCGCAGGCAGATGAAGGATCCGTGACGGTCCGGGTGATCCGGGCCGTGGACGACAGCGGTGTGTGGACACCCGCGCTGGAGCCGGGCATCGCCGGCGTCAGGGTGACCCTCACCGACGACGCGGGAGTGGGCGTCGAGGAGGTCACGGCGGCCGACGGCACCGTGACGCTCACTCCTCCGGAGGCCGGGGCCGCCAACGGCAAGTACCGCGTCCAGGTGGTCAACCCGAAGCCGGGTGTGCTGTTCCCGGCCTTCGCCTCCCGTCAGGGGCTGGAGGGTGCGCCCGACCGGCTCAGCAGCAACGAGGAGTTCGTCGACCTCTCCGGCGGCAAGAGCGTGGCCTACACCACCGGACTGTGGAGCCCCGCCGACTACTGCCAGAAGAACGCGCCCTTGGTGACGACCTGCCAGCCCGCCACGCGTGAGGGCGGGACACAGCGCACGCTGGTCTCCTTCCCCTACTCGGCGCGCGGCCAGGACGGCGTCGACGTCAACGTTACGAACGTCGCCACCAACGCCGAGACCGGCACCCTGTACGGCATCGCGTGGAGCAAGGCCGACAAGCGGGTGTTCTCCTCGGCGGTGGCCAAGCGCACCACGGACTACGGTCCGGGCGGCGCCGGGGGAATCTACGTGACCGACCTGGCGCAGAAGAAGACCACCCTCTTCACGGTCGTCCCGGACGCGGGCACCACCGCGCACGGCCCGGGCACCGACGACGCCTTCCTGACCGTGCCGGGAAAGGAGAGCCTGGGCGGCATCAAGGTCACCGACGACGGGCAGGACCTGCTCGTCGTCAACCTCAACAACCGCAAGCTCTACCGCTACGACGCCAAGGCGGCGACGGCGTCGGCGCCCGAGGCCGCCACGGCCATCCCCGATCCGGGCTGTCCGGCGGCGGCGGACTGGCGTCCGTTCGGCCTCGGCCTGCACGACGGCGTCGGCTATGTCGGCGGGGTGTGCTCCGGTGAGTCAACCGGGAAGTCCTCGGATCTGCGTGCCGTGGTCCTCCCCTTCGACATCGCCACCGGCGCGTTCCAGCGGCCGGTCCTCGACCAGCCACTGGACTACCCGCGCCAGTCCACGGTCGGCGCGCCGCCGTGCGACGGAGCGGGCTGGTTCCCCTGGACCGGGACCTACCCGACCTCCCAGAACGGCCAGGCGTGCGCGACCTACATCGCCCAGCCCGAACCGCAGCTGGGCGAGGTCGACTTCGAGTCCGACGGCTCCATGCTGCTGGCGTTCCGCGACCGCTTCGCCGACCGCGCACCGGCGGGACCCGCTTCCGGCTCGGTCGGCACCGTGATGTCCGGCGGCGACCTGAACAAGGCCTGCCTGGTGGACGGCGCGTACGTGATGGACACCAACAACGGCTGCGGGCTCTCCCCTCGGGGCACCCGGTTCTTCGACACCAGCCGGATGGGTTCCCACCACAACGCCTCCTTCGCGGGCATGGCGT
The DNA here is from genome assembly GCF_036634195.1 of Streptomyces sp. P9-A4. Lineage (NCBI taxonomy): Bacteria > Bacillati > Actinomycetota > Actinomycetes > Kitasatosporales > Streptomycetaceae > Streptomyces > Streptomyces sp. P9-A4. Next base: position 259,875 of record NZ_JAZIFY010000002.1, read on the forward strand.
TCTCCAAGGTCGAGGACACCATCGCGACCTCGGGTTTCGACCCCAACAGCACCGCCTTCGGATACGGCACCACCTTCAACAAGCGGGACGGCAGCCAGGACCCCAAGTCCGGTCTGCGTCTCAACCCGGCCCGCTCGGTGGCCCCGTTCGGCAAGGGCGCCTCGATGGGCGACCTGGAGGTGCTCTGCGACCGCGCCCCGCTCCAGATCGGCAACCGGGTCTGGTACGACCCCGAGCGCACCGGCCTCCAGAAACCGGGCCAGCGGCCGGTCGCGGGCGCGACCGTCCACCTGTACGACGAGACCGGCAAGCTCGTGGGGACGACGGTGACGTCGCCGCGCGGCGAGTACTACTTCGACGACTCCAACGTCGCCGGCGGCCTCCAGCCGAAGACCAAGTACACCATCCGGCTCGACAACCCGGCCGACTACGCCAAGGACGGGCCGCTCCATCAGTGGGTGCCCACCAAGGCGGGCGTCGGCGACAACCGCTTCATCGACTCCAAGGGCGTCGTCCCGCCAGGGGGGAGGTTCCCCGAACGGGCGCTGACCACCGGCGGGCCGGGGCAGAACGACCACACGTACGACTTCGGCTTCCGGCAGCAGGAGGGCGCGCTGCGCCTGGTCAAACAGGACCAGGGCGGCAAGACCCTGGCCCGTGCCACGTTCCAGCTGTGGAAGGAGACGAACGGCTCCGAGGGCCTGCAGATTTCCGGCGCCGCACCGGACACCCGGGTGGGCGGACCCTGCGTGACCCGTGGCGACGGACGCTGCGGGGGTACCGGCACGACGGGCACCTACTACTGGCAGGAGGTCAAGGCGCCGGACGGCTACGCCCTTCCGAAGGAGCCGGTGTTCGGGCCGCTGGTGCTGACCTCCGACAACCTCGACCGCGGGGTCTCGGTGACGGCGGTCAACAAGCGGCTCTCCAAGCCGACGCCCAAGCCGACACCGACGTCGAAGCCCAAGCCGACCACGCCGGCACCGGGCGCTCCCGGTGAACCGGGACCCCCTGGTGCGCCGGGGGCACCGGGCGCCCCGGGTGACGGCTCCGGCTCGGGTGGTCTGGCGGCCACCGGCACCAGCCTGGCGGGTCCGTTGGCGGCGGGCTGCGGTGCGCTCGTCGTCCTCGGCGCGGCGCTGGTCGTGACGATGCGGCGCAAGCGAAAGGGACAGCAGCCCTAGCGCTTGAGCGGGGCGACCGGCACCGGTGACCATCCGGTCCGGCTCGGGCGGGTTCACGGACCAGAGGTCCGTGAACCCGCCCTCCTGTGCGACCGACGAGGGAGAGCGAGCACATGATGAGGAAGAAGAGGAAGCCCGGCGTCCGTGAGCCGCGCCGGGCCCTCTGGTTCAGAACGCTGGCCGCGATCACGGCGTGCGGCGCCGTGGTGGGCGGCCTGGTGGCCTGGCGCGCCTTCTCCGCCGGCACCGTCACGGACCGGCCGGTGACGACGGAGGAGGCGTCCAGGCTGGCGCTGTCCCGGCTGGGCCTCTACCGGGCCAGTCCCGTGGCGGTGACCCTCACCACCGCCGAGGGCGGCGACGTGGTGGTGCGGGTCCAGGGGGTCGTGGACTACCGGAACCACAGGGCCGTGGGGACGTACCGGGTCACCGGTGCCTCAGGGACATCGCGGCCCTCGGGAGCCGCAGGCCCCCCGTCGAAGCGGCTCGACCAGGGGCTGATCGTCTGGGACGCGGGCGGCCTCGGCCTGGCACCCGCGCCCGAGGGCGACGGCAGCCCGTTCTGGCAGCAGGCCGAGCGTGTCCCGCGCTCCGGCTGGTCCGGGCGCTCCTATACGTCCGACCCGCTGGACGCGGGGCTCCAGTTGCTGATCGGGCTGGGCGCGGACCGCCCCGACAACCCGCTGCTGCTCGCGCAGTCCGGGGCGCGCTGGCTGGCGCGCGAACGCCTCGACGGCCGTGACTACGACCGGTTCGCGGGGCCGCGGGCCCAGGGTGCCGCCCGGGGCACGGGACCGGACGGCGGACGGTCGCCGCTGACGTACTGGGTCGACGGCGACGGCGGGCTGCGACGGGTGACGATGCGGATGCCGGGACTGGGTGTCCCGGCCACCCTGGAGTTCTTCGGACGCGACGGCCGCGCGAAGCTCCCCGAGGCGCCGTGGATCACGCGTTGATCCGGCTCCTGGCCCCGGCACGTCCCTCCACCCTGGAACGGGGTGCCGCGGACCTGCCGGACCGGGCTCGGGGCGGTGGGGGCGACCGGTCGAGCCCCGTCTCGGACCGCCCGGGCCGGCTCGGGGCCGTGGGAGACGACCGGTCGAACCCCCGCCTCGGACCGCCCGGATCGTACTCAGCGGGCGCGCGGCACGGCCTCCGCGTTCTCCGGGAGCGGGTAGGCGGCCGGGTCGACGGCCCCGGGCAGACCGGTCGCCGGACGGCCCGGGGCCCCTGGGTCCGACAGGGGCGGCTGGGCGGGCGGGGCCGGTACCTCGTCGAACGGGATGCCGGGTGGTACCTGCACCGGGGTCGTCCGGCCCTCGGACGGCACCTCACCGCGGCGGGGGGTGCCGCAGCCCGCGAGACGCTCCAGGGAGGCGGGGCTCTGCGTGGCGGGCCGGTTGCCCGTGAAGCAGTTGCCGGGGTCGGCCGAGGCCAGGACGAGATCGGTGCCGTTGCCGGTGGCGCGGTTGTCCTCGACGCGGTTGCCGCTCGCCGGATGGCCCGGCGGATCGGTCACGACCACCCCGGCCGCCCGGTTGCCCCGGACCAGGTTGCGCTGGACGCGGTTCCCGGTGCCGCCGCCGATCCCGATCCCGATGCCGAAGCCCCCGTCCGCCTGCTCGGGCGTGTCGGGCGCGTTGTTGTCGACGACCGCGTTACCGGCGATCACCGCGCCGCGCTGCGGGGCGAGGGCCTCCAGGTCATTGGAGTTGACCGTGATGCCGACCCGGTTACGGGCGACCCGGTTGCCCAGCACGAACAACCGGTCCGACGCGTTGGTCAGTTCGACGCCGACGGCGTTGCGCTCCACGGTGTTGTCCCGGACGACGGTGTCGCAGGGCTTGCACTGGCCGACGTAGATGCCGGAGTCGGCGTGCCCGGAGGCGTACGAGCCCTCGATCACGCCGTCGCGCGCGTCGAAGGCGTAGATGCCGTACAGGCCGTTGTCGTACGCCGTCACCCGGCTCGCGCGGAAGCCCCGGAGAGCGGGGAAGCGCTTGGTGTCCAGCGGGTCGTAGGCGGAGCCTCCGGCGCCGCGCTGTTGCAGTCGTTCGTCGGTCACGCCGGTGAACAGCACGCCGTTGGCGAGATAGCCGCGCACGGTGAGGTTCTCGACCACCGAGCCCGCACCGGTCACGGTGATGCCGTTGGCCAGTCGCACACCGCCGTCGAAGACCACCTTGTTGCGGTCCGTTCCGCGCAGCACCACACGGGGCTTGGTGACGCGCACGCTCTCCCGGTACACGCCCGGACCGATCAGCACCGTCTCGCCCTCGCGCGCGGCGTCCGCCGCCTCCTGCACGGTGGGGTAGTCCCCCGGGACACGCAGCACGCTCCCGGCGGGATGCCGCGCGTCGGAGGACGCCGTCTCCGGACCGGAGCAGCCGGTGGCGGCCAACGCGACCGCGACGACGAGCACCGACAGCCGCCGAGCCGTCCTCCACCCGCCCGATGGGCCGCCCGGACGTGCCAACGGGCCTCGTGAACACAGGATTTGCATGGATGTTGTTTTATCGTCTCCAATGAGCCCATGCCCACCGATCAGGGAAAAGAACAGGATTCATCCCGGCCCTCGGCCCGGGTGGGGCGGCGCCGGGCACTTCTGGCCGGCGGAGCGGTGCTCGCGGCCGGGATCGGCGCGGCGGGCGGTGAACTGGCGCGCGGCGACCGCGCGGACGGCCGATCCTCCGACGGCGCCCCCGCGGGTCCGATCCCCTTCCACGGTCCCCGGCAGCTGGGCGTCACGGCCCCTCAGCAACCGGCCACGCAGCTGCTCTCCCTGGACCTCCCGCGGACCTCCGCCACCGCCGACCGGACGACCCTGCGCGACGTCCTCGGCGCGCTGACCGGCACGCTCGCCGCCGCCGCGTCCGGCGCCCCGCCGGACCCCCGGCTCCAGGGCGGTGACACGACCCGGCTCACCTCGCTGGTCGGCGTCGGGCCCGCGCTCGCCGCCCGCCTCCGTCTCGGCGTCCCCGCTTCCCTCACCGAACTGCCGTCCTTCCCCGACGACCGCCTCGACCCGCGCCGCAGCGACGGCGACCTCCTGGTCCAGCTGTGCGCGGTCGACCGCTGGACCCTCACCGTCGTCGCCGAGCTCGTCGCCGCCGCCGCGCACGGCGCCGGAGCCACGACGCGCTGGACCCAGTCCGGTTTCCTCCCTCACACGGCCCCCGGCACCACCCCCCGCAACCTCTTCGGCTCCAAGGACGGCACCGCCAATCCCGACCGGACGGCGGCCGAGCGGTGGGTCTGGGGCCCACCCGGAGCCCACCGGAACGGCACCGTGCTGGTCTACCGCAGGATCCACATGGACGTCGCGGGCTTCGCGGCCCTCCCGGAGGCGCACCGCGACCGGGCGATGGGGCGCCGTATGCGCGACGGAGCCCCGCTCAGCGGCACGGCGGAGCACGACGAGCCGGACGTCTACGCCAAGAACCCGAACGGCTCCTACGTCATCCCCGCCACCGCCCATGTGCGTCTCGCCAGCCCGCGCTTCGACCGCGGCGCCCGTATGCTCCGGCGCAGCTACAGCTACGACGACGGCCCGGCCGACCGCGGACTCCTCTTCTGCGCGTTCATGCGCGACCCGGAGCAGTTCACCCGCGTCCAGAACCGCCTGTCCGCCCGCGACGCCCTCAACCCCTTCCTCGAACACCGGGCCTCGGCCGTGGCCTACGTCCTGCCCGGCGCCCCGAGCACCGCAGTCCTCGGCGAACAGCTCTGGACCTGAAGCCGGCCGGGGCGAAGTGCCCGGAGATCCGAGGGCGCCGTGCCGGCATCCGAGCCGGTCAGAGCGATCCCCACTCGCTCCGGGGCGTGGTTGAGCCGCGTGGTGAACCGTGCGTACGGGGCGGCCAGCCGGGAGAACGGCTCGGCGAACGTCCGGCGCGGGCAGTCCGCCGACCACCTCGACCGTACCGAACGCGGCCGTGCCGCCTCGGCCTCCACCTCGTCGATCCCTTCGAACACCAGCGAGCCCCAGAACGGTGCGTCGGTCCGCATGACCAGCACCCCTCACCGTCCACAACCGACCGCATCAGCTGTCGACAGGCACCTGAGGGAGCGTCGATTCCGACCGTCCTCCGACGCGGCGGGCACGAGGGTTGTCCGAGGGCGGTCTCGCACACCGATTCAGACACGTGCGGGTGACACCGTCTGATTACGCCGTTCGGCATGCGACCTAACCACGAACTGCGCGGTGGAGCCGAACGCTCCCCCGCACGTCACCCGCCGATCAGCCCAGCCGGCGAATCGCTTCCGCAGAAATGACCACACATGCCCATACTCTCGTTCTGCGTCTTCCGGGATGGCTCTGTTTTTCGGATCTTCAGGTCATTCCGTCGTTCGATTATCCGTGCGAGCGGATCTTTAATTCATTCCGCTTCTCATCCCTGGAGAACACATGCGCGTTGCCGTGACCGGTGGCGGTGGTTTCCTTGGGTCACACCTGTGCGAGGCGCTTCTGCGGCGCGGCGACTCCGTGGTGTGCCTCGACAATTTCTCGACGGGCGACCCCGAGAACATCGCTCCTCTCCTGGCCCACCCGGCCTTCGAGTTCCAGCACGCCGACGTGAGCGAGTCCGTGAAGGTCGCCGGCCACGTCGATGCCGTCGCCCACCTGGCCTCCCCGGCCTCCCCTCCCGACTATCTGCGCCACCCGCTGGAGACGCTCGCGGTCGGAAGCCGCGGCACCGAGAACGCCCTCCACCTGGCCCTGCGTCACAGCGCGCGCTTCATCCTCGCGTCGACGAGTGAGATCTACGGCGATCCGCTGGTCCACCCGCAGGAGGAGACGTACTGGGGCAACGTCAACTCCATCGGCCCCCGCAGCGTCTACGACGAGGCGAAACGATACGCCGAGGCAGTCTCCGCCGCGTACCGCCGCACGCACGGAGTCGACGTCGGCATCGCCCGGATCTTCAACACCTACGGCCCCCGCATGCGCCCGCACGACGGTCGTGTGGTGTCCAGCTTCATCACCCAGGCCCTGACCGGCGAACCGCTCACCATCTACGGCGACGGCGGGCAGACCCGAAGCTTCTGCTACGTCGACGACCTGGTCCGAGGCCTGGTCGCGCTGCTCGACTCCTCCGAACTGGGACCCTTCAACCTCGGGAACCCGGTCGAGCGCTCCGTCTCCGAACTCGCCCGCATCGTACTGGAGATGACCGGCTCGTCCTCCGAGGTGAAGCACCACCCGCTGCCGGTCGACGACCCGGTCCGCCGCCGCCCGGTCATCACCCGCGCCCGCGAGGTACTGGGCTGGGAGCCGGAGATCGACATCACCGAGGGCCTGCGTCGCACCGTCGCGTACTTCGGCGCCCACCCGGATCGCCTCGTCGCCTCGGCCGCGTCGATCCGCGGCGGCCAGGACGAGACGGTCCCCCTGGCCGCGGCGACGCCGGCGCCCCTCACGCCGCAGTCGATCCCCGGCCCGGCCGGCGCCGCCACCGGCGTCGCGGCCTCCGCGCCCGGGGCCACCGTCGCGGGTGGCTGACCCAAGGGCCGCGGCGGGCCTCCTGCCGGTCCCGCCGCGGCCCCGAGCCCGCCGGGCCTCCTCCCCCGGGCCTCTCACCCCGTCGCAACGCCTGGAGAACCTGCTGCCATGACGTCGTTGGAGCAAGGTCCCGCCCATGGGACCGGCACCGCCCAGGAACCCCCGCTCCCCTCACCGGCTCCCGGCTCGCCGGCGGAGTGGGAGGCGCTGGGCGCGGAGATCCACAGCCTGTCGAACGGCGCGGTGGCCTCCATCGGCCCGGACGGCCCCGTCCTCGCGCGCCCGGCACACGGATTCACCACCCGCCCGTCCAGCTTCGTCCGGGCGTTCTCACGCTCCGACCGCTTCCTGGTCGCGCTGCTGTCCCTCGGCTGGGCGGCCTGCCTGGTCTGGTTCTGGGTCTGGTGGTTCGAACCGTCCCACCGCATCGGCTGGACAGGGCTGATCATCAACAGCGCCCTCCTGCTGTACCTGACCTATCTGCCGCTGCACTTCCTCGTCGCGCTGCTACGGATGCGCCGCTTCGATCCGGCCGTCGAGGTGCCCGGCCTCCGCACCGCGTTCGTGGTCACCCGCGCCCCGTCCGAGGGCTGGGACATCGCCCGCCGCACCCTGGAGGCGATGCTCCACCAGGACTTCCCGCACACCTACGACGTCTGGCTCTGCGACGAGGACCCCACCGAGGAGATCCTCCACTGGTGCCGCGCCCATGACGTGAACGTCTCCAGCCGGCGTGGCCGCGCCGACTACCACCGGGCCCAATGGCCCCGGCGCACGCGGTGCAAGGAGGGCAACCTCGCCTTCTTCTACGACCACTGGGGCTACGACCTGTACGACGTGGTCGCCCAGCTCGACTGCGATCACGTCCCCGCGCCCACGTACCTCACCGAGGTCGTCCGCCCCTTCGCCGACCCTGCCGTCGGCTACGTCGCGGCCCCCAGCGTCTGCGACTCCAACGCCGACGAGTCCTGGGCGGCCCGCGGCCGGCTGCACCGTGAGGCCATGTTCCACGGGCCCGTGCAGCTGGGCCACTCCGCCGGCCTCGCCCCGGTCTGCATCGGCTCGCACTATGCCGTCCGGACGAAGGCGCTGCGGGACATCGGCGGTCTGGGCCCCGAACTCGCCGAGGACTTCTCCACCTCCTTCCTGCTGACCTCGGCCGGCTGGCAGGGCGCGTTCGCCATCGACGCGGACGCGCACGGCGAAGGTCCCCTCACCTTCGGTGCGATGATCACCCAGGAGTTCCAGTGGTCCCGCAGCCTGGCCGTCATGCTCCTGGGCATGCTGCCGCGCCACCTGGGCCGGATGCCCCTGAGGCTCCGGGCGCGCTTCGCCGCGGCGCTGATGTACTACCCGCTGCTCGCCGGCGCCACGGTCATGGGCGTCCTGCTGCCGCCGATCGCCGCGATCACCGGCGCTCCCTGGATCGACGTCAACTACTTCGCCTTCCTGACGCACTTCTGGAGCCTGTCCGTCTGGCTGATCCTGCTGACGCTGCTCTGCCGCCGCCGGGGCCTGACGCGCCCCAAGGACGCCCCGGTCTTCAGCTGGGAGATCTGGCTCTTCGGGCTCTCCCGGTGGCCGTACGTGGCCTGGGGCGTGCTGGCCGCGGTGATCCAGAAGCTGCGGCCCCGCCAGGTCACCTTCAAGGTCACCCCGAAGAGGCGCGACGGCCTGGAGCCGCTTCCGCTGCGCGCCGTCGCCCCGTACCTGCTCATCACGGTCTTCCTGTCGGGCTCGGCCCTCGTCGGCCAGTTCACCGGTCCCGCCGTCGGCTACGTCTTCCTCTGCCTCCTCGGCTCCGCCTCGTACACCGCGGTGACGCTGGCGATCGGCGCGCTGCACGTCAAGGAGACCGCGCGAGCCACCGGGGTCCCCGCCGTCCGGGCGCTGCGCACGGCCGCACTGCCGCTCCTCGCGGGCCTGCTGTCGCTGTTCCCGCTGGGGCTCGCGGCCGTCGTCTTCCCCGCCTACCTCACCGGCTTCTACGCCTGGTGAAGGCCCCTGCGACCGATCGAGAAATGAGGTTCCCGTGCCCCAGACCGTCCTGGTCACCGGCGGCGCCGGTTTCATCGGCAGCCACACCTGCGTCGAGCTCCTCCGCGCCGGACACGAGGTCGTCGTGCTCGACGACCACTCCAACAGCTCGCCCGAGGTCCTCGAACGGGTCGCGAAGATCGCGGGCCGCCCCATCGCGGCGGCCCACGTCGCGGACGTACGGGACCGGCGGGCCCTCGACAGCGTCTTCACGAGCCACCCGATCGACGCGGTGATCCACTTCGCCGCGAAGAAGGCGGTCGGCGAGTCGGTGCGGATCCCGCTCGCGTACTACGACATCAACGTCGGCGGCACGACGGCCCTGGTCTCGGCCATGCACGACCACGGCGTGCACCGGCTGGTGTTCTCGTCCTCCTGCTCGATCTACGGCGACGTCACGACCGTCCCGCTGACCGAGGAGTCGCCGGCGGCGCCGACCAACCCGTACGCCACCACCAAGTGGACCTGCGAGCAGATCCTCGCGGACGTCTGCCGGCATGTGCCCGAGCTCCGGGTACTCGCCCTGCGGTACTTCAACCCGGCCGGCGCCCACCCCACCGGACTCCTCGGCGAGGACCCGAGCGGCGTGCCGAACAACATCATGCCGTTCCTCACCCAGATCGCCGTGGGCCGCCGCGACGAACTCAGCGTCTTCGGCGACGACTTCCCCACCCCCGACGGCACCGGGATCCGCGACTACGTCCACGTCGTGGACGTCGCCGAAGGGCACCGCACCGCCCTGGACCACATCGACGACGAGCCGGGCATGAGGGTCTTCAACCTGGGCACCGGGCGCGGCGCGTCCGTCCTGGAGCTCGTACGCACCTTCGAGGAGGTGTCGGGGCAGCCGATCCCGCACAGCGTCACCGGGCGCCGACCCGGCGACGTCGCCGAACTCGTCGCCGACCCCACGAAGGTCGCCTCGGCCTGGAACTGGACCGCCCGGCACGACCTGGCCGCCATGTGCCGTGACGCGTGGACCTTCCAGCAGCAGAATCCGCACGGCTACGCGCCTTGACCCGTCGCGTCGTACACCCCACCCGCGCTCAGACAGGAGAACACCGTATGCGGTTGACCGTCATCGGAACGGGCTACCTCGGAGCTGTGCACGCCGCGTGCATGGCCGACATCGGACACGACGTCCTCGGTGTCGACGTCGACGCCGAGAAGATCGCCGCCCTTGCCGAGGGCCGGCCCCCCTTCTACGAACCCGGCTTCGACGAGGTCCTCACCCGCGCCCTCGCCTCCGGACGGCTACGCTTCGGAACCAGTCTGCGCGAGGCGGCGGTACACGGCGAGGTCCACTTCATCTGCGTGGGCACGCCGCAGCAGGCCGGCTCCCACGCGGCCGACCTGCGATACGTCGACGCCGTCGTCGACGGGCTCGTGCCGCATCTGCCGGCCTCGTGTCTGGTGGTCGGCAAGTCGACCGTGCCGGTGGGCACGACCGCGCGCCTGACCGCCCGCATCGCGGGGCTCGTCCCGTCGGGCGTACGGGCCGACGTGGCGTGGAACCCCGAGTTCCTGCGTGAGGGCTTCGCGGTCGAGGACACCTTGCGGCCGGACCGGATCGTCGTCGGCACGGTCGGCCGGGAGCCGGACGAGACGCTGCGCCGGCTGTACGCCCCGATGCTGGACGCGGGCGTCCCGTACATCGGCACCGACCCGAGCACGGCCGAGCTCGTGAAGGTCGCGGCCAACTCCTTCCTCGCCACGAAGATCTCCTTCATCAACGCGATGGCCGAGGTCTGCGACGCCGCGGGCGCGGACGTGGTCACCCTCGCCGACGCCCTCGGCCACGACACCCGGATCGGCCGACGGTTCCTCAACGCCGGCCTCGGCTTCGGCGGCGGCTGCCTGCCCAAGGACATCCGGGCCTTCACCGCTCGCGCCCAGGAGCTCGGCGTCGGCCCCGCGGTGGCCTTCCTGGACGAGGTCGACGAGATCAACGAACGGCAGCGGACGCGGACCGTCGCCCTCGCCCGCCGGCTGGCCGGGGGCGACCTGACCAACCGCCGGGTGACCGTCCTGGGCGCCACCTTCAAGCCGAACAGCGACGACGTGCGTGACTCGCCGGCGCTGGCGGTGGCGGCGGCGCTGCACCGGCAGGGCGCCGACATCCGGGTGCACGATCCGGAGGGCACCGCGAACGCGCGCCGCACCCACCCGGAACTGCGCTGCGAGGCAGACCTCCTGACGGCCTGCCAGGGAGCGGAGCTCGTTCTGCACCTCACCGAGTGGGAGCAGTACCGCGAGCTGGACCCGGTGAAGCTGGCCCTGGTGGTCCGCACGCCGGTCCTCGTCGACGCGCGCAACGCGCTACCGCACGACGAGTGGCGGGCCGCCGGCTGGACCGTCAAGGCGCTCGGCCGTCCCGCGCCGGCGGACCGGCCGCCGGCCGCTCGGGCGGGGGAGCCGCTGCGGGCCACGATCGCCTCGCCGGCCGTCGAGGCGGACCGCACCACCACCCTGTCCCCGGCGCTGCCGACCGGCAGGGCCTAGACCGCCTCCAGTACGCCGACGCCGCCCCGCCCGCCCGGTCCTGGACCGGGCGGGCGGGGCGGCGTCGGCGTACTGGACCGGGCGGGCGGATCGGCGCCATGGCACGTCCGGCCGCCGAGGACGTCGCGGGGAACGCGCCGGGGAGATCGAGGGGAGCCGGCCCGCGCCGGCTCCGGAGGCCTCGGTGTCCGGCTCGGTGGGCGGTGCGCTACTGCGCGGCGCCGGGCCGCAGGACGTCCGGGAGCCGGTTGCCGAAGTAGTCGACGGGGCCCGCGTCGACGCCGGATGCCTGCGGGCCCATGCTCACGGACACCTCGCCCTCGCACCGCGGCACCAGGTTCTCGGCCCCGGCGGGGTCGGCGACGGGTACGGTCAGAGCGCGCAGGCACGGGTCGTCGCCGGTGCCGGTCGGCTCACCGTCGAGGAGCTCCTGACCGGAGGCGGTACGCCAGTCAGCGAGGTCGGTGTAGCGCCGACTCCCCCAGCCCAGAGACCAGGGGCCCTCGCTGTAGTAGACGTTGCCCCGCAACTGGTGCGTGCCGGGGAGGTACGACGACTCGGTCTCGATCAGGGGACCCCCGTCGGTGGCGAGGATGTTGTCGTGGACACTCACGCCGGTCATGCCGTCGCGCAGCCGCAGAGCCGGGGGCCGGCTTCCCGCCGCCTCCGCGGAGGCGAGATCCCTGGTCCGCATCACGACCGTGTTGTTGTAGATGTCCACGTTCTTCATCCGGGAGCCGTAGGCGACGATGCCACCGTACTCGGGGAGCTTCCGCGCGTCGTCCCAGCTCATGTTGAAACGGACGACGTTGTCCCGGTGGGCGCCGGTCGCCTTTCCGGAATAGACGAGGAACCCCGGCCCGTCGTTGCCGTAGGCGAGGTTGTACTGCATGACCGATCGGGACACATTGTTGTCGAGGCCGAAACCGCCGCCGTCCACCCGGGATCCGGTCCGGTTTCGGTAGGAGCGGTTGTTCTCCAGAACCACGCCGGTGGCGTCGTACACCCAGATGCCCTCGGGGCCCTCTTCGGCGTCGGCCGCGGAGCGCGCGCCGTTGTCATGGGCCACCGAGCGCAGCACCGTCGCGTCCCGGACGCTGCCGAGGGCGATGCCGCTTCCGGTGTTGCGGCTGTCACTGCCCGGGTCACCGGTGTTGGAGGACGCCGTGACCCGCTCGATCCGCAGCCCGGAGTGCGCGTAGACCGGACTGTCCGCCTTGAACTCCGGTCCGTAGAAGACGAGTCCGGCCTCCAGGTTGTGGTGCACGGAGACATCGCTGACGCGCACGTCGCTGTAGCCCGTGACGGCGTCGCCTTCCGCGCCGACGCTGATCCCGTTCTGGAAGCCGCGCGCCTCCACGTTCACGATCCTGACGTGGGCGAGCCTCCGCTCCCCGGGGCGGGTGGCACGGAAGGCGATCCCGACACCTTCGCGAAACGCCTTGCGGTCGCCGACCAGCGCGATGTTCCTGATCTCCACACCCGCGGTGTCGTGCACGGTGATGCCGGAGGTGCCACGGGGCGCGATCGTGGCCCGGCCCTTGCCGTACGACTCGATCACCACCGGCCGCGCCGCGCTGCCCGCCTCGCCCTCCTCCAGGGTGACGCTGCCGCGGAACCGTTCGCCGCCCTTGAGCCGGAGCCTGTCACCGGGCTGGAAGTTCGCGGAGTTCGCGTGGTCCAGGGTCCGCCAGGGCTTCTCCGGTGACATGCCGTCGTTCTCGTCGTCGCCGTCCGGACTCACGTAGAAGGTGAACGGACCGCCGCTCGCGGGGCGGGCGGGCCGGTAGACCCCCGGCACGTCGCACCCCGTGATCAGCAGGAGCACCACGGCCGAGACTCCCGCCGCGGCCCTCCTCGTCCGGCTCCGCTTCACCGCGTTCACCCGCACCCCCTGGGGGACGTTCCAGCGCCCTATCAGGCATATGAAGTAGCAGAGTGTCAGAAAAAGGACATAAGAAACGCCGACAAGCGTGCGGCATCCGAGTCACGTGTGGGGCGTCAACGTCTTCAGGGCGGACGTGTCCCGACGGCGCTCAGGGCTTCACAGCGGTCAGCGTTGCGCAGACGAAGGTGTTGGTCGCGGCCCGCCCGGACGGCGCCCCGATCTACGTCATCCTGGACAACCTGTCCGGGCTGAATGCTTCCGACCAGCAGGAAGGCTCCGTCCGCCGCCTTGCCGGATCCACTTCTGGTGCTCTGGGCGCTCACACCGTACGAAACGGCTGGACGGAGCCCCTGTGAAGGCCCGTCCTGGCGCTGCTTCAGGCGAGGACGTTGACGGCGCGGGCCACCACCAGCCCGAGGATGAGGAGGGAGACAAGGGACTGGACGCCCATGGCGATCTTGGCCCAGGGCGCCAGGGGCATCACGTCGGTGGGGCTTGAACGCGGTGGCGTTGGTCAGCGCGAGGTAGAGGTAGTCGACGTAGCGGGGCCGCCAGCCGACGCTTGCCAGTTCGGGGCTGAGCTGCTGGGGGAAGGCAAGCGCGGGCGTACGGGGCATGTGGTGGGCGCGGGCGGCGGCCCCGCCGCTGTCGAGTTCGAAGTACAGCAAGGAGAAGGCCAGAACGGTAGAGGCCCACACGGTGCCGCCCGACCGCAGCAGGCTGGTGGCGGATGCGGTCTCCTTGCCACCGTGGAGGATGTCGTCGATCAGCTGGATGGTGGACCAGACAGCGCTGAACGCGAGAACGCCCACCAAGGCGATCGACATCGTACGCAGCACCGTCGAGCGCCGGTCGATCCGGCCCGGGTCGCCGGCGATGAGCGCGAGCAGAAGCAGTCCCTCGACGGCCGGGAGAACCCAGCGCGGAGCCAGACGGAGGTCGTCGGGAAGCAGTATGGTCAGCGCCATCGCGGTGACGACGGCCGTGGCCATCGGCCAGCGTGCCTCACCGAAGGCCTCCTGCTGACTCGGGCTCGCGGTTGGCTCGGTGATGCGTCCGGTCACGGTGGCGGGCCCTTCCGGTCGAGTGCGGGGTGGTTGTCGCCGTCCTGCGGGCCCGGCGTCCGCGAGCAGGGCGGCGAGGGGGACTCCGCGCTCTCCGGAAGATATAGCGGGCCGGTGGGCGGGCCGCGCATGGCACGCTTCGGCGCCACACCCCACGTGGTGGTGGCGCCTCGGAGGGGTAGGCCTCACGTGTCCCAGGCCTCAGACGGCTGTCAGCGCCGCCTCCGTCAGACGCAGGTGCGGCCGAAGAGCGCTGTGACCGTCGTCCGTCGGCCTCACCCCACGCGTGTCGCGTGCGTGGACCAGCCAGGACTCTTCGACCGCGTGCCGGAAGACGGCGGCACTCCCCCAGGCACCGTCGACGCGGCCGCCGCGCCCGGCGGCGTCACCGTCGGACGAATTCGCCGAAGCGGCCAAGGCCGGAGCCCTGCGGGCCGGGGAGCTCATGTCGAGCCCGGCCGTGACCGGGCGGTGGAGGGTGTTGTCGACGTGCGGATGGCTCTCGGTGCCCACGAAGACGCCGCATGACGGACAATCCTTGTGGGGGCGGATACGAACCCACCGACCGCAGGGGTCGCCATGTCCGATCTGCCGGCAGCCGCCACACCCGCACGGGTCTTCCTCGTCGATGACCACGAGGTCGTCCGCCGGGGCCTTCGCGACCTGATCGACGACGAGCCCGACATGGAAGTGGTCGGCGAGGCGGCGACGGCGGAGCAGGCACTGGCCAGGGGCCCCGCCCTGCGGCCGGACGTGGCGGTCCTCGACGTGCGCCTGCCCGACGGGGACGGCATCTCGGTGTGCCGGGAGCTGCGGTCTCGAATGCCTGACCTGGCGTGCCTGATGCTGACGTCGTTCGACGACGAGGACGCTCTTCTCGACGCGATCATGGCTGGGGCGGCCGGGTACGTCCTGAAGCAGATCAAGGGGTCGGATCTGGTGGCGGCGGTACGGACCATGGCCACCGGGCAGTCGATGCTCGATCCGGCCACCACGGCCCGGCTGATGCACTCGCTTCGCGACCCCGAGGCGGCGAATCCTCCGGAGGACGAGCGGCTCGCTGTGCTGTCCGACAGGGAGCGGTCGGTACTCGAACTCATCGGCGAGGGGCTCACCAACCGGCAGATCGCGAAGCGGCTCTATCTGTCGGAGAAGACCGTCAAGAACCACATCTCCCGGCTCCTCGGCAAGCTCGGCGTGGAACGCCGCGTACAGGCGGCCGTCATCGCCGCGCAGGTCCACGAGCACGACGCCGAGGGGACGTAGAAGCCTTCATTTCAGCTCGGTCGAGAGTGGGATCCGCCACTCGAGGACCGTGCCGCTGCCGGGCGCCGCTCGTGCGTGGACCGAAAGCGTGCCGCCCAGCCGCTCGGCCCGTTCGGACAGGTTCTGCAATCCGCTGCGGCTGCCGCCGTGCGGTATGCCGACGCCATCGTCACTCACCGTCACCGCCAGCACGCCGTCGTCGGCCACGATCGACACCTCCGCCGTTCGGGCCCGGGCGTGCCGTGCCACATTGGTGAGGGCCTCCCCGAGGACGGCGAGCACCTCCTCGGCCGCTTCCGTCGGTACGTCGGTGTCGATCAGGCCCTCCATTCGCAGCGCCGGAGTGAATCCGAGCGTCGTCGCCGCCGAATCCACGGCCTTGACCAGGCGCCTTCGCAGTTTCGGGGCGGTTCCCGGGGTGTCGTGTTCCCGGAGGCCGAAGATCGTCGATCGGATGATCTTGATGGTGGCGTCGAGATCGTCGATGGCCCGGGCCAGTCGGTCCACGGCCTCCGGGTGCTCGACGAAGCGCCGGGCACTCTGCAGGGTCATCCCCGTGGCGAACAAGCGCTGGATCGCCAGATCGTGGAGGTCTCGGGCGATCCGGTCGCGGTCCTCCAGAAGGCTGATCTGTTCGGCGTCACGACGGCGGTCGGCCAGTTCGAGCGCCAGTGCCGCCTGGCCCGCGAATCCGGGAAGCGCGGTGACCTCGACGGTCGCGAAGGCGGGCCGCCCGTGACACCGCGCGAGGATCAGCACCCCTCTGAGTTGCTCCTTGGTGCCGACCGCGACGGCCACTGCCGGTCCGTACCCCTTCCACCGTTCGGTCTGCATCGTGATGGTCGGTTCGTTCTCGACGTCGGCGACCGTGACCAGACCGTCCTGCGCGAGGGCGGCCTCGACCAGGGTTCCTTCGCTGTTCGGGAGGACGACGCCCCGGTGCGTCTCGGCGCCCTCGCCGCTGGCCAGCGAGCCCCGCAGCTCGCCGCCCGGTCCGACCAGGTAGAAGACCCCCATGTCGGCGCCCGCGATGTCCACCGCCTGCTCCAGCATTCCGCCGAGGACCTCGGCCTCCTCCGCACCGGACAGAAGGGCGCTGGTGAAGTCGGAGCTGGCGGCCAGCCAGCGCTGACGCAGGCGGCCCTCCTCGTAGAGGCGGGCGTTCTCGATGGCGATGCCGGCCGCGACGGCCAGAGTCGTCACGACGGCCTCGTCCTCGGCGTCGAAGTCGGCTCCTCCGCGCTTCTCCGTGAGGTAGAGGTTGCCGAACACTTCGTCGCGGACCCGGATGGGGACGCCCAGGAACGTGTGCATCGGCGGATGCTGGGCCGGGAAGCCGTACGAGGCCGGGTGCTCGGACAGCTCGGCGAGGCGCAGCGCCTTGGGGTTGCGGATCAGTTCGCCGAGGATGCCGTGTCCGGACGGCAGCGCGCCGATCCGCTCACGGAGTTCGTCGTCGATGCCGATGGGGACGAATTCGGAGAGTTTCCGGTCGTCACCGATGACGCCCAGGGCTCCGTACTCGGCGTCCACCAGAGTCACAGCCGACTCCACGATGTCGCGCAGCACCTGCGGCAGGTCGAGTTCGCGGCCCACGGACATGACGGCTTCGAGGAGCCCGTTGAGCCGGTCCCTGGTGCCACGCACCTCGTCGATACGCACCTGGACCTCGTCGAGCAGCTCGTCCAGTCGCAGCCGTGGCAGCCGTGCACCTGCGGGCTTGGTGTCCTCCCGGCCCATCGAGACCTCCGGCTGCATCGAGCGCCCGGGCTCCACCCGTGGCGCGCACCTTCACCGTAGTCCGGATGAACCACCCGTTCCTGTCGGGCGCCCTGGGTGGAAGGCGGTCCGTACGACGCGGGCCGCCACGAATCCGGCGGGCGCGCACGCGAGAGCGATCCCGGCGCCCGCCCAGCCGAGTGGCTCGGTCTCCAGGATCGAGTTCAGGAAGGGCACGTACAGTGCTGCCGCCGCCAGAAGGGCAGAGGCGAGGACGGACAGAGGGAGGAACGGGTTCTCCTTGCTCAGAAGTCGGGTGCGCAGTCCCAGGGCGACGCCGAGCTGCGCGGCGAGCAGGGCGAGGAAGAGCACGCTCTGCCAGGCCAGGTCCAGTGCCTGGGCGGCGAGGCCTGCGCCGAGGGAGGCCGCCGCGACGACGGCCGCGAGAAGGAGCAGCCTCTGCCAGGCGCCACCGCCGAGAATGTGCTGGTCGGGTGGGCGCGGAGGGCGGTGCATCGCTCCCGGGGACGCGGGTTCGGCGCCCATCGCGACGCCGGTGAGGCCGTGTGTCAGAAGGTTGATCCACAGGATCTGGCCGGCGCGAAGGGGCAGCGGCAGCCCGAGCAGCGGGCCGATGAGCATCACGAGGATCTCTGCCGCGCCGCCGGCCATCCCGTAGACGAGGAAGCGGCGGATGTTGTCGTAGACACGCCTTCCCTCCTCTACGGCCGCCACGACCGTCGAGAGCTCGTCGTCGGTGAGGACGAGGTCGGCGGCCTGCCGGGCGACCTCCGTGCCGCGTGCGCCCATGGCGACGCCGATGTCGGCGCGGTGCAGGGCGGGACCGTCGTTGACCCCGTCGCCGGTCATGGCGGTCACCGCTCCCCTGGCACGCCACGCCTCCACGATGTCCAGCTTCTGCTGGGGGTCCGTACGGGCGAAGACCCGCACGGAGGTGAGGTCGGCGACTCGGCCCGCGGCCACGTCCGCCCCGGTGACGACGTGGCCTTCCGTCTCGCCGCGGTCACCCAGGAGTGCGACCTGGGACGCCACCGCCCGAGCCGTCGCCGGGTGGTCCCCGGTGATGAGGACGGGGGTGATGCCGGCCGCCCGGCAGGAGGCGAGGGTCGCTGCGGCATGCGGTTTGGGCGGGTCGCTGAGCGCGACGAGGCCGAGGAGCGCGAGCCCCGCCTCCGCCTCGGTGAGGATGCTCGGGAGGTCGTTCCGTACGCCCGAGGCGACTGCGAGCACGCGGTATCCGCGGGCGGCCAAGCGCGCGGCCTCCTGGTGGGCCGCCGCGAGTACCTCCGGAGGATCCCGCAGGACCGCAGGATCGAGGACGGCTTCGGGTGCGCCCTTCAGACAGACGAGCACCCGGTCTCCATCGGCCTTGTGGAGGGTGGTCATGCGTCTGCGGAGGCTGTCGAACGGCGCTTCTCCGATCCGGGGGCTGGTCACCGACAGCGCCTCCGGCTCCGGGCAGCCCGTCTTGGCAGCGGCCGCCAGCAGGGCGGCTTCCATGGGGTCGCCCAGAGCCGTCCAGCGGCCGTCGGGCCTCCGGTCGTCCGCCGGGCGCAGCGTGGCGTCGTTGCACAGGGCGGTCACGGTCAGGAGCTCCGTCAGGGGCTCGAGATCGTCCGATTCCGCCGGTCTCCCGGCGACGAGGACCTCGCCCTCGGGTTCGTACCCCACGCCCGTGAGCTCGGCGCTCACCCGCGGTGTCCAGACGTGCTGGACGACCATGCGGCCCTCGGTCAGGGTGCCGGTCTTGTCGGTGGCGAGGACGGACACCGAGCCGAGCGTCTCCACCGCGGGCAGCCGCCGCACCAGAGCGTGCCGGGCGGCCATGCGCCGGGCTCCGAGTGCCAGGGCCAGGGTGACGACGGCGGGAAGGGATTCGGGGACCGCGGCCACGGCCAGGCTGATGGCGGTGACCGCCATCGTGGCCAGCGGGAGGCCCCGCACCAGGCCGAGGGCGAAGACCAGGACGCACAGGGCGAGCGTCACGGCCGCGAGGACGCGCCCGAGAGCGGCGAGGCGGCGCTGCAGCGGGGTCGGCTCGCGACGTTCATCGAGAAGGGCCGCGATCCGGCCGAGCGCGCTGGACACCCCGGTCGCCGTGACCATGGCCACGCCCCGGCCGCGGACGACGACCGTGCCCGCGCTCAGGGCCGCTCCGGCGTCCTTGTCGACGGGCACGGACTCCCCGGTGAGCATGGACTCGTCCAGCAGAACGGCGGACGCCTCGGCGAGCTCGGCATCGGCGGCGACGATGTCGCCCTCACCGAGCAGGAGGACATCACCTGGAACGACCGCCGCTGCCGGAAGGTCGCGGACTACGCCCTCGCGCCGTACGCGCGCGTGCGGGGCGGTGAGGGCCGAGAGTGCGGCGACGGCGTTGTCCGCCTGGATCTCCTGTGCCACACCGACGGTCGTGTTCACGAGGACGACCAGTCCGATGACGATCGCGTCGGGATGGTCACCGATCGCGAGGGTCAGTACGACGGCCCCGAGCAGCACCATGATCAGCGGGTCCGTCAGTTGGGCCAGGACCCTGCTGTGGAGCCGTACGGGCCTTCTCGCGGTGACCTCGTTGGGGCCGGTGTCGGCCAGCCGACGGGTGGCCTCCGCCTCGGTGAGCCCCGTGGTGTCCCGAACCGAGGCGAGTGCCCGGTCCGCTGCCGACGCGGTCATGGTCCGCTCACCCCACGGGGACGGTGATCACCGGGCAGTGGGCGCGATGGAGCAGGCCGTGGACGACGGAGCCGACGCGCATCCCGGAGTACCCGCCCCGGCCCCGGCGGCCGACGACGACGGCCACCGGGCAGTGCGCCTTCGCAGTGACCGGTACGACCTGGGAGCCGGCGCTCAGGAACTCCTCGGGGCGGCTGAGGTGCCGTGATCCGAGCACGATCAGGCAGGCCTGGTCCGACAGAGCGGCCAGGGATGCCGCCGGGAACCCGTCAAGAAGGGAGGAGGTGGTTTCGATGTCCGGCTGCCGGGCGTGCGCCCAGGCGAGTGCCGTACGCAGAGCCTCCGTACCGGCCTTCCGCTGTGCCAGGTGCCGAGGGGTGTCGTCGACGTGTCGGGTGTCGTGCCGCGGGGGTACCGCGACCACCAGGCGCAGTCCCACGCCTCGCAGGTGAGCCTCGTCCGCGGCCCAGGCGAGGGCCATGTGCCAGTTCTTGACCGGGTCGACACCGCCGACGATGTCACGGCGATCCGTGGTGCTGGTCATGACGTGCTCCCGTGTCCGGGCCCTTGCCGGGGAACGAGCTCCTCAGGGCAGTGGGCGTGCTGCAGCGGGCTGAGCGCGGTCCGGCCGAGGGCGGGTCCGAGGTATCCGGGCGAGAGCCGGCCACCGACGAGGTACCTCGCGCAGCAGGCCTCGCGTGCCGCCGCACGGGCGCAGCCCACGTCGGCCTCGTCCCGCACCGCCGCGAGAACCACGCAGGCGTCGACGGGCTCCGCGGTACCGCGCACCATGGCCACCGGCGTGGAGGCTCCGGCCGCGGCCTGAAGGCCGACGGATCCGAGCGACAACGAGGGGAACCCGCCGAGGCCCAGGTGCCCGACGCCGATCGTGCCGGTCAGGGCGGCGGCGCCGCGCAGCCCGTCGGCGGCCCCGCCATCGGTGAGTTCCGTGACGACCGTGAGCCCGGGGTGGCGCGCCGTGATCGCCTCGGCGGTCCGGTCGAGCAGTTCCCTTCCCGCCTGCCGGTTCCTGGCGATCTCCGCCCGGGACAGAAACGGGGCCTGTGCGTCCGTGCCGGCCGCATGGACGAGGAAGAGCGTGCTGCCCCGCAGGGCCGCCTCCGATGCCGCCCGCATCACCGCCGTGCGTGCGGACGATGCTCCGTCGACGCCGACGACGACCCTGCTGGGGCCGGGACAGGCCGGGGTTCCGTCCATTGCTCCTCCTCACGCGGTCCGGGGGACGCCTTCCACCCTGGCAGCTGGTCCCGAGCGGCCGCAGGGCCGCTGGGGCCAACGACGGGGCCAAAGGTCCTACACGGGCGGGGCTGAGCGCGGGCCGGCGGCGACGAGTCCGTTCGGGCCTGAGGGTGGACCATTCGGCCCTCGCCGCCCCCGAGCGGGCGGTGGAGGGTGGTGTCACAAGACAGCACACCGGCCGAACCCCCGAACAGGAGGCGCGGTGATGAAGCACATGAAGGTCGGCGGTCTGATGAGCGACGACGTGGTCTCCGCCGTCCCCGCGACCTCGTTCCGGGAGGTGGCGAAGCTGCTCGCCGAGCACGACATCAGCGGGGTCCCCGTCGTGGACGACGACGACCATGTCGTCGGAGTCGTCTCCGAGAGCGACCTCCTGGCCCGCCACGAACTCACCACCCGGGAGCTGATGACCACGCCGGCCGTCACCGTTCACGCCGAGGAGACGGTGGCGGACGCCGCACGGCTGATGGTGCGCCGCGGAGTCGAACGCCTGCCCGTCGTCGACGAGGAGGAACGACTGGTCGGCATCGTGACCCGCCGCGATCTGCTCTGCGTCTACCTCCGCCCGGACGCGGAGATCCGGCGCCGCATCCGTGAAGACGTCCTCACGGACACCATGGACCTGCCCGGGAACACGGTGGACATGCACGTCCTCGACGGCGTGGTGACGCTGGGAGGCCGCGTCCGGCGGCGGAGTCAGGCCCTGACGCTCGTCGGACTCACCGAACGCGTCGACGGCGTCGTCGCCGTCGTGGACCGGCTGTCCTTCCACGAAGACGACACCCGCCTCGCCTCCTCCACCCGGACTCCGGGCGACATCTCCTGGTGACTCACCGCAGACATGACGAACCGTGTCCGCCACCGCTCTGACCCGACCGCTCGTGACCTCGCTGAGGGAGGACGCCGCCATGGCACCCTCCCTGCACAACGCACAGCCCTGGAAGTTCGTGTGCGGGACGGGCGCGGGCGTCATAGAACCCACCACGACCACCGTGTCGGCGGGGTGCACCGCGCCGTTCATGACCCCGACCTCGCAGGCGGTGGGGAAGACTCCACCGGCTGCTGCCCGACCCGCGCGATGCCGTGGTCGTGGTCGGCTTCGCCACCGCGGGGAACCGGGCCCGGGACCTGGTGGACGGGGCCCGGACGCTGAAGATGTTCGGCGAGTACGTGCCAGTACGGGCCGAGGTCGCGCGTTGCGCGATCGCATCGACCGCGAACTCGGCTGGACAGCCGTCGTACCCCGCTCCGGGGAGGCCGTCCTGGCCCGCTGACCGGGGCCCAACGGTCCCGGCTGTGACCTGCTCGGCCCTACCTGGGCAGGACCGCCGCGCGAGAGTCTGTGAGGGAGGAGAGCTGGAGGCGCACCATGAACACCATGAGGATGCCGCCGAACGAACTCGCTCCGGTACCCGCAGCCGTTGCGGCAGCGCCGGCGCGCCGAGCCCGCACGTAGGGGAAGAGCGATGACACCTCAGCCGTTCACCGTCGCCGACGTGATGACCAAGAAGGTCGTCGCCGTCCGGCCCGGCGCGGACTTCAAGGAGATCGTCGATGCCATGGAGCGGTGGAAGGTGACCGCCGTACCGGTCATCGAGGGCGAGGGCCGCGTGGTCGGGGTGGTCTCCGAGGCCGATCTGCTCCTCAAGGAGGAGTTCCACGACCACCGCCCCGGTCTCGTCGAACAGATGCGACGGCTCGACGCCACCGCCAAGGCCGGTTCTCGCCGGGCCGAGGACCTGATGACCTCGCCCCCGGTCACTGTCACTCCCGAGGCGTCCCTGCCCCAGGCCGCCCGCCTCATGGCCGCCCATCGCGTGAAGCGGCTGCCGGTCGTCGACGCGAGCGGCGTCATCCAGGGCATCGTGAGCCGGTCCGACCTCCTCAAGGTGTTCCTCCGCCCGGACGAGGAACTCGCCGCCGACGTGCGCCGCGACGTCGTCGAGCACCTTTTCCCACTCTCGCAGCGCCGGGTCGACGTCCGCGTCGACGCCGGAGTCGTGACGCTGTCCGGCCAGGTCCGCGACGGCGCGCTCATCCCGCTCGCGGCCCGCCTGGCCCGCGCTGTCGAAGGCGTGGTGGACGTACGGTGCGAGCTCACCGCCGAGGGGCGGACCTAGCCATGTCCGGCCGTTCCGGTACAGGTCACCGGTCCGCCGCGCATGCTCGAAGCATGTCCCCGGTCACCAGCACCGACCTGTACGAGGTCACGATGGCGCTCTCGTACCTGCGGGAAGACATGCGGGCGCCTGCCACCTTCAGCCTCTTCGTCCGCGACCTCCCCCCTGGCCGCGGATTCCTCGTCGCGGCGGGGCTCGAACCGGCCCTCGACTATCTTTCCCGGTTCCGGGTGGGCCGCTCCGACGTCCTGGAGTTCGCGGAGGCCCTGCGTCGGCCGGTCGAGGACCTGGAAGCGCTACACGGCCTGTCGTTCGACGGCCAGGTCCGCGCCGTACCCGAAGGACGGCTCGTCCTCGCAGGTGAGCCGCTCCTGGAAGTCACCGCGCCCCTGCCGCAGGCCCAGCTCGTGGAGACGTACCTGCTGTCCCTTCTCTGCCACCAGACGGCGGTCGCCTCCAAGGCGGCGCGTTGTGTGCTCGCCGCCGCCGGGCGGCCCCTGGTGGACTTCTCCCTGCGCCGGAACCACGGACCCGAGGCCGGCATGCAGGCGGCGCGGCTCTGCGCCCTGGTCGGGTTCGCGGGCACCAGCAACGTCGCCGCCGCGACCCGGTACGGCATTCCCGCCTCCGGCACCATGGCCCACTCCTACATCGAGGCCTTCGCCTCGGAGGAGGACGCCTTCCGCGCCTTCGCCCGCACCCATCCGGGTCCCGTGACCTTCCTGGTCGACACGTACGACACCGATCGCGGGGTGGCGACGGCCGCGCGCGTCCTCGACGACTTGGGACTCGGCCCGGGCTGCGGAATCCGCCTCGACAGCGGCGACCTCGGAGCGCTCGCCCGACGTGCCCGTACCGCACTCGACGCGGCGGGGCTGAGAGACGTGCAGATCATCGCGAGCGGCGGCCTCGACGAGTACGCCGTCGCCACGCTCGTACGGGACGGGGCACCCGTCGACGTCTTCGCCGTGGGGACGAAGGTCGGCACGGCCGCCGACGCCCCGTATCTGGACGCGGCGTACAAACTGGTCGAGTACGACGGGCGGCCCGTCATGAAGCTCTCGTCGGCGAAGATGACGGCTCCGGCCCCGAAGCAGGTGTTCCGCGGACACGACCTCCGCGACGTCATCGGCCTGGCGAACGAGGAGCCGCCCGAGGGCACGGAGCCACTGCTGCGGACCATGATGCGCGGCGGGCTCCGCACGGAACCGCCCGACACTCTGGCAGCCGCCCGCGCCCGCTTCGAGGCCGACGTCGCCGCCCTGTCGGAGGCCGCGGGCCGCATCGAGGACCCTGTGCCACCGGTACCGGTCGTGTCCGCCCGGCTGTCGGCTCTGACGACCGTCGTACGACACCGGATCGAGGCGCGGACGCGAGCCGCGCGGTAGCACCGGGAACATCCGGCGGGGGCTGCCTTTGGCACCCGACCCGCCACGGAGGTCCGAGCAGGCTCGTGATGCAGCCGGGCGACCGCCCAGGCCCTCGACTCCGACGGCGGCTCCGCTCTCCCGGACGGACTCGCCTCGGCCCTCTCCACGATCACGGTCGACTTCCCGCAGTACGCCGAGACGTACTACTTCCACGACGGGGACGAGAACACGTCGCTGCCCGGACAGCTCCGCTACGCCCTCGGCCTCGCGGACCAGGCCGGCGGGGCGCACCACCCGGACGTCAGGCTCTCCGCGTCGGTACTGCGTAGGGCAAGGGAGGACCTGGCCGTCGTGCTCGACGAGCGCTTCCTGCGCACGGGCGAGGGGCCCGAGCGGGTCTTCGCGGCCTACGCCGACGACCACGGGCAACCCCAGGGACCGGACGGCCCTCCCCAGGGCGGCGGCAGCGGGCGATCCTGAATGTGGGGGCCGCCGGTCGAACGCGCGAGAAGGTGACGAGCGATGAGGCACCGCAGCGTCGCGGATCTGATGACTCCTACGGCGGTCAGCGTCGATCCGGGCACGACGTTCAAGGAGATCGCACGACTCCTGGACGAGTTCGACATCACCGCGGTGTGCGTGGTGGACGAGTCGAACCGGCCACTGGGCGTGGTCTCGGAGGCGGACCTGGTACGCCGCCGTGCCGCCGGGGCCGTACTCGACACCGCGGGCGCCCTCATGTCGAGCCCCGCCGTCGTCGCCCGACCCGAGTGGAGCGTGGTGCGGGCCGCCCGTGTGA
The DNA here is from genome assembly GCF_036634195.1 of Streptomyces sp. P9-A4. Lineage (NCBI taxonomy): Bacteria > Bacillati > Actinomycetota > Actinomycetes > Kitasatosporales > Streptomycetaceae > Streptomyces > Streptomyces sp. P9-A4. Next base: position 285,281 of record NZ_JAZIFY010000002.1, read on the forward strand.
TGGACCGGTCCGGGGTCAAGCGCCTGCCCGTGGTCGACGACGACGGGCGCCTCGTGGGTGTGCTCAGCCGCAGTGACCTCGTCCAGCTCTTCCTGCGTCGGGACCGGGCGATCCAGGAGGAGATCATCGAGGACGTCGTCACCCACACCCTGGGGCTGAGCCCGTCGGCCCTCTCGGTCGAGGTCGTGGACGGCCGGGTCACCCTCAGCGGCACGGTCAGCCGCCGCAGCCTCGTGCCGGTGCTCCTCAGGCTCTGCAACAGCGTCGATGGTGTCGTGGGGGTCGTCGACCGGCTCAGGTACGAAGACGACGACCTGTCGAGGAAGTGACGATCATGGACATCCCTGGCGCCCCGCATGGTCCCGTGACGGTATCCGCCGAACTCGACAGCCGGCTGTCCCGCTGGCTGTGGCTGGTCAAGTGGATCCTGGTGATCCCGCACTGGATCGTGCTGTTCTTCCTCTGGATCGCCTTCTTCGTGGTGACGGTGATCGCGTTCTTCGCCATCCTCTTCACCGAGCGTTTCCCCCGGGGCCTGTTCGACTTCAACCTCGGCGTGCTCCGCTGGTCCTGGCGCGTCTCGTACTACTCGTACGGGGCCCTCGGCACCGACCGCTACCCGCCCTTCAGCCTGGGCCCCGAGCCGGACTACCCGGCCCGGCTGGACATCGCCTACCCGGAGCGGCTCTCCCGCTCGATGGTCCTGGTCAAGTGGTGGCTGCTCGCCATCCCCCAATACCTCGTGATCGCCTTCTTCACCAGCGGCATGCACGCGGGATGGTGGAGCAGCGGCCTGATCACCCTGCTCGCGCTCATCGCGGGCTTCGCCGTGGCCTTCACCGACCGGTATCCGCGTGACCTGTTCGCCCTGATCGTCGGCCTGAACCGCTGGGTCCTGCGCGTCGCCGCCTACGCGAGCCTCATGACGGACGCCTACCCGCCCTTCCGCCTCGACCAGGGCGGCCACGAACCGGGGACGGCCGACGTCCGCTGACGGCGCCGCCTGGCGCGCCGCAGCTCGTCCGTGCCCCACACCAGGACCGGGAACGTCGCGACGAGCAGGACGACGTCCAGAGGAAGGGCGGCCGTGCCGAAGGTGGCCGTGGTCGCCGTCGCGTAGGCATGGTGCAACGGGCTGCCGGTCCCCGTTGGGTCGCCCGGCTGCCAGCCCGCGCGCCACAGCACGTAGAAGTAGCCGCCATGACGAGGACCGCCGACGTGAGACGCAGGTACCCCAGCTCCGGATTTACATTCCGATGCCAGCCTCCCGGGCGACGGCCGCGGCGGTGGCGCCGTTGTCGCCTGTGACGACGTGTACCCGGATCCCGGCCTCGTGGCAGCGGCGTACGGCCTCCGCCGCCTCGGGGCGCGGCGGGTCGTACAGCCTCGCCGTACGTCGTTCGGTCCGTGGACGGCGAGGCGCCGGGCGGCCTCGCTGGCCGAGAGACCATCCGGGCCCGTGGCGAGTTCACGAACACAGCCGGGGCAGCGGTTCACCGGGGTCGAAGGGCAGCGCCTGGGTGGAGGAAGAGAGCCGCTCCGGGCCGGTACGGCTGCCGACACGGTCAGTCATCGTCGTCCCCCACACCGCTGTCCCGGTGGAGTCGGCCGGACCATACGGGTCCACTCGCGTTCCCAGGCAGCGAGCCGGTGACCTTCGGTCCGCCGTCGGACGAGGAGGGCCACGGCGGCGCCCGTCACCCCTGTGACGCCTGCCGCCGCCACGCCGCCCGACATCGAGGTCAGGGCGCGGTCGGAGGCACTTCCGGGGGGCCGGGCGGGGGACCCTGCGTCGTCCACCCAAATCGTCACGGTGCGTCCCTCCGGCGTCCGGGGCGGGACGGGGATGTTCCCGGACCGGCGGACGTTCTCGGGCGTTCCCACACCGCCCGTGCGACGGCCTGCGGCTTCGTGCCGTACCGGGTGGCGGCGGACGGGTCCTTCGCCGGCCCGGTGGTGGTCGCGGTCACCTGATGCCGGTGCGCGGCGAGTTCACGGTCGGTCTCGGATCCCGCCGACCACAGGCTCCCGGCGACCACGGCACCGCAGATCACAGCGATCAACAGCACGAAGACCAGAGCGACGCGCCGGTCCCGCTCCCCGAGTCCTGGTGGAGCATGCCGCACCTCCCGTCGGGGTGGCCTCGCCCACCTGTCAGAGGCCCCTTTCAGTGGGTGGCGTCGAGTTCCGTTCCGATGTGGTGGGCCCATGCCCGGATCCGTTCCGGGTTGCGGAAGTCGCCGCCCTTGCCCCGTCTCACCATCGCGCGGGCGACCGGATCCGACGTCTCGGCAGTCACGGCGCCACCGAAGGTCATGTGCTCACGGGCACCGAGCTTCTTCATCCGCCGGGCGACCCCTCGTACGGGCGGGATGTCGTGCTGCTCCGCGGAACTGTCGACGGGACCGCTGCTGAACAGCCAGAGAGGTCGGTGCCTGAGCTGCTCGGCGTTGCGCCGGGCGCACCGTCGTGCCTTGCCGGTCCAGTGCCCGGCGTAGAGGGCGCCGCCGAGGACGACCCCGTCGTAGGCGCTCACGTCGGTGACGGTGTCGGCCGGCAGGACGACGGTGTCGAAGCCGTCGTCCCGGAGCGTCCGGCCGATCTCTTCGGCGATTCCCGCGGTCGCACCGGCTTTGCTGCCGTAGGCGACCAGGACACGTCTGGCGTTCATGACTCCGCTCCCTCGGCAGGTTCACCTGCCCGCTTCACCGGAATGGTCCGGGCGGACGTCGTGTCCTCCTCGTCGGGCATCGGGATGCGGACGGTGAGGATGCCGTCCGCGTACGACGCCTCGACGTCGTCGGCGGGGATCGTGGCCGGAAGGCGCACGGTCCTGCGGAAGGATCCGTAGCGGAACTCCGAGTGCTCCTTGTCCTCCTCGCTCTCACTGTGCTCCGCACTCACCGTGATGAGGTTGTCGTCGACGGTGATGCCGATGTCGTCGTTCGGGTCCATTCCCGGCAGCTCGGCCCGCAGCACGTACACGCCGTCGCCGCTGGTCAACTCGACCGGGATGGAGTGGGCGGCCGTCGCGGGTCGCCACCCGGGCAGCCCCGGAAACTCCCGGCTGAACCAGTCGTTGAAGTCGGGGAAGAGGCTGTGCCTGCGTTCCACCTTGCCTCCGGCCATTGCTCTGCTCCTCGTGTCGGGGCCCTGGACGGTCGTCGTGGACCCGAGTAGGTGCCAGGTACGTCTCCTGCTGCCCGGCGAAACCCGCTTCGGGCAGGTCCTCCGCCGTCGCACTGCTGCGCACCGCCACCTCGGGCGACTCCCGGCCGGCCTCCTCGGCCAGCCGCTCGTACGCTTCGAGCACGGCGTCCCGCAGAGGCGCGGGCAACGGCTCCACGAGGAAGAGGGACCGGATGGCCGCCCCGACCTGATCGAGCGGGGCACCCTCGTGCAGTCGGTCGATCTGTGCTTCCACGCGACGGCGGAGGTCTCGGGAACCGAGCAGTTCCTCGTACGCTTCGGCGGTGGTGGCGAATCCCGGAGGGACGCGGATGCCCGCGTCTCCGAGCCGGGTGGTCATCTCGCCCAGCGAGGCGTTCTTGCCACCCGCTCGGCCCACGTCGTGCCGCCCGAGTTCCGTGAACGGTACGACGTGTCGTATCGGTCCCATGGTCTCCTCCACAGCTCTCGGGCCTCCTCAGTACGGCAGGGGCCTGCCGGACGGCGTGCGCAGGTCGAGCGGAGCGGGCCCGCGGGGGCGGCCCGGCCGGGGGCTGATCCGGATGCGCTTCATGACGCTCACCTCTCCGCGGAACCGGTCGATGGACCGGGGGCGTCCGCTCGCCCCGGCGTCCCGCGTGGAGGTGGTCTCGTCCCAGTGCCGAGCGGGGCAGACACCGGCCGGTCGGCCGTACCGGAACGGGACCGGTCGGCCCGTGCCGGGTCGCCCGTCCGGCGCTCGCGCTGCGGGAGGGGGACGGTGATCACCGGACACGGTGCATGGTGCAGCAGGCCGTGGACCGTCGACCCCGGCCACGTGCCGGAGTGGCCGCCACGGCCTCGGCGACCGACCACGAGTGAGAGGGATTCCTGGGACGCCAGGGCAAGTTGTTCGACCGGGTGTCCCCGCAGGACCTCTTGGGAGACGGCGACATCGGGATATCTCTCCGCCCAGCCGGCCACCGATTCGGCGAGCAGCCGGCGCCGCTCGGCCAGACCCTCTTCACCGTCGTCGTGGGTGAGGACGGGACGGGGCCGGACCCAGACGGCCCGCAGCCGTGCCTCACGCAGGCTCGCCTCCTCGACGGCGAAGGCGACGGCGGCCCGTGAGGCCTCGCTTCCGTCCACGCCGACGACGACGGTCAGTGGGTGCACGGCGGTGTGCTCAGGTGATCGGACCACGACGACGGGGCAGTCCGCCCGTGCCGTGAGGGGGACGGCCACGGAGCTCTCGCTGAACGTCTCGGCCGCTCTGCCGAGACGGCGCGAGCCCACGACGACGAGTGCGGCGTGCGCCGCCATGTCGCGCAACACGGTCGCCGGCACACCGTTCACGCGTTCCGTCGCGATCCGCAGACCGTCGTGCAGGTACCGGACGAGGTCCTCCGCGTTGGCGATCGCCGACTCCGCGCGCATGCGCAGCGCGCTCCGGCGGGCGGGAGCGTCGTACCGCAGTCCACCGTGGGCAGGGGGTACGGCGACGACCAGCCTGAGCACCAGTCCTCTTCGTACGGCTTCGTCGGCGGCCCAGACGAGAGCGGGGACCGACTGGTCCCGGGGGGCGACACCGAGCAGTATCTCGTTCACGTCTCCTCGACCCGGGTGGCGAAGGCGGGTGGGACGATCTCCACCGGGCAGTGGGCGTGGTGGAGCAGGGTGTGGGCGACGCGCCCCAGGGAGGGTCCTACGCCCAGGGCGCGGTGTTCTCTGCCCATCACCAGCAGATCGGTATGGGCACTCGCCTCCACCAGGATCCCGGGCGTGCTCGTGCCCGTCTCGACGTGATGGCTGACGATCAGCCGGGGATAGAACTCACGCACCAGGTCGCCGAGCGACTTGATCTCGTGTACGCGTTGTCGCGCGATCCCGTCGAGGTCGTCCAGCATGGTCGCGACGCTGCCGACGTGGGTGAGCAGGTTCCAGACGCTCACCAGCCGCAACGCCGCCTTGCGGGCGTCGGCCTCGGCGGCCGCGACGAGCAGCCAGCCGAGATCCGAAGCACCGTGTACGGCTGCCGTCACCGAGCCCGACGCGGGACGGTCACCGTCGCCACGGACCACGATCACGGGAACCTCGGCGCGGGCCGCCACACCCAGACCGACGGAGCCGAGCATGAGGGCGGAGAAGCCGCCGAGCCCCCGGTTGCCCACCACGATCGTGCCCCGGAGGCCGGCGGCCGCCAGGAGACCGGCGACCGGCTCCTGGCGGCCCAGCTCCTTCGTGACGGCAACGTCCGGAAAGAGGTCACGGACCGCGGTCGCGGTCTCGATGAGCAGGTCGCGACCCGCTTCACGTACCGCCTGGATCGTCTCGGCGTTGGAGAAGATCGCCCGGCGGTCGGTGTCGGCGGCGTGGACGAGATGCAGGGGCCGTCCCCTCCGGCCCGCCTCGTCGGCGGCCCAGACCACGGCCGCGCGCCCGGAGGGGGACCCGTCGACTCCCACGACGACGTTGCCCAGCTCCGGTCGGGCGGGGGTCTCGCTGGTCATGGCTCCTCCTCCGGGGTACACCCGAGGCTCGGGAGCGCGTCCCGAGGGGCGGCATCTCCCACACTGGCACCGTGGTGGGCCTCCTCGGGATGGGCCGTTCGGCCCTGATCGAGCCCTGCCCGGCCCTGCTGCCGGAAGCAACGGGGCACCAACCTGAAAGGCGAGATGCCCTGTCCGATCCGGACCCGGGACGGGTGGACCGGACTCGACGAGGGAGGCACGCCATGACAGCCCAGGTCACCGTCGGTCTGGACGGCTCCGATGAAAGCCTCGCCGCCGCCCGTTGGGCCGCGACGCAGGCGGTGCTGCGGGAAGTGCCCCTCAGGTTGGTGCACGTGGAGGAGTGGCCGAACACGCCGGAAGTGCCCCTTGCCTTTGCCCGCACCCTGGACGAGCGGACCGAGAGGCTGATGCGAGAGGAGACGGACCGGGCGCGGAAGAACCATCCCGACCTCGAGGTCATCACGGAGAATGCGCGTGGCCGGGCAGCCGAGGAACTGACGGCCGCCGCGAACGAGGCGGATCTGACGGTCCTCGGTTCGCGCGGGCTCGGCGGCGTCCGCGGCTTCATCGTCGGCTCGGTCTCCCTTGCCGTCGTCGGCGCGGCCCGACAGCCGGTCGTCCTCGTACGCCCGGAGGACAACCGGGCAGGTCTCGGGGGCGGCATCGTGGTGGGCGTCGACATCCACCACCCGTGCGACGCCCTGCTCGCGTTCTCCTTCTCCGAAGCCGCCCGGAAGGGCACGCCGCTGCGGTTCCTCCACAGCTGGACGCTTCCCGCCTCGTACGGCTACGCGGCCATGGTGGACCCGGGGATCGGTGAGGAGCTGGGCGGCCACTTCCTCGGGGGGCTGAACGACCTGCTGGTGCCGTGGCGGAAGCGGTACGCGGGCGTGGAAGTGGAGGCCAAGTCGGTGGTGGGCTCGTCCGCGCACCAGCTGGTCGAGGCGTCACAGACCGCACAACTCGTCGTCGTGGGGCGCCGGAGCCGCAATGTGCCCCTCGGCCCGCACCTCGGGCATGTCGCCCACGCAGTCATCCACCACAGCCCCGCGCCGGTCGCCGTCGTCCCTTTGACCTGAGCGGACGGGAACGACTCGGTCTTCAACCGCGCGCGGATGGATGCCATCTCGCTCGGCGTTCTACGGGTGCCGCCGGCTGATGGATGTCGCGTAGACGCTGGGAGCGGAATGGGCGCCAGCGGCGCAGGCGCGGGAGGCGTCGGTGACGACGGACAGCCGGGTGCGCCTGGACGCCACACGGCGGCCGAGGTCGCTCCCGGCGTGCGAGGAATGCGGCTCACCGGGCGTGTTCCTCACTGGTCTTCTTCCGTGGCCACGGGACGCAGCTGGGGTACGACGGCGACCGGACACGAGGCGTGGTGCAGGGCGCGGTGGGCGACCCTGCCGAGCTCCAGGCCGACGAGCCCGTCCCGGCGTCTGGCGCCGACGACCAACAGGTCGGCGGCGGCGGAGCGCTCGGTCAGTATCTTGTGGGCGGGGCCCTCGACCGAGCTCCTGCGCAGGCGCACCTGGGGGTGTTCGGACGCTGCGGCCTCAAGGGCCTTGTCGAGCAGCTCGGAAGCCCCTTCCGTGAAGTAGGCCGCCCCGGCGCGCCTCATCAGCAGGTGGTCGGCCGGTTCATGGGCCGGCCGTCGCCAGGTGCGGACGACGTCAAGTTCCGCGTCCCGTACGGCCGCCTCACGGAAGGCGAACCGCACGGCCGGCGAGTCCAGGTCGTGCTCGCCGACGCCGAGCAGAACGCGCCCGTGGCGTGCGTCCAGGGCTTGCCGGTCCCCACGGACGACGATGACCGGGCAGGGGGCTCGGGCGGCCACGACGAGACTGACGGAGCCGAGCAGAAGGCCGGCGAAATCGCCGCGCCCGCGGGACCCGACGACGAGGATCGCGCCCGTCCCTCCCTCTCTGAGGAGCGCACTGGACGCGTCCTCGGCCAGGACGTCCGTAGTGACGGGGAGGGCGGGTGCACGACGGCGGGCGCGTCCGGCCGCGGTACCGGCGATGTTCTCGGCGAGCACCTGGCCCGAGGGTCGGTCCGTGGTCCAGGCCGGCACGACCCCCTCGTACCGTTCCCACATCGAGGCATGGACGATGCGCAGGGGAAGCCCGTGCCGTACCGCTTCGTCGACGGCCCAGTCCAGGGCTGTGAGACTGGCGTCGGACCCGTCTACTCCCACCACCAGGGGCGATTCCATCGTGCCCACCGCCTTTCCGGGTCGTAAGGTGGCCTGCTGCCACGCTCGCACCGGGCGGAAGCGACCGGATAGGGCCGGTCGGCCCCGGGCACGGCCCGCCCGGACCAGGTGTGGTGGCTGCGACGGCGGAGTTCACGACCGCGTTGCGGCCTTCCCGGGTCCGGCCTCTCTCGTGCCGTACGGCGGAAAGTGCTGGACGCGCGCGTCCGGGCCCGGGAACACCTCGGTGACCCGGCCCGTGTCCGACCATCGCACATCGAAGGGCGGAGTGCCGTCCGGATGGTGGAGCCCGACGATCTCACCGTCACGCCCCTCGTCCCCGACCGTGGCACCACCCACGATCAGCCGGTCGCCGACGCGAGCCCACAACCCGGCGCGGGGCTTCTCCTGACCGTCCCGTTCTCCGGTTCCAGCCATGGTTCTCGCCTCCCGGCACGAGCGCCTGCCGCGGTCCTCCCGAGACGGGCTCCCTCGCCTTCTCCACCGTGCGTCCCGGCAGGCCGGCCGCCATAGGGGCCGAAAGTCCCGGAAGGGGACCATTCGGCACTGCCCCGGGTGGGCTGCGCGCAGCAGAGTGAGAACTGGCGCGGCCTCGTCCCCTGAAGGAGGACCGTCATGCAGCACCGCACGGTTTTCGAGGTGATGACCCACGATGTGGTCACCGCAGCCCCAGAGACCTCGTTCAAGGAGATCGCCCGGCTCTTCGCCGACCACGACGTCTCGGCGGTCCCGGTCGTCGACGCCGACCGACGCCTGCTCGGTGTGGTCTCGGAGGCCGACCTGCTGCGTTCCACCGCAGAGCTCCCCGACCTGGAGGGCCGTTGGGCGGGTGTCCGGCTGCTGTCCCAGGAGCGAGGGATGCCCGATGCGGAGACGGCCGCCCAGCTGATGACCTCGCCGGCCGTCACGGCACAGGCGAACTGGAATCTCGTCGAGACGGCTCGGACGATGCAGCGCAAGGCTGTGAAGAGACTGCCCGTGACCGACGAGACCGGTCGGCTCGTCGGGATCATCAGCCGTAGCGACCTGCTGCGGCCCTTCCTGCGCGGTGACACCGCGATCCGTGACGAGATCGAGCACGACGTCCTGGCCGACACGCTGCGCCTGGCCCCCGACACGATCCGCGTGACCGTCGACGACGGAGTCGTCAGGCTGACGGGCCGGGTCGACGAGCGCGCCGACATCCGCGTGATCGTACGGCTCTGCCGATCGGTCGACGGAGTCGTCGCCCTGCACGAGTCGATCGAGTACGCCTACGACAACCTCGCGCTCGACGTGGAGCCACCGCGATGAACGCCCTGTGGGTGGCGCCGGTGATGCCCGACTACGACAGCGCCCGGGCCGCCTTCTCCTGGCGACGGGAGCGGTCCCGGCTCGCCGGGCTGCCGGACGGCGGCATCAACATCGGGTACGAGGCGGTCGACCGGCACCTGCGCGAGGGCCACGGCGAACAGGTCGCGTTGCGCTGCATCGCCCGCGACGGATCCGTCCAGACGGTCGGCTTCGCCGGGCTCGCAGCCGAGAGCTCCCGCTTCGCGCACGTTCTGGAGACGCTCGGCCTGGAACGCGGCGAGCGGGTGTTCACCCTCCTCGGCCGCCGGTTCGAGCTGTACAGCACCGTCCTCGGAACGCTACGGGCCGGCCGCGTCGTGTGTCCCCTGTTCAGCGCCTTCGGGCCCGAACCCGTCGCACTGCGCTTGGAGCTGGGCCACGCCCGGGCGCTGGTCACGACCCGCGAGCTGTACGAACGCAAGGTGGCCCCGGTACGGGCCCGCCTTCCCCACCTGCGGCACGTCCTGCCTCTCGACCCCGGGGCCGACCCGCCCCCGAACACCCTCTCCTTCCCCGCTCTCACGGCCGCCGCACCGGACGCGTACGCAGTGGGGCCGACCGGTCCGGCGGAGCCGGCACTGCTGCACTTCACCAGCGGCACGACAGGCCCCCCCAAGGGCGCGGTACACGTACACGAGGCGGTTATCGCCCATCACGTCACCGCCGCCTACGCACCGGACCTGCACGAGGGCGACGTCTTTTGGTGCACCGCCGACCCCGGCTGGGTCACGGGCATGTCGTACGGCATCATCGCCCCGCTCACCCACGGGGTGACGACCGTCGTCGGCGAAGGGGACTTCGCCCCGAAGCGCTGGTACCGCATCCTCGCCGACCAGCACGTCACCGTCTGGTACACCGCCCCCACCGCGCTCCGCATGCTCATGCGGGCCGCACCACGCGGCGACGAGCCGACGCCCGCCGCGCGGCACGACCTCTCGGCGCTCCGGTTCGTCGCGAGCGTCGGAGAGCCTCTCAATCCCGAGGCCGTGCACTGGGGCCAAGAGGCTCTCGGGCTACCCGTCCACGACACCTGGTGGCAGACCGAGACCGGTGCCATCATGATCGCCAACTTCGCGGCCGACCCCGTGCGGCCCGGTTCGATGGGCCGCCCCCTTCCCGGTGTCGAGGCCGCCGTCCTGGCATGCGGCGAGGACGGCCGGGCCGCGATCACCGGCGGGCGGGTCCATGTCCTCCGGGAACCGGGTGCCCAGGGCGAGCTCGCCCTGCGGGCGGGCTGGCCGTCGATGTTCCGGGCCTACCTGCACGAGCCGCACCGTTACGAGGCGTGCTTCGCCGACGGCTGGTATCTGACCGGCGACCTCGTCAGCCGCGACACCGGCGGCTGGTACTGGTTCGTGGGCCGCGCCGACGACGTCATCAAGTCCGCGGGGCACCTCATCGGGCCCTTCGAGGTGGAGAGCGCGCTCATGGAGCATCCGGCCGTCGCCGAGGCCGGTGTCATCGGACGCCCTGATCCGCTGGCCGGCGCGATCGTCAAGGCGTTCGTGCTGCCGCGTCCCGAGTATCCGCCCGACCCCGAACTGCGGCGCGACGTCATGGCGTTCGCCCGCCGTCGCCTCGGACCGGCCGTCGCCCCCCGGGAGATCGAGTTCGTCGAGGACCTGCCGCACACCCGCAGCGGCAAGGTGATGCGCCGCCTGCTGCGGGCCCGCGAACTGGGCCTGCCCGAGGGCGATGTGTCGACGCTGGAGACACCCGAACCGGCCGCCCATCCGTGCGGACGACGTCCGTTCCGCCGCAGCCGCCGAGGGCGCACCGCGGGCGGCCGTCCCGAATGCGGCACGGGCGGCGACCGCCCGGCTGATGAGCCGGTCCAAGCGGGAGATCCCGCATTTCTACCTCTCCACGACCGTGGACATGGCAGCGGCCCTGGAGTGGATGCGCGCCCGCAACCGCGAACTGCCCTTGTCCGCCCGCCTGGTGCCCGCCGCACTCATGCTCAAGGCCGTCGCGCTGGCGGTGCGGAAGGTGCCCGAGCTCAATGGGCATTGGGTCGACGACGGCTTCGTTCCGGCGGAGGACGTACGGCTGGGCGTCGCCGTCTCTCTGCGGGGCGGTGGTCTTGCCGCACCGTCCCTCGCCCATGCCGACACGCTCTCCGTGGACGAGGTGATGGCCGCGCTCAAGGACCTGGTGGCGCGGGCACGGGGCGGACGGCTCCGGGCGTCCGAGACCGCCGACCCCAGTCTCACCGTCACGAACCTCGGCGACCTGGGCGTCGAGGCCGTGTTCGGCGTCGTCTACCCGCCGCAGGTCGCGCTCGTCGGCCTCGGCCGGATCGTCGAGCGGCCGGTGGCCGTGAACGGGCTGCTGGGAGTACGCCCCGTGGTGACGGCGACGCTGTCCGCCGACCACCGAGCCGCCACCGGCGCACGCCTCCTGACCACCATGGACCGGCTCCTGCAACAACCGGAGGAACTGTGAACCACGACCAGGCGAAGGCGTTCGTCCGGCAAGCCGTGCAGCGTGTCGTCCCCGACGCCGACTTCACCGGGCTCGATCCCGGCGTGTCCCTGCGGGACACGTTCGAGATGGATTCGCTGGACTTCCTCGAGTTCGTCGAAGCCCTCGCCGAACGCAGCGGTACGGAACTCACCGAGGACGACTATCCGGCCCTCGACACCTGGGACGGCTGCGCCGCTCGCCTGGTGGCCGAGGCCGGTGCGTCCGCACAGGGAAGGAGCGGATGATGCGTCACCGCAGGATCGACCGGCTGATGACCCGTGAGGTGGTGAGCGTTCGCGGCGACACTCCGTTCAAGGAGATCGTCCGCACGCTCTCGGAGCACCAGGTGACCGCCGTACCCGTGGTGGACGGCGACGGCCGGGTCGTCGGGGTGGTGTCGGAGGGCGATCTGCTGCGCAAGGCCGCCGACCAGGCCGCCGCACCGAGTGGCATGCCGGCCGTTCCGGACCTGGAGACGTGGGAAGAGGCGAAGGCCGAGGGAACACGGGCCGAGGAGCTGATGTCGGCCCCCGCGGTGTGCACCCGCCCGGAGTGGACCGTGGCCGAGGCGGCACGGCTCATGGAGGTCCAGGGAGTCAAGCGGCTTGTCGTCGTCGACGGCGACGACCACCTGCTGGGCATCGTGAGCCGTCGCGACCTGTTGGCCGTCTACCTCCGCGAGGACGACGACATCCGCCGGGAGATCGTCGAGGACGTGCTCGGTGACACGCTGCGTCTCGAAGCGACCGCCCTTGCCGTCGAGGTGCACGACGGGCGGGTGGAGCTCGGCGGGAAGCTGCCCTTCCGGGGCATGGCGCCGGCGATCGAGCGCATGTGCGCCACGGTGGACGGCGTGGTCTCGGTCTCCCGCACCCGCCTCACGTACGACGTCGACGACACCGAACGAGGAGGTGGACGGTCATGACGCGGAGCATCGTGGTCGGTCTGGACGGCACCGAACAAGCGAAGGCAGCCGCGGAGTGGGCGGCCGAGGAGGCGCTGCTGCGCAGCACGGACGTGCGTCTGGTCTACGCGAAGGAACCAGTACCGGAGGCCGCTCTGTCGCTTGTGGAGTGGGAGTCCGAGGAGCCGTGGGCCAGGGAGATGATGGCGCGCACCGCCGGTGAACTGCGTGAGCGCCGTCCCGGCCTGTCGGTGACCTCCCAGGTGCTGGCTTCGGGGCCCGTTCCGGGTCTCGTCGCCGCGGCCGAGGAGAGCGAGCTGCTGGTCCTCGGCTCACGGGCGCTGGGCAGTGTGGCCGGCTACCTGCTCGGTTCGGTCGGCCTGACGGTCGCCGGTGTCGTCGAGCGTCCCGTCGTGCTCGTACGGGCCGTGAGCGCGGACCGTGCTCCACGGGGCCCCGTCGTGGTCGGGGCCGATGTGCGGCAGCCCGTGGACTCCGTGCTGGGCTTCGCCTTCGAGGAAGCCGCGCGACGGCACACCCAGGTCCTCGTCGTGTACGTGCAGCAGCTCCCGCTGCACGCGGGAATGGGGCCCGGGATGGTCCCGGACCTGAGGCTTTCCATGGGGCCGGAGATCGAGCGTTCGGTGGAGGTCATGCTGGCACCGTGGCGGGCGAAGTATCCGGACGTCGAAGCGGTCGCCCGCGTGGCGGTCGGATCGGCCGGGCTCGAACTGGTGGCGGAAGCCCGGGAGGCCTCCCTCGTGGTGGTGGGCCGGCGTACCCGCCGTTCGACGCTCGGCGCGCACATCGGCAGTGTGGCCCACGCCGTCCTGCACCACAGCCCAGTGCCCGTGGCCCTCGTTCCCCACGACTGATCGGTGCCGGTCAGTCCTCGGACACCGTCCGACGCAGCCGTACCGCCGTGACCTTGTACTCCGGACACGAGGTCACGGTGTCGGCATGCTCCGAGGTGAGGGAGTTGACGCCACTGGCCGGGAAGTGGAACGCGCAGAAGACCTGCCCGGGAGCAAGCTCCATCCCTACGCGGGCGACGAGTCGCGCCTGTCCGTGACGGCTCTCGACGATGACCGGAGTTCCGTCCCGCACACCGAACCGCGCGGCGTCCTCCGGATGCAGGTCCAGGCGGTCGTGCGGGTCGAGAAGAAGGTTGCCGCCGCGTCGGGTCATGCTCCCGGAGTTGTAGTGGGCCCATCGACGCCCGGTGACGAGCACCAGAGGATAGTCCTGGTCCGGTTCTTCGCCGGGCGGCAGATAGGGGGCCGCCGACAGGTGCGCGCGCCCGTCGGAGGTGGCGAACTCGTCGGCGTACAGAGTTCTTTCGCCTGGTCGGTCCGGATCGGGGCAGGGCCAGGGCACGGCCCCCTCCCGGTCGAGCCGCTCGTGCGAGAGACCCGCGAGGAGAGGTGTCACACGTCCGCACTCCACGAGAGCCGCGGCTGGGGTGGGGCAGCCCAGGTCGGCACCGAGGGCATCGGCGACGGCGTGCACGACCTCGAAGTCGGACCGTGCCGTGCCCGGCGGTTTCACCGCTTGCCGTACGCGCTGGAAGCGGCGGTCGAAGTTGACGAAGGTCCCCTCCTTCTCCAGCCAGGAGGCCACGGGCAGGACGACATCGGCACGCCGGGCGGTCTCGCCGAGGAAGAGCTCGTTGACGACGACGAGCGGGCAGGCGTCGAGGGCCTCGGCCACGCGTCGGCTGTCGGGGTCGGTCGCGCACACGTCCTCGCCGATGATCCACAGCGCCCGCAGGCGGCCTTCCCGGGCCGCCGCGAACATCTCGGGGATGCGCAGCCCTGGCGCTGGTGGGACCGGGCGGCCCCACACCGCCTCGGCGCGGGCGCGGGCCTCGGGGTCGGTGACCCGGCCGTAGCCGGGGAGCAGATCGGGCAGGGCGCCCATGTCGGAGGCGCCTTGCACGTTGTTCTGGCCGCGCAGGGGGCTGATGCCGAACCCGCGGCCGATGCCTCCGACGGCTCCGCGCAGGATGGGGAGGTTCGCCAGGGTACGTACGCCGTCGGTGCCGTGCAGATGCTCGGTGACACCGAGCCCGTACAGGACGGCCGGACGTTCGGCACGGCCGTAGAGTCGGGCGGCTCTCCTGATGTCGTCGGCCGGGACTCCGGTGATCCTGGCGACCCGTTCGGGCGGGTAGTCGGTCAGCAGGTCGGTGAGTTCGCGCAGTCCGGTGGCCCGGTCGCGGAGAAAGCCCGGGTCGGTCATGCCTTCGTCGACGAGGACGTGGGCGAGGCTGTGGAAGAGGGCGACGTTCGTACCGGGGCGAGGACGCAGGTGTACGTCGGCGTGACGAGCGAGGCCCACAGCACGGGGGTCGGCCACGATCAGGGAGGCGCCCGCAAGTGCCCGCTGGAGGAGGCGGGCGCCGACGACGGGGTGGGCTTCGACGGGATTGGCGCCGACGACCAGGAGGCAGTCGGCGGTCTCGACGTCGTCGAAGGCGTCGGTGCCGCCGGCGCGTCCGAAGGAGGCGGTGAGTCCGGCGGCGGACGGGGCGTGGCAGAGGCGGGAGCAGTTGTCGACGTTGTTGGTGCCGATGACGGTCCGCAGGAACTTCTGTACGAGGTAGTTCTCCTCGTTGGTGGCACGGGCGGAGGAGATCGCGGCGACCGAGTCGGGTCCGCCGTCGAGGACGGCCGCGCGCAGGCCGTCGGCGATTCGGGTCACCGTCTCGTCCCAGGTCGCCGGTCGTAGTTCGCCGTTCTCCCGGATCAGGGGCTCGCCGAGACGTTCGGCGGAGCTGAGGTATCCGTACGCGAAACGGCCCTTGACGCAGGCGTGGCCCCGGTTGACGGGCCCGTCCCGGGCGGGGAGCACAGCGGCGACACGGTTCTCACGGACGACGACGTCGAGGGTGCAGCCGACTCCGCAGTAGCCGCAGGTGGTCCGCACACGGTCATGGGGAGCCTGCCGCGAGGTGAGGCCCTGACCGGGCCCGGGCTGGGTGATCGCCCCCGTCGGACAGGTGTCGACACAGCCGCCGCAGGACACGCAGTCGGAGCCGGCCCATGGGCCGCCGGTTCCCGGGGCGACGACCGTGTCGCCACCGCGTCCGGTGAGGGTGAGCGCGAAGGTGCCCTGGACGTCCGCACACATGCGGACACAGCGCCCGCACGCGATGCACAGGTCGCGGTCGAGGTGCACGTACGGGTGGCTCTCGTCCCGGCCGCGCGCGGGGTCACCGGCCGCCGTGTCCGCGGGGATCCCCAGGGTTCGGCACGCCTCAGCCAGTTCACTCCGAGCGCTGTCGGCGAGCGCGTGCGGCGGGAGCGCCGAGGCGATGAGGGCGACGGCGTCCCGGCGCAGGCCGCGCACGCCCTCGTCGGCGGTGTCGACGGTGAGCCCCGATGTGGCAGGCGTGACGCATGCGGCGACGGTCCGCCCGTCGGCGCGCACCAGGCAGGTCCGGCAGGAGCCGGCCGGCCGGAGACGGTCGTCGTGGCAGAGGGTGGGCAGGTCGGCTCCGGTGGCACGTACCGCGTCGAGAAGTGAAGCCCCTGCGGGCAGTTCGACCGGAACGCCGTCGACCTGGAGCCGGGTCATGGGTCCCATCCTTCCAGCGCCGGACCGTAGGCGCGGGCCAGGCTGCGGACGGCGGCGGGCACACGGCGGCCGAAGGCGCAGAGACTCGCCTCGCCCATCAGCCGTGCCAGTTGCCCGTAGGACTCCCCCGGCCCGGTCCGGCCCTGCGCGAGTGCGAGCCCTCGCCGGGTGCCGATCCGGCAGGGCGAGCAGGCTCCGCAGCTCTCGTCGGCGGCGAACTCCCAGATGTGCCGGAGGAGTTCGTGCGGGTCGACGGCGGCGTCGAAGGCGACCATGCCGGCGTGCCCCAGGGCGGCGCCGTGCTCGGCGAGCGCTGCCGTGGTCAGGGGGACGTCGAGCGCTGTCCCGGCGAGGAAGCCACCGAGGGGCCCGCCGATCTGGAGGGCGACGAGCTCGCGGCCGTCCTTGAGGCCACCGCCGAACCTGGTGACGAGCTCTTCTACAGGAGTGCCGAGTTCGGTCTCGTAGGCCCCCGGTCGGGCGAACCGTTCGGACAGGCAGACCAGTTTGGTGCCGGTTTCGTGCGGGACTCCGCGTCGGGCGTAGGAAGCTCCGCCGTGGGCGACGATCCAGGGCACGGCCGCCAGGGTCTCCACGTTGTTGACCACCGTCGGCATGTCCCACAGGCCGTGGTCCGTGGGGTAGGGAGGCCGCGGGCGGGCGCAGCCGCGAGCGCCTTCGAGGCGGGCGATGAGGGCGGTCTCCTCGCCCGCGACATAGGACCCGGCTCCTTCGACGATCTCGACGAACGGCCGCGCACCGGCCTGCTCGACCGAGGCTGCCAGGTCCCCCTTCTCCGTCGCGCGCTCCACCTCTTGCCGGAGCCGGGCCATGGCTTTCGGGTACTCGGAGCGCACCAGGACGATCCCGCGCCGGGCGCCGCAGGCGAAGCAGGCCAGGGCGAGTCCCGTGAGGACGCGCTCGGGGTCCTCCTCCATGAGCAGCCGGTCGGCGTACGAGCCCGGGTCGCCCTCGTCCCCGTTGGCGACGACGACCGTGTCCGGCCTTCCCACCGCCGCGTCCCACTTGTCGGCCACCGGGAATCCGGCGCCGCCGCGCCCGCGCAGCCCGGAGACGGCGATCTCCCCCCGTACGTCCTCGGGTCGCAGCCCGGCCACGGACTCGCGCCACACGTCCCAGGCGGACTGCCCGCCGACGATGCCGGCGAGCAGGACGGGCGCCCCGGTGGTGTCGGTCGCGGGGATGTCCGGCGCGCATGGTTCCGCCCGCCCACGGAGTTGGTCGGCCAGGTCCGGGCCCGTACGGGGAAGGGCGCCGTCGAGGGCGGCGGGACCCGCGTAGCAGTAGCCGAGGCAGTGCGCGGTCTGCAACGAGGTCGAACCCGTCTCGTCGGCCGTGCCCGCCCTCACTCCGAGTGCCTGTTCGACCTCCGCCAGGTGCTGTCCACCCCGCGCGGCGAAGCACGCCGTCGCGGTGCACACCCGCACGTGCCGCTCACCGCGTGGAGCGGCGAGATCGGCGAAGAAGGTGGCGGGGCCGAGCCCCGCGGCGGCCGGCAGTCCGGCTGCGGCCGCGACCTGGGGCGCCCACGCCCCGGGCCCATCGGCGGTACCCGACCTGGCGCGCTCCAGGGCGGCCGGCAGCAGCCCCCCGCGCCCTCCGTGCCGTGCGGTCAGCTCACGGAGCGCGTCCATGCGTCCGCCCAGCTCCCCGGGCATCCGACCGGCCATGCTCCCAGAGTGACCGGCGACGCCCCCACTCGCATCCCGGCCGGTCACGGGTTTCACGGTTCCCCGCCGCGCAGGGCGGTCAGGCGCCGACGGTACTCCTCCTCGTCGATCTCACCGCGCGCCAGTCGCTCGCCCAGGATCTGCTCGGCCGACGTCGCGGGCCGGGACCCCGACGGCCGTTCCCCAGGGCGGGCAATGGTGCGGAGGAGCATGGAGCGGTCGACAGCGTCGCGCACGACTACACGTGGGGATTCGTCCTCCTCGCCGTTACTGCGACCGGCGCGGGAACCCTGGCAGCCACCGCTGTCCGGCGACGCTCCCGGGCGGGCGCAGACGCCTGACCATGGTGGCGAAGCCGCTCAAACGGTCCTCGCGGTGACCCGACGATTGGGCCGTTCGGCCCCCTTCCGGGTCTGGGTGGCCCGTAGCCGCCGGTTCCCTCCGGAGGTTGGTATGGAAGACATGAACGCCGGCCAGGGACTCCTCGTCGCCACCGGGGTCCGGAAGATCTACCGGACGGGCTCCGTGGAGGTCACGGCCCTGCTCGACCTGGATCTCCTCGTGCGCCACGGGGAGATGGTGGCGGTCATGGGACCGTCCGGCTCCGGGAAGACCACGCTCCTGAACTGTCTGTCCGGGCTCGACGACATCGACGCCGGCCGGGTGGAGGTCGACGGCCACGACCTGTTCGCGATGTCGGACGCGGCGCGCACCGAACACCGGGCCCACACCATGGGCTTCGTCTTCCAGGCGTTCAACCTCATCCCCGTCTTCTCCGCGGTGGAGAACGTCGAACTTCCCCTGCTCCTCGTGGGCACCCGGACGCGTGAAGCACGTCGCCGGGCGCTGGACATGCTTGACCGGGTGGGCCTCGGCCACCGGGTCGAGCACCGGCCGAGCGAGATGTCCGGGGGTGAACAACAGCGGGTGACCATCGCGCGCGCCCTCGCCGGCCGCCCGGCCATCGTGTGGGCGGACGAACCCACGGGCAATCTCGACAGCGCCATGGCCGACCAGGTCATGGACCTGCTGTGCGAGCTCAACCGGGACGAGGGCCAGACGATCGTCCTGGTCACCCACGACAGCGCCATCGGCGCGCGCGTCCCCCGACTGATCCGCATGCATGACGGGCAGCTGGTCGACGACGTCCGCCGGACCGTCACGGACCGAGCCCCGATCCCCGACGCCCCCTTGGGCTGACCATGTACCCGGATCTCCTCATCCCACTGCTCGCCGCCTTGGCGCTCGCTCTCGCGGCGCTGGTGCTGGTCGCCGTCCGGCAACCGGTGTCACGGCGGCTGGCCTTCCGGCAGGTCGCCCGCCGACGCACCGAGGCGGCACTGGTGATCGGCGGATCGATGCTCGGAACGGCCATCGTCATCGGGGCCCTGGTCGTCGGCGACACCCTGAACTTCTCCGTACGGCAGGAGGCGTACCGGACCTTGGGGCCCGTGGACGAACGTGTCGTAGCACCCCCCGGCCCGACCGGACGCGCCGTGACGCAACGGATGGCCTCCCTGGCGGGCGATCCCGACATCGACGGACTGCTGAACGCCCAGGCCACCCAGGCATCGGCGGTCAGCGGTGCCGGCGACCGCACGGTCGCCGAGCCACGCGTCCTGGCCTGGCAGATGGACTTCGACAAGGCGGCGCGCTTCGGCTCACCGGGTGGAGACTCCGGACTCGGCGGGCCGAACCCGAAGCCCGGCCAGGTCGTGGTCAACGAGCCGCTGGCCCGCTCCCTGAGCGTGAAGGCCGGTGATCCGGTCACGCTGTACCTGTTCGGAGCTCCGGGGACGTACCGGGTCGAGCGTGTGGTGCCGGAAGCGGGCCTGGCCGGTGTAGGCCTCGGCGGCAGGATGAACCGCGACGTGTTCCTGGCACCGGGGACCCTGGACTCCGCCGCCCGGGCCGCCGGTGCGGAACCACGCTCGGTCACCTTCGTCTCCAACCGAGGCGGCGTCGAACGCGGCGAGGCCCTGACCGGCCAGGTGACAGCCGACATCCGGCAGGCTCTGGGCCCCCTCGCCGGGCAGACGGAGATCGAGACGCCGAAGCAGACGGTCCTGCGCGACGCGAAGCAGGCCGGGAACTCCCTCGGCGCGCTGTTCCTCATGATCGGCAGTTTCAGCATCATCGCCGGCGCGCTGCTCCTGGTGAACATCTTCGTGATGCTCGGCGAGGAGCGGAAGTCCCAGATGGGCATGGTGCGGGCCGTGGGGATGAAGCGCTCGCGGCTCGTCGGGTCGTTCACGCTCGAAGGGGCGACGTACGCGTTGCTGTCCGCGCTGCCGGGCGTGGCCATCGGGGTCGCCGTCGGCTGGGGCGTCGCCGTGGTGGCCGCGCAGATCTTCCAGGGCTGGTCGGTCGGCGGAAGCAGCATCCGCATCGCCTTCGCGATCACTCCCACGAGCGTCCTGAACGGTCTGGCCATGGGCCTGCTCATCGCCTTCGCCGCGATCCTGGCCACCAGCGTGCGCATCAGCAGGTTCAACATCATCGCCGCGATCCGCGACCTCCCCACCACACCCGGCCAGGGACCGCGCCGCCGGCTGCTCGCGGTCTCCACCGCCCTGGCCGTCCTGTGCGCGTTCGTGGCCGTCCCGGCCGTGGCGCGCAGCCAGCCCGACGCGACGTACCTCATGCCGGCGCTCGCGCTCGCCTTCGCCACCCCGGCGCTCCTGCGGGTTCTCCCCCGTCACACGGTCACCACCCTGGTCGCGGGAGCCGTCCTCGCCTGGACGCTCCTGGCACCTGTCATCCGCCCCCGGATCTTCGACACACCCTCGATGTCCGTGTACGTCATCCAAGGCGCCCTGGCCGCCTTCTCCGCCGTGGTGCTCGTCAGCGACAACCAGAAGACCCTGCTGCGCCCCGTACGACGGCTCCTCGACCGCCCGTCCGAGTCCGGTCTGGCGGCGCGGCTCGCCGTCGCGTACCCGCTGGCCAAGCGCTTCAGGACCGGCGCGACGCTGGTGATGTACACGCTGATCGTGTTCGTCCTGGTACTCCTGACGGAGATCTCGGGGATCATCCGCGCCGGCGTCGACGGAGTCGTCGCCGACGCCACCGCCGGATACTCCCTGCGACTGGACTACAACCCGCAGGTCGCCGGCGACCGGCTGCTCGCCGATCTGCGCGGCGGCCCGTCGGCCGCCGGGATCGCCGACGTGACACCGCTGCTCAACGCCACAGGGCGGGCCACCGATCCGGGACACCGCAGCCCCCGACCGCTCGACGCCGCCGTCGTCGGAGTGCCCGACGACGCGATCACCGGCATCACCTTCCGGGAACGGCTGCCCGGCCTGGCCAACGATGCCGCAGTGTGGCACGCCCTCTCCGCCGACCCCCGCTACGTCGTGCTCGACGGCTTCTTCGGCAGCACCGGCGGCCCGGCCGGCGACTTCTACGACCCCGGCGACACCCTCACCCTGACGGATCCCCGGACCGGCCACAGCGAACAGAAGGTCATCGCCGGTGTGCTCAGCAACGGGTTGGTCTTCTACCCGGGCACCGGGGCCAGTTCGACCACCTACCCCGTGGTGTTGAGCGAGCAGGCGACGCGCGAGCTCTTCGGCGCCCAGGCCCAGAACGCCTCCGCACTGGTGAGAACCAGCCCCGGCACCTCCCCCGACGCCCTGGCGACCCGACTCCAGGGCGAGAAGCTGTCGTCCAGCCTGGTCGCCACGCCCATCGAGTCGGACATACGCCGCCAGTTCGACTCCAGCACCGCCTTCTTCCGCCTCATGCAGGGCTTCCTCGCCCTCGGCCTCGGCGTGGGCATCACCGGCCTCGGCGTCGTCATGGTCCGCGCCGTACGCGAACGCCGCCGCACCATCGGCATCCTGCGGGCTCTCGGCTTCCGGGCACGGACGGTCCAGCGGTCCTTCCTGTGGGAGAGCTCCTTCATCGCCGTGGAGGGAATCGTCCTCGGATCGCTGCTGGGCGTACTCACCACCTGGCTGATGTACAGCAACAGCGCCGCATTCGAGGGCCTCGAAGGAGGATTCCCTGTCGAATGGACCAGCATCTGCGGCCTGGCGGCAGCCACGTTCGCCGCGTCGCTCCTGGCCACGATCGGGCCGGCGCGCCGCGCGGCCGCCATCCGCCCCGCGCTCGCGGTCCGCGTCACCGAATGAAGAGCACCCCGTCTCGTACGGCGCTGCGGGGCCGGCCTCGGCTCCGAGCGGAACGCGCCGGCGCGCACTCAGCGCCCGGGTTCGCCCGCTGAGGTCAGAGTGAGGCGAGTTCTGCTTGCCCCGGGTGGTAGATGAGAACCCCGCGAGCCTCACTGCGCTGCCCAGTAGTGGCTGAGGGGCGGTGCATCCTAGTCAGGAGAACCGTCTTCGCGGGTGCGGTGCCAGTCCTGGTACGCGGCCACCGCCGTGGGCAGTGTGGGGAAGATCAGATCGGCACCGACCGACTCGGCCAGCCCGTAGGCGACGAGATCGTCGCGCAGATCCTGTTTCACGCGCGCCATCGCGAACACGATGCCTCGCGCGGACAGTTCACGGCGCAGCTCGTCGACGGAGTCCAGCCCGGTGATGTCCACCTCCACATTGGCCTCGGTATTGAGCACGAACCAGTGGACGGGCCCGGACTGCTCCGCGACGGCGGCGAGTGCACGGCGCCGAAAGTTCTCGGCGTTGGCGAAGAACAGCGGCGAGTCGTATCGGTAGACGAGAAGCCCAGGAATCGTACGCGCCTCCGGATAGTCGTCGACGTCGTGCATGCCGGCCACGCCGGGCACCAGCCCCTGGACGGCATCGTGCGGGCGCGCGACCCGCGTCAGCAGCTCGGCCACCGACAGACCGACCGCCACCAGCACCCCGTACAGAATGTCCAGGGACAGCACACCGCACAGGCAGCCGACGGCCAGCAGGAGTTCCCTGCGACGGAAAGAGGCCAGCCGCCGGAAGCCTGCCAGGTCGATCATCTTGACGGCGGCGTAGATGACGAGGGCGCCCAGCACCGCAACCGGAGTGAGGCTCAGCAGCGGGCTGAGGAACAGCAGTACGGCCAGAACGGCCGCGCCGGCGGTCAGCGCGAGTACACCTGACTTCGCGCGCCTGTGGAGTCCGCCAGCGCGGTGCGGCTGGCACTGCTGCTCACCGGGAACCCGCTCAGGACGCCCGCGCCGAGGTTCGCGGCGCCCAGGGCCAGCAACTCCTGGTTGGCGTCCAGGCTCCCGACCTCGTCGCCGGTGGCGAAGGCACGCGCGGTGAGGATGACATCCGTGTAGCCCACGAGGAGGAGACCGAGCGCCGGAACCATCAGCCGAGACAGCTCGTCGACGTCCGGCAGAGCCGGGTGGGGCAACCCCGCCGGTACGTCTCCGATCACGGCGATGCCGTGCTCGTCCAGGCCGAACACCGCCACCGCCGCGGTTGCGAGCCCGACCACCACCAGCGGCCCAGGCACCGCATGCAGAAAGAACGGAAGGGCGAAGAGGAGGACGAGGGCGGTGACAGCGACGGCGATCGTCGCGGGCCGGGCCTCGGGGAGGTTCTGTACGAAGGACACCAGCTGTGGAAGGAAGCCTGACCCCGTGGTGCTCACGCCCGTCGTCTTCGGCAGCTGATCCACGATCATGATCAGCGCCACACCCGCGAGATAGCCGACCAGGACCGGCCGCGAGAGGAGATCGGCGACGAAGCCGAGCCGGGCTGCCCACGCCACCACGCACAGCACCCCGACCGCGACCGCCAGCGCGGCCGCCAGTACGGCATATCGCCCAGGATCCCCGGCGGCGAGCGGCGCGACAACGGTCGCGGTCATCAGCGCGGTCGTCGACTCCGGCCCTACCGACAACAGCCTCGACGAGCCGAGCAGCGCGTACAGCACCAGAGCGGGCAGAATCGCCCACAGCCCGGCGACGGGCGGCAGCCCCGCCACGGTCGCGTACGCCATGACCTGCGGCACGAGATACGCCACGACGGTCACACCCGCCAGCAGGTCGCCGCGCAGCCAGGAGCGCTCGTAGCGGGCGAGGGCAGCGATTCCAGGCGCTCCGGGTACCAAACGGCGCCACCCCGGATCGCCGTGTCGGGCGTGCTGCGACATGAGGCTCCTCTCCCTCACCGCTTCAAGACCTCACGGACTCTGTCACGGCCACGAGAACCGCAGGTCCCACCACGCCGCCGCCCACTTGCTCCAGGCGCGTCTCGCGGACCATTCGCGGTCCAACGTCCTCCACGTCTGCGTCCCCGCGTCTCAGGGCACCGCCAGAACCTGGTTCGTCGTGCCCAACGATCCGTCCCGCGGACGCCGCCAATCGGACGTGGAGCGGCAGCCGGCCCGGGTTCAACGGGTACGACGGAGCCTTTTCCAACCTGCCGGTGTGGCTGGCAGGTTGGGGCACCCTGCTCGAGGTGAACGACGAAGCTCCTGGTGGACGGGTTCACGACCAAGATCACCCGTGCCGACCAGGAGCTTTGTTTACCCATCGGCGATCGATCTGTCCAGCGCGCACCTTCGTCACCTTGCCCGGTACCTGGCCGCTCACCGCCGCAAGCTCGGCACCCGATGGCGTCGCATCACGCCGAGCCGGCAGGCGCTTCTGGTCCTGGCTCACCTGCGCTGCGGCGACACCTGCGCTCAGCCGGCCGCCGCGTTCGGCATCGGGATCGCGACCGTCTACCGTTACGTCAGCGAAGCGATACAGGTCCTGGTCGCACTCGCCCCCAGCCCGGCCGAGGCGATACGGACCGCACGCCGGCCGGCCTTCGTAATCCCCGACGGGACGCTCCTCCCGATCGACCGGATCGCCGCCGACACCCCGTACTACTCCGGCAAGCACAAGCGCCACGGCATGAACGTCCAAGTCCTCACCGACCCATTTTCGGAAGGCTGCCGTGGGCTTCGCCCGCGCTCCCCGGTCCGGCATGCCGCACGGCGGCGGCCAGGACAGGAAGCGCGCTGCCCTAGAAGAGGCCCCCGCGTTCCCCTGCCCTGCGGCCACGTTCATCGGGGGATGCCGCGGGGGCGTCGCCGTAGGTGTAGGCGGTTCTGATGTGCCCGTCGCGGGCATGAACGACGACCTGTGCGGGGGTGTGCTCCTTGGCATGCCGGCGTGCGGAGTCGATCGCGTCTCTCTGGGTCCGGTGCGGCTCGTGCAGCAGCCGGCGGCCTTCCCTGCCCTCGACCTGCCACTTCACCCCCGCGGCCGCCGCCCGCTCGCCGGACGGTGCGACGTGGTAGACGGTCCGTTTCGCAGCCATGATCCTTCTCCTCGCCTTCCAGGCGGACGCCCGGCGCCGGAGCGCCGCCGCCCGCTACGAAGCCGGCTTCGTGGCCTGGGGCTTCCTCGCGCCCGCCTCCTTCGTCGGTTCTGGCATCAGGCTCGGGAGTCGCTCGTGATTCGCGCGCACTGGGTGACCACCGAGGCGAGACTGCCATGCGTACGCAGGAGCTCGCGCTGGATGCGAGCCCCATTGCCCCCTTCCAGCAGACCCGCGACGCCTTCGCGGACCCGTTCGTCGTCGCCGCTCTCGACCAAGGCGTCCCGAACATGGGCGTACAGCGCCCGGACGACCTCCGCCGCCGACGCCTCCTTCATGGTTTCGGGATGGAGGAGGGGGCCGTCCACACCCGAACGGCCGGCCTGCCATGCCGCCAGCCGCAACAGGTCCGTGCTGACGCGGGAGGGCGGATCTCCTTCGCGCCAAGCCTTGGCGGCGGTCTCGACGAGGGCGCGCACCAAGGCGGCGAGGAGTACGGGCGTCGACGCTTCGAGGCACACGTCCGCCACTCTGACTTCCACCGTGGGGTAGGTCGCGGACAGCCGGGCGTCGAAGTAGACCATCGCCTCGTCTCGCAGGACTCCGGTGTCGAGCATGGCACGGACCTGCTCGTGGTAGCGATCGGCCGAGCCGAAGACGTGCATGGGGCCGGCCGAGGGCAGCCTGTTCCACACCCGGCTGCGATAACTCGCGTACCTGCTGTCCTGCCCCTGCCAGAAGGGCGAGTTCGCGCTCATCGCGGTCAGCACGGAGAGCCAGGGCCGGATCCTGTCCAGTACGGCGACACCTTCCTCGTCAGACTCGACCGAGACGTGGACGTGACAGCCGCAGGTGAGTTGCTCCTGCGCGGTCAGGCCGAACTGTTCGCCCAGCCACGCGTATCGCTTGCCCGCGTTCAGCGAGGGCCGGGCGGGGAGCGGGGAGGTAGCGAGGGCCGCCACGACGGCGCCTGCGGACGCGGCGTGCCGACAGGCCTCGACGCGGCACCGGGTGACTTCATCCCCGAGTTCGCCCATCTCCGTCACCGGTTTGGTGGCGAACTCCACCTGTTCCTTCTGCAGTTCCTTCTCGAAGGCGTGTCCTGGCGCGCCGTCACCGCGCGGCCGCTGCCCTGCGGACCGGTCCGCAGCCGCGAGGACAGCGCCGACCAGAGCGAGGGGCTCCCCACTGCGGGCATGCACGAGAAGCAGCTCTTCCTCCACACCCACGCTTCTCATCCAGCCACCGCCGTTCGCCCCTCTCCTTGAGCGGGAGGACATGCCGTTTCAGGATGGGCACCTCCTCGGCGTTCGGGGGCGAACAACTCTTCGCCGACTCACCGTGCTCGGCACCCACCGCGGCTCCTCGACCACGGCTCACACCGCTGGCGGGTCAGCCCTTGAAGACGTCCTTGACCTTCTCCTTGGCCTGGCGGGCGTCCCCCTTCGCCTTCTCCGCACGTCCCTCGGCGGTCATGCGTTCGTTGCCCACCGCACGGCCCGCCGTCTCCTCGAGCTTGCCCTTGGCCTGCTCGGCCTTGGCCCGGCCCTTCTCCTTGCCCGACATGACCGACCACTTCCCTAGCGAATTAGAACTATCCGTACATATTAGTTCTGACCGGGCATGCCTTTCGAGAAACCTGACGAAGCACCGTTCCGCACCACCGTGCCGAACGAGAGACCCAACACGGCGAGCCGGGCGATGCCGAACGCCGTCGCGGTCCGCCACACCTGACCGGACAGAGCGAACAACCGCTCGATTTCCACCCTGGCCACCTGGCACCCCCGAGACCGTCCCCGAGCCGCTGCCCGAGCCCGCACCCGCACCCGCCCTTGCGACTCCAGCCAGGAATACGTGTGGTCGGAGAAGTCGCAGCCCCCCTGCGCCCACCGTCCGCGGCCCGCCAACGCACCGACAGGTGATGCGGACGCACCGAGCAAGCGGACGACGTAGCTCCGCGCGACAATGGAGCAGTGTCCTGACACGAAGGAGTCCCTCCCGTATGTCGGCGGCCGAGCAAGGCGGGCGACCCCGTTCCCTCCGAGTCGCAGGAAACGGCGAACGCCGGTGAGGGGGTCGCGATCCCGGACACTCGTTTCCTCGTCATCGACGACGTTTCCCACCCCGACGGCCCCAGAGATCCGGAGGCTCATGGTGCCCACTACGGCTCTGCGCTTCGGCACGCCTCCCGGACGGCTCATCGCCCTGCCTGGCGTCTACCGCCCGCAGGCCGACACCAGGCTCCTCGCGGAGGCTCTCTCCCACGAACGGATGGACGCCGGCACCGCCGTGCTGGACATCGGCACCGGAACAGGTGCTCTCGCCCTCTCCGCAGCGCGTACCGGGGCCCGAGTCGAAGCGGTCGACGTCTCGTGGCCCGCGGTCATCGCGGCCGGCCTGAACGCCTTCCGGCAGGGACTGCCACTGAGAGTGATGCACGGCGATTTCGCGACCCGTACCCAGGGCCGACGCTTCGATGTCGTCCTCACCAACCCGCCCTACGTTCCCTCGGTGAGCCCCCGGCCGCCGTCGCACGGGGCGGCCCGCGCCTGGGACGCCGGCCCCGACGGGCGGAGAGTCATCGACCGCGTCTGCGCGTGTGCGCCGGCCTTGCTGCGACCCGGCGGGGTCCTGCTGATGGTGCACTCCGGGATGTGCGGTCCACCGGCCACCGTGGCCCGTCTGGAAGCGGGCGGGCTGGCCGCCGAGGTGACGGCGCGTGCCTCGGTCCCGTGGGGTCCGGTACTGCGTGCGCGGCGGACCTGGCTGCGGAGGCAGGGCCTGGCGGGCGACGGCGACGAGCGCGAGGAACTGGTGATCATCCGTGCCGCGCACCCCTGACGGTGCGGCGCCGGGCTCCATCACCGCGGCGGCCGTCGAAGCACCCTCCGCCGCGGCCCCGTCGGCCACCTCCGCGACCACCCCGATCCCCTCGCGTCCCGCCCGCCGGATCGCCATCGACCCGCAGGGCCCGATCCTGATCGAGGGCCCGGTGGAAATCGTGCTGGCCGACGGAACTCTCGCCCGATCCGATCGGTTCATGGTCGCGGTCTGCACGTGCCGCCGCAGCCGTGCGTATCCCTGGTGCGACACCAGCCACCGATCCCGCGAGCGAGCCGTCGCGCCCACCGAGGACGGGAGACCCCGATGACCCCTCCCAGCCCGAGCGCCCCGGAAACCACCACCGGCCCCTGTCTCGCCGCCGCGCGGGGCGACCTGTCGAGCGCCGTGGAGAGGGCCTTGCGGACCGACCGGCCGCCCGCGTACACCGAGGCCAGCATCCGAAGAGCGGACCCTTGGGGAGAAGACCTCCAGCTCGCGCTGTACCTGCTGTACGAACTCCACTACCGGGGCTTCGAGCGCGTCGACGACGATCGCGAATGGGACCCGGACCTGCTCCGTCTGCGGCAGGAGTCGGAATCCCTGTTCCTCGACGCGCTGCGCGCCACACTCACCGGTGGGCCCCGATCCGTCGAGGATGCCTTCGCCCCGCTGCTCGTCGAACAGGTGAATCCGGCCGGCAGCGTCACCCACTACCTGGAATCCGAGGGTGAGCTGTGGCAGTTGCGCGAGTACGCCGCCCTGCGCTCCCTCTACCACCTCAAGGAGGCGGACCCGCACGCCTGGGTCATCCCGAGGCTGACCGGCCGAGCCAAGGCCGCGATGGTGGCCGTCGAGTACGACGAGTTCGGCGCCGGTCACCCCGAACGCATCCACGCGCGGCTCTTCGCGGAACTCATGACCGACCTCGACCTGGATCCGACCTACGGCCACTACCTGGACCACGCCCCCGCCCCGCTGCTCGCCACGGTCAATCTCATGTCCCTCTTCGGACTCCACCGGGCCCTGCGCGGAGCCCTGGTCGGCCACTTCGCCTGTGTCGAGGTCACCTCGTCTCCCGGCTCCCGGAGGCTCGCCAAGGCCGTGCGTCGCTGCGGCGCGGGGCCGGCCGCCGAGCACTTCTACGCAGAGCACGTCGAAGCGGACGCCGTCCACGAACAGGTCGTACGCCGTGAGGTCATCGGAGGTCTCCTCGCCGACGAACCCGCACTGGAGCCGGACATCGCCTTCGGGTGCGCGGCGACCGTCCTGCTGGAGGACGAACTGGGTGCCCACCTGCACGAAGCCTGGGCGTCGGGGCGCTCAGCGCTCCGCAGTCCCTTGCTGCCTACGGAGCCGAGGAGCCGAACGTGACCGGCCTCGACGGCTTCACCGACGTGCTCGACTACCCGATGTACGCCGTCACGGCGGCAGCACACGGCGAGCAGGGCGGCTGCCTGGTGGGCTTCGCGTCACCGTGCTCGATCGAGCCGCCCCGTTTCATGGTGTGGATCTCCACCGCCAACCGCACCTCACGCCTCCCACCTCGCCGTACACGCCCTGCGCCGCGACCAGAAACAGGTCGCCGACCTCTCCCCAGGACACCCGGCCTGAGATCACGGTGCCGGACCGTCCCCGGCCGAAGCTCCGGTCCCGCAAGCCACGAGCGGAAGTGACGCCTACGCTGAGAGGGAACCTTCAGAGGAATCGGAGGACTCCATGATTGTCCTCGGCATCATCTTGCTCGTGATCGGCCTCGTGGCCGGCATCGGTATTCTCTGGACCATCGGGATCATCCTCGTGGTCATCGGCGCCATCCTCTGGATCCTCGGCGCGGTCGGTCACAAGGTCGGCGGACGCCGGCACTACTGGTAGTGACGGCCTGACGCCTTCCTCCTCGGGCCGGCGGAACGACTCGTTCAGAACGTGTTGCGAAGCCGCAGCCCCTCCGGACGGCCGTCCGGATCGACCAGGACGTGGTCCGATGCCCCGGCCCGACGCAGCGCCTTGAGATACCCCCGTGCGATGCTCCGCTCCCCGTCGGGGGCGAAGGGCACCCGAGCAGCAGTCGGTTCGGATACGTGCGCAGCACCTGCACGGTGTGCGTGCCGCACGGAAGCGCCACCACGGCCGCTGTACGGCGACGGCCTCCGAGACACAGGGCCGGGCCCTGTCTCGGAGGCTGCGAGGGCACTGCCGACGCGCCGTCCGCCGACGCTGCCGCATCTGCGGTACCCACGCCGGCCGTGAAGCGGTGCTTTCGCCTTCCTGGCCGCACGGAGGACACTGGCAGAGGGGGAACGTGTGGAGTGCGCCTGCGGGCCGCCCGGACCCGCAGGCCCGGAAGAGGGTGCTCGGATGCCCAGAACTCGGCCACGATCGCGTTACGCCCCGGACCGGGGGCTCTCCGCCCGTATGGCGACCACGATGTTCTTGATCGGACTGCTGTACGTGGTCTTCGTCGGCGCCCTGCTGGTACTTCTGCGCGGTTCCTGGCCCGTCATCCTGCTGGTCGCCGGTGCCCTGTTCATCGCGCAGTTCTGGTTCAGCGACAAGATCGCCGCCGTAGGCATGGGCGCGCGCGAGGTCACCCGGGAGCAGGCTCCGGAGCTGCACGGCACCGTGGACCGGATCTGCGCCCTCGCCGACATGCCCAAGCCGAAGGTGGCGATCGCCGACAGCGACGTGCCCAACGCGTTCGCCACCGGACGGGGCGAGAAGACCTCTCTGGTCTGCGTCACGACCGGGCTGCTGCGGCGCCTGGAGCCGGCGGAGCTGGAAGGCGTCCTGGCCCACGAGATGTCTCACGTGGCGCACCGTGACGTCGCGGTGATGACCATCGCCTCGTTCCTCGGCGTCCTCGCCGGAATCATGACCCGTGTCGCGCTCTACAGCGGACTCGGCCGGAGCCGCGACAGCAACATGGCTGCCGCCGTGATCCTCATCCCTCTCGTGAGCGGAGTGATCTACGTGGTCAGTTTCCTGCTGACCCGCGTACTCTCCCGATACCGCGAACTGGCGGCCGACCGGGCTGCCGCGCTGCTCACCGGCCAGCCCTCGATGCTCGCCTCCGCACTCGTCAAGGTGACCGGCAGCATGGGGAAGATCCCTACTCGCGACCTGCGCAAGGCTGAGCCGTACAACGCCTTCTGGTTCGTGCCCGCCTTCGCCTCGGAGGAGAGCCTGAGCCGACTGCTGTCCTCCCACCCCACCCTGGAGCAGCGACTCGACCAACTCGCCCGGATCTCGGACCAGCTGGGACAGGCGTGAGGGGCCCGGACTGGAAAGGGGCAAGGCTGTGGGAATCCTCGACAGCGTTTTCGGGCGCAGCAAGGTGCTACGGCCCGACCTCGACCGCCTCTTCGCGCTGCCCGCCGCCGCCCTCACCCTCCAGGCGGGCACCGGTTTCGCTCCGACCGGCGCGGGATCCGTCTGCTTCTCGGGGGTGGAGGGCGGCTCCTTCACCCGTCTGAAGGAGGAGGTACGGGACCTGCTCGACGTGGACGCGGTCGGGGGCGGTGCGCGTGGCGCGAGTGGAGCCGCCGCCCCAGCCTCGTTCTCTCGGGACGCGTACGGCTACACCTGGCTCGTCGCCCGCCGCCCCGCCGACGACGTGGTCACACTGGTCAATGACCTGCACGCGGTCAACACCCTGCTTCAGGAGGCAGGCTTCGGACCCCACCTGCTCTGTTCCCTGACCGCGTTCCGCGCCCCCGTGCACGCACACGAACTCGCCCTCGTCTACCTCTACAAGCGCGGCACCTTCTATCCGTTCGCACCCCGCACCGATCGCCGTGAGGCCCGCGACAACGCCCTGGAGCTCGAGGTCCGAGCCCTCCTCGCGGGCGACCTCCCCATGGAGCCGGACCTGGAACGCTGGTTCCCCTTGTGGGGTGCTCCGGGGCTCGGCGGCGGGGACGGCCGCGTCGAGAGCATGCCGCGTACGGATACCTGAGAGGCACCGATCCGCATAGCGACAACGGCAGCGCATCGGCGAGGGGCTGGGGCTGCGGCCGTGGCGGTGGCGGTGGCGGTGGCCAGGACGAGATGCCAGGTGCCGCCTTGCGACACGGGGGTCCGGCCCACGTTGCCGGGGATCGTCGGGACTCCGGTCCGCAGGGTCGCCGGGCTTGCCGGCGGGAGTGGGAGCGAGGGCGCGCGGGGGTCACTGCCGTTCGGGGCGGTCGGTCATCCAGCGGGCGGCCAGGAGGCCCGAGATCGCGGTGAGGGCGGCGGCGGCGAGGACCGTGGCGTTCAGGCCCAGCGCGTCGGCGAGGATGCCGGCCGTCAGGGCGCCGGCGGCGTAGCCGATGTCGCGCCAGAAACGGTACGTGCCGAGGGCGTGGGCCCGCCAGGAGGGGTGGGCGTGGTCGGAGACAGCGGCGATGAGCGCCGGGTAGACGAGTGCGGTGCCGAGGCCCAGGCCGACGGCGGAGAGGACTCCGGCGAGAAAGGGGCGGTCGAGGAGTACGAGCGCGAGGAGGAGCGCCGCCGCCTGGACGAGCATGCCCGTCACGACGAGCGGCTTGCGGCCGACCCGGTCGGCGAGGTGGCCGGCCGGGATCTGGCCGATGCCCCACAGGAGCGGGTAGAGCCCCTTGATCAGGCCGATCGCTGCGATGCCGAGTCCGTGGTCGGCGAAGAGGAGCGGAAAGACGCCCCAGGTCAGGCCGTCGTTGAGGTTGTTGACCAGGCCCGCCTGACTGGCCCCGCGCAGGGACCGGTCCCGCCATGACGTACGGGCGAAGGTCTCCTTGAAGGACGGCCTGCCGTTCTCGCCGCTCGGTGGCGCCGGGTGGCGGGAGAGTTCGAGGGCCAGGTGGGCGGCGGTGTCCTTGGCCAGGAGGGACAGTCCGAGACCGGCGGCGAGGAAGACCACGCCGATGAGCTCGGGGGCGGGGCGCAGCCCGTAGTGGGTGGCGAGATAGCCGGTGAGCAGGGCGGTGGCGCCGACCGAGACATAGCCGGCGGCTTCGTTGAGGCCGGTGGCGAGCCCCCGGCGGGCGGGCCCCACGAGGTCGATCTTCATGTTGACGGTCATCGACCAGGTCAGCCCCTGGTTGACGCCGAGCAGGACGTTCGCGGCCACGATCCACCACCACGAAGGCGCCCAGGCGAGGACGAACGGCACGGGCGCGCCGATCAGCCAGCCCGCCAGCAGGAGCTGCCTGCGCCGGAAGCGGGCGGTGAGCACGCCGGCGGCGAGGTTCGTGAGTGCCTTGGCGAGGCCGAAGGCGACGATGAACGAGAAGACGGCCAGGTTCCCGGCGAGCCCGAAGACCTCGGTGCCGATCAGGGGGACCGTCGTCCGCTCCAGACCGACGAGCGCCCCGACCGCCGCCGTGACGAGGACGAGCAGGACGAACTGCGCCCTGTTCTCCCGAAGGCCCAGCCGCACGGTGCCGGGCGAGGGGGTGACAGGGGGTGGGAGCCGCCTCGCCGTGATCCCTCGTGCCATCTCGCTCTCCCCTATCCATTCCGATAACCGCAGACCACCATACCCCCATGGGTATTTTTACCCTCCCCTTCAACGGAGGATCGGACTGTGACGCTCGATACCCCTAGGGGTATTTGACTTCCCTCGCCGCCCCTGTCTACAGTCGGCGGCGTAAGTACCCCGGGGGGTATCCGAAAGGGTGATCTTCCATGCGTGAAGTGGATCTGGACGTCTTCGCCTCCGAGCTGGCGGAGGGCGCCTTCGCCATCGACGTACGAGAACCGGACGAGTACCGCGACGGCCACGTACCCGGGGTCCGCCCCGCACCGCTCTCCGAGCTCGGCGCCCACCTCGCCGCGTTCCCCGCCGACCGTCCCGTCTACGTGATCTGCGCCAGCGGCAACCGGAGCGCCTGGGCCGCGGAGCACCTGGAGGCCGTCGGCGTCCGCGCGGTCTCGGTCGCGGGCGGCACCTCCGGGTGGGCCCGTACCGGCCGCCCGATCGTACGCGGCACGGACGCCCGGGCCGCCTGAACGGCCGGCCTCCCACCCTCACCGCACTTCTTCCCGTCTCGCGGGGCTCCGCTCCGCGCCCGCTTTCTCCGTCGAAAGGTTCGCCGTGTTCTTCGCCCAGTACTACCTCGACTGCCTGTCCCAGGCGTCGTACATGATCGCCGACGAGAAGACCGGTCAGGCGGTCGTCGTCGACCCCCGCCGGGACGTGTCGGAATACCTCGCCGATGCGCGGGCGCACGGGTTCACCGTGGTCGGCGTCATCAACACCCACTTCCACGCGGACTTCGTCGCGGGCCACCTGGAGATGGCCGACGAGACCGGTGCGTGGATCGGTTACGGCTCCCGTGCCGAGACGGAGTACCCGATCCGTCACCTCGCCGAGGGAGAGCGGATCGCCCTGGGTGACGTGGTGCTGGAGGTCATGGAGACCCCGGGTCACACCCCGGAGTCGATCAGCGTCCTCGTCTACGAACACGCCGACGACGCCGTCCCGTACGGGGTCCTGACGGGTGATGCCCTCTTCATCGGTGATGTCGGCCGCCCCGACCTGCTGGCATCGGTGGGCGTCACGGCCGAGGAGCTGGGCAGGATGCTGCACGACAGTGTGCAGAACAAGCTGATGGGCCTCGCGGACGAGGTCCGCGTCTTCCCCGCCCACGGCGCCGGCTCGGCCTGCGGGAAGAACCTGTCGACGGAGAAGTCCTCCACGATCGGGGAACAGCGGGCCACCAACTACGCCTGCGCCCCGATGGGCCGGGAGGAGTTCGTCGCGCTGGTGACGGCGGGACAGTCCGCCGCACCGGGCTACTTCGCCTACGACGCCGACCTCAACCGCAAGGAGCGGCCCCTGTACGACTTCGCCGCCACGGCCCGTCCGCTGTCCCTGGAGGAGTTCACCGGGCTGCGGGCAGGTGGCGCGGTGGTGGTCGACGCGCGTGATCCGCAGGAGTTCGCGGCCGGGCACCTGTCCGGTGCGGTGAACGTGCCGGCCGACGGCCGGTTCGCCGAACAGGCCGGCACCGTCCTGGACCCCGCGGAGGAACTGGTGGTGATGGCGCCGCAGAACCGGGAGGAGGAGGTCGTCACGCGACTCGCCCGCATCGGCTTCGACCGTGTCGTGGGCTACGTCCGCAACCCCGAGGACGCCCTGCGGGTGCTGGAGAGCGAGGTCACCCCCGCCAGCCGCCTCACCGCCACCCACCTCAAGGCCGCCCTCGCCGGAGACAACCCGCCGCTCGTGGTGGACGTCCGCACCTGCGGCGAGCGCGAGGCCAACGGCTTCATCCCCGAGGCCCTGCACATCCCGCTGAGCGAACTGCCTTCCCGGATCGGCGAACTCCCCTCCGACCGGCCGCTGGTCCTGCACTGCGCGGGCGGCCACCGCTCCTCCATCGCCGCCAGCCTCCTGCGCCACCGCGGCATCGAGGACGTCTCCGACATCCTCGGCGGCTGGGCCGCCTGGGCCCTCGCGGCCGAATCCGCCGAGGTCTGAGCGCACCCGACCGCTCACGAACCGCCGTCGGGCGCGGGTCATCCGGGTTCTTCCCGCCGTGCACCGACGGCCCGCAGGGGAGCCGGGGCCCCACTGCTCCGCGCCTCTCACCCGCGGTGGAGCCGGGGGCCGCACTGCCCCCGCTCTCCCAACCCGCGGAAGAGCCGGGAGCCGCACTGCCTCCGCCGCTCCTCCGACCCGTCGTGGGCGGGGCCGCCCCGCCCCGCCCACGACGGACCCCTTCACCCTCTCCGCCCGGGCCGCCGCCACAACCCCCGGCCCTCTCGCACACCCCCACCCCTATACGCCTTCCGGAGTCACGCATGAGCGCCGAGCGCACCATCCAGTCGATCACCCCCGCCGTCCTGCACCGCCTTGTCCAGGAGGGCCGTGCGCCACGCCTGCTCGACGTGCGCACCCCCGGCGAATTCCGTACCGCCCACATCCCCGGCTCGTACAACGTGCCGCTGAGCACCCTGCGCGAGCACCGCGCGGAGCTCCGTTCCCACCTGGACGAGGAGGTGGTGCTCGTCTGCCGTTCCGGGCAGCGGGCGAAGGAGGCCGAGCAGGCCCTCGCCCAGGCCGGTCTGCCCAACCTCCGTGTCCTGGAGGGCGGGATCATCGCCTGGGAGGCGGCGAGTGCTCCCGTGAAGCGAGGCCCCGAGCGGTGGGACATGGAGCGCCAGGTCCGCCTCGTCGCGGGCTCGGTCGTCCTGGCCACCGGACTCATCGGCATCGCCGTCCCCGGTGCCCACCTCGTCGGTACGGCGATCGGCGCCGGCCTGACCTACGCGGCGCTGAGCAACTCCTGCGCCATGGGCGTGCTGCTCTCCAAGCTCCCCTACAACCGCGGCCCGCGCACCGACGTCCGCAGCGTGATCGCGGAGCTGCGGAGCGCGTCATGACCGCCCTCATCGTCGCGGTCTCCCTGCTCATCGGCGTCAGCCTGGGCATCCTCGGCGGCGGCGGGTCCATCCTCACCGTCCCCATCCTGGTCTACCTCGTCGGACAGGAGACCAAGGAGGCCATCGCCACCTCGCTGTTCGTCGTCGGCGTCACCAGCCTCGCCGCCCTGGTCCCGCATGCCCGCGCCCATCGGGTCCGCTGGCGGACCGGCCTGCTCTTCGGCGCCTTCAGCATGGCCGGCGCCTACGCGGGCGGCCGGGTCGCCGAGTACATCCCCGGCACCGTCCTGCTCATCGCGTTCGCGCTGATGATGCTCGCCACCGCCTACGCGATGCTCCGCAAGCCGCGTGACGGGGCGAAGAAGGCACGGCCCGCCCACAGTGACCTGCCGCTGAAGCACATCGCGGTCGAGGGCCTCGTCGTCGGCGCCGTGACCGGCCTGGTCGGCTCCGGCGGTGGGTTCCTCGTCGTTCCGGCCCTGGCCATACTCGGCGGACTGCCGATGGGCATCGCGGTCGGCACCTCGCTGCTGGTCATCGCGATGAAGTCCTTCGCCGGACTCGCCGGCCACCTCTCCGGCGTCTCCATCGACTGGGGCATCGCGATGACCGTGACCGTGGCGGCTGTGATCGGCAGCCTGATCGGCGCCCGCCTCGCCGGACGCATCCCGCAGGACGCGCTGCGCAAGGCGTTCGGCTGGTTCGTCGTCGTCATGGGTGTCTTCGTCCTCGCCCAGCAGCTGGACACCGCCGTCTGGACCCACCCCGCCACCTGGGCCGTACTCGGAGCCGGGGCGACGGTCGCGGTCGCCACCCGACTGCGGAGGCACTCAAAAACGTCGCGCCCTCAGCCGACAATCCGTGTCCACCAGGACGCGGCACCGAAATAATGTAGAGACGCATGCTCCAAGGCGTGCCCGGTGGGGGTGAAGGAGGAGAATTCCTGTGCAGGTGGACGAAGAATCGATGAGGCCGGTCCTGAACCGGCTCAGGCGGGCGCAGGGGCAGCTGGCCGCCGTGATCGCGATGGTCGAGTCCGGCCGGGAATGCGAGGACGTCGTCACTCAGCTCGCGGCCGTCTCCAAGGCCCTGGACCGGGCCGGATTCAAGATCGTGGCGAGCGGAATGCGCCAGTGCCTCGCTGAGGGTTCCCAGACCCCGCCCATGACGCAGGAGAAGCTGGAGAAGCTCTTCCTCACCCTCGCCTGATCCTTCTTCCCTCCCGGCCGAACAGGGAGAGGGAAAAAGCCGCTCGGCCGGTCCAGAAGCAGGACGAGAGGGCCATCCGGCCCTCCTCACCATCGGCCGGTGAGGGGAGACTCGGTAGGGAAGACCCTCAGGAGGCCGCATGAGGCCGTGTCGCTCTCCGGCGTCGTGCGACCGCCCCGCCCAGTATTGCGGAGAACACGATGCCCTCCTCGAAATACACCGTCAGTGACGTCATGACCCACACCGCCATCGCCATCGGACGTGACGCGCCCTACAAGGAGATCGTCGCGCTCCTGGACCAGTGGAAGGTGAGTGCCCTGCCCGTTCTGGAGGGGGAAGGACGGGTGATCGGGGTCGTGTCGGAGGCCGATCTGCTTCCGAAGGAGGAGTTCCGCGTCGACGAGCCCCGCCCGGACGAGTTCCCCGCGGCGTCCAAGGCCGGCGCCGTACGGGCCGGGGAACTCATGTCCAGTCCGGCCGTGACCGTCCACCCCGACGCGACACTCGCCGAAGCGGCACGGATCATGGCGACGCGGAGGGTGAAGCGCCTGCCCGTGGTCAACGGCGTCGGCATGCTGGAGGGCGTCGTCAGCCGGAGCGATCTGCTGAAGGTGTTCCTCCGTACGGACGCCGAGATCGAGGAGGACATCCGCCACTCCGTGCTCGGCGAGGCGGCGGCGCCCGTGGGGCTGGATGTGAGGGTCACGGACGGTGTGGCCGTGATCGGTGGGACGTTCTCCGACCGATCACTGGTGCCGCTGGTGGCCCGCGCCGTGCGGGCTGTGGAGGGCGTCGTCGACGTCCGCATGGATCTCGATGCCCCTTGAGAGGCTTCATGACGGACAACCCTGGTGGGCGCGGGCACGTACCCGACCGACGGCAGGGGTCGCCTCGGGTACCACCCGCTGCCGGATTCCACGCGCGCGCGGACCGACAGGGTGCCGCCCAGCCGCTCGGCCCGCCCGGACAGGGTGGGGGCGACCACGGACAGCGGAAGGAACGGGTTCTTCCTGGTCAGCAGCCGGGCACGGGCGGGTACCCGCCATACGAGTCCGTTCGGGCCTGAGGGTGGACCATTCGGCCCTCGCCGCCCCCGAGCGTGCGGTGGAGGGTGGTGTCACGGGACAGCACACCGGCCGAACCCCCGAACAGGAGGCGCGCTGATGAAGCACATGAAGGTCGGCGGCCTGATGAGCGACGACGTGGTCTCCGCCGTCCCCGCGACCTCGTTCCGGGAGGTGGCGAAGCTGCTCGCCGAGCACGACATCAGCGGGGTCCCCGTCCTGGACGACGACGACCATGTCGTCGGAGTCGTCTCCGAGAGCGACCTCCTGGCCCGCCACGAACTCACCGCGCGGGAGCTCATGACCACGCCGGCCGTCACCGTTCACGCCGAGGAGACGGTGGCGGACGCCGCACGGCTGATGGTGCGCCGCGGAGTCGAACGCCTGCCCGTCGTCGACGAGGAGGAACGACTGGTCGGCATCGTGACCCGCCGCGATCTGCTCTGTGTCTACCTCCGCCCGGACGCGGAGATCCGCCGCCGCATCCGTGAGGACGTCCTCACGGACGCCATGGACCTGCCCGAGAACACGGTGGACATGCACGTCCTCGACGGCGTGGTGACGCTTGAGGGCCGCGTCCGGCGGCGGAGTCAGGCCCTGACGCTCGTCGGACTCGCCGAACGCGTCGACGGCGTCGTCGCCGTCATGGACCGGCTGTCCTTCCACGAAGACGACACACGTGTCACATCCCCCACCCTGACTCCCCACGACGTCTCCTGGTAACCCACCGCAGACAGGACGAACCGTGCCCACCACCGCCCTGACCCGACCACTCGTGACGTCGCTGATCGAAGACGCCGTCACGGCTCCCTCCATGCACAACGCACAGCCCTGGAAGTTCGTCCACAGGACGAGCACCGGAGTCATCGAACTGCACGGGGATCCGCTGCGCGGCATGCCGCACGAGGACCCGGACCACCGCGCCCTCCACCTCGGCTGCGGCGCCGCCCTGTTCGGCCTGCGCGTCGCCGCCGTGCACCGGGGCCTGCACCCCGTGGTCCGACTGCTGCCCCATCCGGACGCCCCTTGGCATCTCGCCGACGTACGCGTCGATGGCCCCGACGACGCCGACAGCGAACTGGGCATCCTGCATGACGCCCTGTCGCGCCGGCACACCAGCCGCTTCCCCTTCACCGAGGAGCGGATCCCGACCGAGGTGATCGACGGTCTCCGTACCGCGGCCTTCCTGGAAGGCTGCCGACTCGTCGTACCGGGAGCGTGGCACACCGACACCGTCATGGATCTCGTCCACGCCTCCGAGCTGTTCGAGGCGGCGGACGAGGCCGTACGCGCGGAGATCGCCGCCTGGACGCGCACGGGGGCGGCCGGGGAAGGCCCCGGCACCGAGGGCATCCCCTCGTACGCCTTCGGCCCGCGGCAGTACGACGTGACCTCCCCCGTCCGGGACTTCGGCGCGCCCCGCCAGGTGCCCGGCCGCGCCTCGGCGCGCTTCGAGAAGACGCCGCAGCTCGCACTGCTCGGCACGGTCGGCGACACCCCGGAGGATTGGCTGAAGGCAGGTCAGGCCATGGACCGGGTTCTGCTGCAGGCCACTCTCGACGGCCTTGCCACCTCCCTCATGTCCCAGCCGCTGGAATGGCCCGAGCTCCGTTCCGACGCACGCGATCCCGGTTCGACGATCGGCTTCGTCCACATGGTGTTCCGTCTGGGCTACGGCCCCCATGGGCGGGCCACACCGCGCCGTCCGGTCTCCGAGGTGCTCGCCTTCGACTGAACCGCTCCTCCCGGATCCCGGACGAATCCACTTCTCACAGACGGAACCAGCGCTCCTGGCCGGGTAGGACGGTCACCCTCCGGTCGCCAGGGAGAATGACGGCGAGCGGGCCCGCCGGCGAGGCGGGAACCCGGATGGCCAGCCGACCGGGAAGTACCCGCAGGCTCACTCCTCGATGACGGCCGACGCACAGGGTGAAGGTGAACCTGGGGATCTCCGCCAGCGGCACCGGAGCCACGCGAAGGCCCTCCGGCCCCGTTTCGAGGCCGGTGATCCCGCGTTCGACGAGGTCGACCGTGCCGGCCATCGCGCCGAGATGGATGCCCTCGCCGGTCGTTCCGCCCTGGACGTCGGCCACGTCGGCGAGCAGGGCCTCCTCGCAGTACCTCCAGGCATCGGCACCCATCTGCCGGGCGAGCACCCAGCCGTGGACGAGGCTGCTGAGCGTCGAGCCGTGGCTGGTGCGCCGCAGGTAGTAGGAGACGGTCGCCCGCCACACCTCGTCGTCCAACGGGTAGCCGAGCCGGCCGAACAGGCCGTGCAGCTCCTCGGGCCGGAAGAGGTAGCCGAGCATGAGGGTGTCGGCCTGCTTCGACGCCTGGTAGCGGTTGACCGTGTCGCCCTCGGCCTCCAGGATCCGGTCGAGTCGGCGTATGTCGCCGTAGCGGGCGCGGTACGCCTCCCAGTCGAGCTCCGCGAGGTCCCCGTATCCCTCGAACTGGCTCACGACACCCTGGTGGAACGGCACGTGGAGGCGGCGGGAGACCTCTTCCCAGTGAGCGAGTTCGCCGTCGTCCAGCGCCAGTTGCTCCGAGAGTTCCGCGCGTCGGGCCGCGGGCAGTTCGCCGAGCAGGTCGAGGCCGCGGGCGAGCACCCAGGCGGCGGTGGCATTGGTGTAGGCGTTGTCGTCGATGCCCGGGGTCGCGGCGTCGGGATAGGCGTCGTGGTATTCGTCGGGTCCCATGACCCCGCGGATGCGGTAGCGGCCGAGCTCCGGGTCGAACGTGGCGGCCCCGGCCCAGTACCGGGCGACCTCGAGGAGGATCTCCGCCCCGGCGGAGTGGAGGAATCCACGGTCGCCGGTGGCCTGCGCGTGCCTCCAGACGTTGAACGCGACAGCCGAGCCCACATGCCGCTGGAGCCGGGAGTGGTCGGCCAGCCAGCGCCCTGAGCGTGGGTTGAGGTGCAGGGCCTGGGTCTCCTCCCGACCGGAACTCGCGCTCTGCCATGGGTACATGGCTCCCCGTCGGCCCGCGAGGCGGGCGGCCTCACGGGCGGCCGGCAACCGCCGATGCCGGTACATGAGCAGCGCCCGGGCCACCTCGGGGAAGTGGAGGTCGAGGTAGGGCAGGACGAAGAGCTCGTCCCAGAACACGTGCCCCCGGTACGCCTCACCGTGCAGACCTCGCGCGGGAACGCCCACGTCGAGGTCCGCCGTGTGCGGCGAGAGCGTCTGCAGCAGGTGGAACACGTGCAGCCGCAGAATACGGCCCGCCTCTCCCGGCACGGACAGCTCGCCCTGCTCCCAGACACGCTGCCAGGCCGCCTTGTGGGCGGAGAGGAGCCGGGAGAAGGAAGGAGCGCGAGCGATCACGTCGGTGGCCGCCGAGAGCGGTTCGGCGGCGGGCCGGTCCATCGAGGTGCGCAGTGCCAGGGTCTTCACGACCCTCGCCGTGCGGCCGGGGCCGACGGGCATGCGGTACGTCTGTACGGTGCCGGTCCCGGTGGCCGTTTCCCGCACGGGCCGCGCCGGGCTGGTGACCGTGCGCACGGCCATGGCGACGCTGATGCCCGGGTCGGCGGTACGGCAGGAGATCCACGCGACACCGTCGGGCTCGAATCCGGTCCGGTGGTCCGTGAGGTGACGCCCGTCGAGGTGCCGGTAGCGCTCCACCCCGAGGTTGGTGACCGTGCCGTCAAGGACGGAGCGCACCTCGACGGCGCCGCTCCAGCCGTAGGCGCGGAACACGGTGCACTGGGCCGCCAGCGCGGAGTCTCCCATGTGCACGATGCGGATGTGGCTGACGCGCAGGCCCCGCCCGAGGGCGTCCTCGAAGAACAGACGCCGGGTGAGCACACCCGCGCGGAGGTCGACACGGATGTCGCAGTGACGCAGTTGCCCGTCGTCGGGGGTCAGCCAGTCGCCGGCCGGCCCCACGTCCGGCAGGCAGCGGTAGCGCAGCAGCGTCCAGTTCGGAAGGTTGACGAGATCCTCGTTGTCGACCCGTTCGCCGGCGACGACCGAGGTGAGCCGGTCGTAGCAGCCGGCCAGGTAGGTCCCGGGGTAGTGCGGGCCTCCGGCCGGGCACTCGGGAGCGGAGCCCCGGGTGGCGAACCGGCCGTTGCCGAGCGTGCAGAGCGCTTCGACCAGCGGCTCGCGCGCCGGGTCGTAGTGGTCGTACGCCCACGTCCAGGCGGTGGTCATCCGCGCTCACCCCAGACGCTCCCGACCAGCGTGGTCAGATCGGGAACGACCAGGTCGGCACCCTGCTCCCGCAGGAGGGCGGTGGTGCTCCGCAGCGGGGTGCGGTCGACTCCGACGACGAGCCCGAAACCGCCGCGACGTGCCGCCTCGACTCCGGCGAGTGCGTCCTCGACGACCGCGGTCTCGCGCGGGCGGCTGCCGAGGAGGCCCGCCGCACGGAGGAAGAGCGCGGGATCCGGCTTCCCGGCGAGGCCGAGCCTGGCGGCGTCCCCGCCGTCCACGATCACCGTGAGGAGACTGCCGAGCCCCGCGCCATGTATCAGTGCCCGGGCATGCCGGGAGGCGGACACGGCGGCGCACGGCACTCCCGCCGTGCGGAGGGCCCCGAGAGCCGGCCGGACGTCGGCGAAGGCCGTGACGCCCTTCCGGCGGAGCAGATCGACGAATGCCTGTTCCTTGTGTGCCGCGACGGCCCAGACCGTGCCGTGGCCGGGGGCGTCGTGGGGATCTCCCGGTGGGAGGTGAAGGCCGCGGGCGGCGAGGAAGGCGGCGGCGCCGTCGTACCGGGACCTGCCGTCGACGAACCGGCGGTACTCGGCGTCCGCGTCGAAAGGCGGCTGGGGCCCGCCGCCGGGCGCCAGCCGGTCGAGGCAGGCGTCGAACGCGGTCTTCCACGCCTGCGCGTGCACGGCGGCCGAGTCGAGCAGAACGCCGTCGGTGTCGAGGACGACGCTCTCCGGCGGCCGAGAGCCAGGGCCTCGGCCGTTCATCAGGCCGCCGGCGCGTCGGGGACGCTCACGACCGTGTGCTGCGGGCCGCCCAGCGCGACCTTGATGGCGCCGGTCTCGGCCGCTCCGCCGAACACCTCGTACGCCTCCTCCATCTGCCCCAGCTCGAACCGGTGGGTGATCAGTTCCGCCGACGGCAGCCGCCCCGCGGCCATCATGCGCAGCAGCATGGGAGTGGACGAGGTGTCGACCAGCCCGGTGGTGATGGTGACGTCCTTGATCCACAGGTCTTCGAGGTGGAGGACCGCCGGCTTGCCGTGCACTCCGATGTTGGCGACCCTGCCGCCCGGCCGGACCATCCGCGTACACATCTCGAACGCCTCCGGGACACCGACGGCCTCCATGACGACATCGGCCCCGAGACCGTCGGTCAGATCCGCGACGAGCTGCTCGGGGCCTTCCTTCGCGTTCACCGTGGCGTCCGCGCCCAGGGCACGGGCGGCGTCCAGTCGCGACGCGGCCAGGTCGACGGCGACGATCCGGCTCGGACTGTAGAAGCCGGCCGTGGCGATGGCGGCGAGACCGATGGGACCCGCGCCGACGACGACCACCGTGTCGGCGGGGCGCACGGCACCGTTCAGAACCCCGACCTCGTAGGCGGTGGGGAAGATGTCGGCCAGCAGAACCGCGTCGGAGCCCCCGATCGAGTCCGGCAGCGGATGGACGGACAGGTCGGCGAAGGGCACGCGGACGTATTCGGCCTGTGTGCCGTCGACGGTGTGGCCGAGGATCCAGCCGCCTCCGCCGCGGCACTGCCCGTAGCGGCCTTCACGGCAGAACCGGCACCGGCCGCAGGCGGAGATGCAGGAGACCAGGACGCGGTCTCCCGGTCGCACCGAGCGGACGTCGCCGCCGGTCTCGACGACGGTGCCCACCGCTTCGTGTCCGAGGACCCGGCCGGGCGTCACCTCCGGCACGTCGCCCTTCAGGATGTGCAGGTCCGTGCCACAGATCGTGACGACGTCGACCCGTACGATCACGTCGGCGGGGTCCTCGATCCCCGGGTCGGGTACATCGCGCCAGGCGATCTCACCCGGCCCCTGGAAGACGAGCGCCTTCATCGCGTCCACCTGCTTTCTCTCGCGCGTAGCCTCGGTCCCCGTCACCAGGCTCTGTGGAACCCTCCGCCCGCACATGAGCCGGTCGGCCCCCGAAACGGGCCCGCTCGGACCCTCCGTACGGGCCGGTCCGGGTGTCACGTTGGGGACCGGTCCATGCCGAAGGAGGGCCGACCATGACCGAGGCAGCCCCGAACGCCCCTCGCAGCACTCCGCGGCCCGCACTGCTCAGTTTCCTGGGCGGCGTGGGCA
This sequence comes from Streptomyces sp. P9-A4, assembly GCF_036634195.1. Classification (NCBI taxonomy): domain Bacteria; kingdom Bacillati; phylum Actinomycetota; class Actinomycetes; order Kitasatosporales; family Streptomycetaceae; genus Streptomyces; species Streptomyces sp. P9-A4. The sequence goes on from NZ_JAZIFY010000002.1 coordinate 330,045, forward strand.
CCGTCACCGGCAGCAAGTTCCTGGTCGAGAGCGACCATGCGCGAATCCTCCTCGACTGCGGTCTCTTCCAGGGTTTCGCGACCCTGCGACGCCGCAACTGGGAGCGGTTCGCCCGCAGAACGCGCTCTGCTCGGGGTCCCGGGAGTCGGTGACGACCAGGATCTCCTCGAACTTCGCGCCGCACGACGACAACCGCCGGACGAGCGCCGCACGGTGAAGGTCTCGAACGGGGACCTGGGGCGGCCCGGGCACCCGCTGCTGCCGCCCGAGCCGTTCTCCGGCGCCGACGCGCTGCTCATGGAGTCCACGTACGGCGACCGCCGCCACGACCAGGAGTCCGCCCGCTCGGGGTTCGCCGCCGTGATCGCCCGGACTCTCGCCCGGAGCGGCACCGTCGTCATCCCCGCCTTCGCCATCGACCGCACCGAGGTCGTCCTGCACGAGCTGACCCTGCTGCGCGAGAGGGGTGTCCTGCCCCGGTCGGTCCCCGTGTACGTGGACAGCCCCATGGCCCTGGCCGCCCTGGACGTCTACCGGGACGCGGTAAGCGAGCGCTCCCCCGAGCTGCGGCCGGAAATCCTCGCCGAGGGAGCTGCCGCGCTGAGCCCGGAGCCGTTCCTCGCCGCGCGTACGGTCCAGGAATCCATCGGGATCAACGAGGTCGGCGGCCCCGCCGTCATCGTCTCGGCGGCCGGCATGGCGACCGGCGGCCGTGTTCTGCACCACCTGCACCGGCTGCTCCCGGACCCGCGCAACGCGGTCGTCGTGGTCGGCTTCGCCGCGGCCGGCACCCGGGCGCGGGACCTGGTGGACGGTGCCAGGACGCTGAAGATGTTCGGCGAGTACGTGCCCGTACGGGCTGAGGTCGCCGACGTACCCCACTTCTCGGCCCACGCCGACGCCGACCAGATCCTCGACTGGCTGCGCGGCGCCCCTCCCCCGCATACCACCTACCTCGTCCACGGCGAACCGGCCGCGTCCGAGGCGTTGCGCGACCGCATCGACCACGAACTGGGCTGGGCCGCCGTCGTACCTCGCTCGGGTGAGGCCGTCCTGGTCCGGTGACGGTCAGTCGTCGTCGGCCCCCGGAGAGCTCCCCCGGCGGAGCCGGCCGGACCACACGGGTTCGACCTGCTCCCACTCCCGTTCCCAGGCGTCGAGCCGACGGGATCCGGTCCGCCGTCGTACGAGGACGAGGGCGCCGGCCCCGATCGCTCCGACGGAGGCCATGGCGACGCTCCCGCCCGAGAACGAGGTCAGTGCGCGGTCGACGGCGCTGCCCGCAGGGCGGGCGGGGGTGCCGGCGTCATCCACCCAGATCGTCACCGTGCCGCCCCGGGGCGTCCCTGAAGGGACGTGGACGGTGCCGTACCGAAGGACGTGGTCGGGCTGTTCCCAGACCGCGGGTGCGACGGACTTCGGCGTCGCCCCGTACCGGGTGGCGACGGGCGGGTCCTTGGCAGGCGCGGTGGTGGTCGCCCGCACCTGGTGGCGGTGGGCGGCGATTTCACGGTCGGCCCTGGCTCCGGTGTTCCACAGGCTCGCGGTGGCCACGACGCCGCAGATCAGGGAGATCATCAGGACGAGGACCAGTGCGGCGCGAGCGCCGGGTCCCCACCCGGACGGCGTGGGTCGCGGGTCCGACCGCTTGTGGTGGTCCATGTCGCACCTCCGGGCGGAGTCGCCTGCCGGACGGGCCGCCGGCACCTGTCAGCGCATGGTGCCGAGTTCGGTTCCGATGTGGTGGGCCCACTCCCGGATCCGTTCCGGGTCGCGGAAGTCTGCGCCCTTTCCGTGGCGGACCAGGGACCGGCTGACGCGGCCCGGGGTCTCGCCGGTCACGGCGCCCCCGAAGGTCATGTGCTCCCGGGCGCCGAGGCTGTTCATCCGGCGGGCGACACCGGGTACCGGCGGGATGTCGTGCTGCTCGGCGGAGTCGTCGAGGGGGCCGCTGCTGAAGAGCCAGACCGGGCGACGGCGGAGCTGGTCGGCGTTGCGCCGTACGCACCGTCGCGCCTTGCCGTTCCAGTGCCCGGCATAGAGGGCCCCGCCGAGTACGACTCCGTCGTAGCCGCTGACGTCGGAGACGGTGTCGGCCGGCAGGACGACGGCATCGAAGCCGTCGGCCTTGAGCGTCCGGCCGATCTCGTCGGCGATCCCTCTGGTCGCGCCGTGCTTGCTGCCGTATGCGACCAGGACTCGTCGGGGGTTCACGACGTGGCCTCCTTCGGGCGGGGTGCCGCCTCGCTTCACCGGGATGGTGCGTGCGGCGCCCGTCTCCTGCTCGGGCAGCGGTACGCGGATGGTGAGGATGCCGTCCGTGTACGACGCCTCGACGTCGTCGGCCGGGATCGTGCCCGGCAGACGTACGGTTCTGCGGAACGATCCGTAGCGGAACTCCGAGTGCTCCTTGTCCTCCTCGCTCTCGCTGTGCTCCGCGCTCACGGTGATGAGGTTGTCGTCGACGGTGATGCTGATGTCGTTGTCCGGGTCCATTCCCGGGAGCTCGGCGCGCAGTACGTACACACCGTCACCGCTGTTCACCTCCACCGGAATGGAGTGAGCGGTCGTCGCGGGTCGCCATCCCGGCAGCCCCGGAAACTCCCGGCTGAACCAGTCGTTGAAGTCGGGGAAGAGGCTGTGCCTGCGTTCCACCTTGCCTCCGGCCATCGTTCTGCTCCTCGGTTCGGGGGCCCAGGACGCTCGCCGCGGACCTGATCCCGTACGGACAGGCGGTGGACCGGGTTACGGGGCCGGTCCGCCTCCGTAACCCCATCGTCTGCCCGCGAGGTCACGTCGCGCAGCGTCCAAGGGGGCTGTCCGGCGGGGCCGAACGGGCCGCACCTGGACCGACCGGCCCATGGCGCCACGGCTCCGGTGCTGTCAGCGGCGGATCTCCTCGACGGAGCGCCCGCCCGAGGCGTGGCGTCCGGGGCCGGGGTCGGTCGCGCGGGAACGGGACCGTTCCGAGCAGTGTCTCGTTCACGTCTCCTCGACCCGGGTGGCGAAGGCGGGTGGAACGATCTCCACCGGGCAGTGGGCGTGGTGGAGCAGGGTGTGGGCGACGCGCCCCAGTGACGGGCCCGCACCCAGGACACGGTGTTCTCTGCCCATCACGAGCAGATCGGTATGGGCACTCGTCTCCACCAGGGTCCCGGGCGTGCTCGTGCCCGTCTCGACATGGTGGCTGATGTCGAGCCCGGGGTAGAAGTCGCGTACACGGTCGGCGAGCGCCTTGATCTCGTGCACGCGCTGCCGCGCGATCTCGTCCAGGTCGTCCAGCATGCTCACGACGCTGCCGACGTGGGTGAGCACGTTCCAGACGCTCACCAGCCGCAACAGCGCCTTGCGGGCGTCGGCCTCGGCAGCCGCGACGAGCAGCCAGCCGAGATCCGAAGCACCGTGTACGGCCGCCGTCACCGAGCCCGACTCGGGGCGGTCGCCGTCACCACGGACGACGATCACGGGCGCCTCGGCGCGAGCGGCCACGCCCAGACCGACGGAGCCGAGCATGAGGGCGGAGAAGCCGCCGAGCCCCCGGTTGCCCACCACGATCGTGCCCCCGTGGCCGGCGGCCGCCCGGAGACCGGCGACCGGCTCCTGGCGGCTCAGTTCCTTCGTGACGGCAAGGTCCGGAAAGCGCTCCTGGACCGTGCTCGCGGTCTTGATCAGCAGGTCGCGGCCTGCTTCGCGTACCGCCTGGAGCGTATCGGCATGGGCGAAGAGCGCACGGCGGTCGGTGTCGGCGGCGTGGACGAGACGCAGGGAACGGCTCCGTCGGTCCGCCTCGTCGGCGGCCCAGAGAGCGGCCCTGCGCCCGGAGGGAGACCCGTCGACCCCCACGACGACATCGCCGAGCTCCGGTCGAGCGGGGGTCTCGCTGGTCATGGTTCCTCCTCCGGGGTACGCCCGGCGCTCGGGAGCACGTCCCGAGGGGCGACACCTCTCACGCTGACACCGTGGCGGGCCTCCCGGGGATGGGCCGTTCGGCCCCGATCGAGACCTGCCCGGCCCTGCCTGCCAGGGGGAGGACTGGCCGAACCCTCCCGACGCGCCCCTGCCGTACGCCCGCACCTCGGCCGAGCGGGCGGAGAGTCTCCTGCGGGACGAGGGGGACCTCGTACGGAAGGACCACCCTGGCCTGCTCGCAGTCGGCGATCACTGTCGGGGCGGGTCTTGGCCGGCGGACCCGGACGGTGTGCCGGGCGCGCCCGGCACCCGGATGCGGCGGCCGGTCACCCGGCGCGGCGAGAGCGTCACCACGGTGTCCCGCCCGTCCCCGGCCCACGGCTCCGAGTGGATCGCGTCCCTGATCCTCCGTACCGAGGTCTCGTCCGACACCCTTCGTACCGGACCGACGAGGAGCACGCTCCAGCCCTGGCTGAAGGCTTCGTCCAGGCGATCCTCCTCGAAGGCGACTTCCGCGCCGGAGGCCGCGCCGCGCGCGAGGGACGAGTCGGCGGCCGTCATGAAGACGATCTCCCGGTCGACGACCTGGTAGTTCACGGGGATCACCATGAGCCCGTCCCGTCCTTCGACGGCGACCCGGCCGACGCCGTGGCCGTCGAGCAGCTCCCAGCACTCGGCTTCGCCGATGTCCTCCATCTGTGCGCGGTACCCGGCGCGGGCTCCTCCGGGTGCGAGGTCCGCCGTGGACCCGGTGAGATCCCGGACGGTGGTCTCCAGGGCGTTCGCGAGCCGGACCAGGAATTCGATCCCCGGAGTGGACACCCGCTCCTCCACGTAAGCGAGGAATGCGGGGGTGGTTCCGGCCCGCTCGGCCACGTCCTCCCGGGACAGGCCGAGTTCTGCGCGCCTGGCCGCGACGCGGCGGCCCAGATCGCTCGTGGCGTGTGGGGTATGACGGTCTTCGGCCGTGTTCATCACCGCTCTCCTTCCATCCGCTCCGGACGCCGCTGGGACACGACGGCGACCGGACGATCGGCGTGGTGCAGGGCGCGGTGGGCGACCCTGCCCAGCTCCGGACCGACGAGCCCGTCCCGGCGCCGGGCTCCCACGACGAGCAGGTCGGCGGCGGAGCGCTCGGTCAGCACCCGGTGGGCGGGTCCCTCGACCGTGGTCCTGCGCGGGCGCACCCGGGGATGCTCGGACGCCGTGTCCGCCAAGGCCTTGCCGAACGGTTCGAAAGACCCCGCGAAGTGGGGTCCTCCGTCCCCACGCAGAAGGCCGGCGAAATCGCCGCGCCCGCGGGACCCGACGACGAGGATCGCGCCCGTCCCTCCCTCTCCGAGGAGCGCGCTGGACGCGTCCTCGGCCAGGACGTCCGTGGTGAGGGGGAGGTCGGGTGCACGGCGCCGGGCGCGTTCGGCCGCGGTGCCGACGATGTTCTCGGCGAGGATCTGGCCCGACGGCCGGTCCGTGGCGCAGGCCGGCACGACTCCTTCGTGCCGTTCCCGCAGCGAGGCATGGACGATCCGCAGGGGAAGCCCGTGCCGTACGGCTTCGTCGACCGCCCGGTCCAGGGCCGTGAGACTGGCGCCGCACCCGTCGACTCCTGCCACCAAGGGCGGTTCCATCGTGCCCACCACCTCTCCGGGGTCGTGTGGTGCCTGCTGCCACGCTCGCACCGGGCCGAAGGAGCCGGGTAGGGCCGGTCGGTCCCGGGCGCGGCCCGCACGGACCACATGGGGAGGCGACGCGGTGACACGAAGGGAGGAGGGGCTCCTCCTCACCTTCACGAAGACCTGCCACGGCCGTCCCGAGACCGACGCTCATGCCTTCCACCATGCGTCCCGATCGGCCGCTGGTCATGGGGCCGACCGGTCCGCACCCGGTGAAGAATCCCGTCGATCACCTGCCGATGATCACGCCACCTGCCACAACGTCTGTTGCTGACCGGCAGGAACGGCCGCAGCCGTTCCCACTCCGCATCGCTCAGATCACCCCGCCCCGTGCCCACAGCAACGACCCGAGCACGGGCTAGTCACATGATCGGCCGGACAAGTCCTGGGCTTCGCCGCCGTCCCCGTCGTGGACGCCGTCGTCGTCGCGCCGCGACGGCAGTCGCAGAGTGAAGCGGGTGTGGCCGGGGCGGCTGGTGACTGTTGCCCGGCCGTCGTGGGCGCGGGTCACGGCGTCCACGATGGCGAGGCCGAGGCCGGTCGAGCCTGTCGCGCGGGAGCGCGAGGAGTCTCCCCTGGTGAACCGGTCGAAGACGCCGGGCAGCAGCTCGGCCGGGATGCCCGGGCCATCGTCCGTGACGGTGAGGACGACCCCCTCCGCGTCGGCGGCGAGGCCGACGGTGACTCGGGTACCGGCCGGTGTGTGCCCGCCCGCGTTCGCGAGGAGGTTGCCGAGGACCTGGTGGAGGCGGTCACCGTCGCCGGTGACATGGACGGGCTCCTCGGGAAGGTCCAACTCCCACAGGTGTCCGAGGTGCCGGGCGGTCGCGTCCGCCACGGTGTCGAGAACCACCCGGGTCAGGTCGACGTCGTCCCTGCGCAGGCTGCGTCCCGCGTCCAGCCGGGCCAGCAGCAGCAGTTCGTCCACCAGGAGGCTCATACGGCGGGACTCGGCGTCGATCCGTTCGAGGGCGTGCCGGACATCGTCGGGCAGGGTGTCGCCGTGGCTGCGCAGTACGAGTTCGGCGCGGGCCCGTACCGTGGCCACAGGGGTGCGCAGTTCGTGTCCGGCGTCGGCGGCGAAGGTGCGCAGCCGTTCCTCGACCACATGGCGGCGTTCCAGGGCGTCGCCGACATGGCCGAGCATCCGGTTGAACGCACCGGTGAGCCGGCCCGCCTCCGAATCCGGCCGGGTGCCGGGCAGCGGCGGCGGCATGGCGACCTGCCCCGCGGCGAGCGGAAGCCGGGTCACCTCGTCCGCGGTCGCGGCCAGTCGTTCGAGGGGGCGCAGGGAGAACCGGGTCCAGGCCGCGGTGGCCACCCCGGTCGCGGTGAGGACGATCGCGAACACGATCGTCTCCACGGCCGCGAGACGCTCCACCGTCTCCTCGACGGGGTGCAGGGGCAGCCCCGACAGCAGGACGTCGCCGTCGTCGCCGCTCCAGGCCGCGACACGGTACGCCCCGAGGGACGTGAGGTGCACGGTGCGGGGCCGGGCGTCCGCGGGCACGGCTGCGAGCGCCCGCGCGTCGTCGGCGGTCAGCGGCACCCTGACGTCGCTGGTTCCGCGTACCACAGCGGTCTGCGCGATCCGGCCCCGCAGCAGTCGGACCCCGAGCGTCCCGTCGGCCTGCCCCCGGGTGTCTCCCCCGCCGTCGGCATCGGGCCGGTCCTCGTGTTCGAGGCTGACGGCGAAGCGGCCGCCGCCCACCACGATCTGCTGGTCGAGGCGGCTGACCAGGAAGCTGCGCAGGGCGAGTACGGTGACCAGGCCGACGATGAGGCACGCGAGGGCGAGAAGCACGACGAGCCCGGTGGTCAGCCGGGCACGGAGCGAGTGCGGCAGGCGGGGTCGGAACCGCCACCCGCGGACACGTGACGGGCGCCGCGCGGTCATCGGCGCTCGGGGCGCAGGACGTAGCCGACGCCGCGCACGGTGTGGATGAGCGGCGGGCGGCCGGCGTCGATCTTCTTGCGGAGATAGCTGATGTAGAGCTCGACGACATGGGCGCGACCACCGAAGTCGTACCGCCAGACGTGGTCCAGGATCTGCTGCTTGGACAGCACTCGGTGCGGATTCCGCAGGAGGTAGCGCAGCAGCTCGAACTCGGTGCGGGACAGGTCGACGGGAACGCCGCCGCGGGCGACCTCGTAGCCTTCCTCGTCCATGACGAGGTCGGCGAGGACCAGACGCGGTCCACCGCTTTGGGTGACCTCCGCGAGCCCGGCCCGGCGCAGCAGCCCCCGGAGTCTGGCCAGCACCTCCTCAAGGCTGAACGGCTTGGTGACGTAGTCGTCGGCGCCCGCGGTGATCCCGGCGATCCGGTCCTCGACGGCGTCGCGCGCGGTGAGGAAGAGGACGCACAGGGTCGGACGGGCCGCGCGCAGCCGGGCCAGCACGTGCGGGCCGTCGTGGTCCGGCAGCATCCAGTCGAGAACCACCGCGTCCGGGCCGAAGGTCGCGGCGACGGCGGTCGCCTCGGCGGCTGTTCCCGCGGTGCGCACCTCCCAGCCTTCGGTGCGCAGGGCTGCGGCCAGCACCTCGGTGAGGTCCTGCTCGTCGTCGACGACCAGCACCCTGGGACGGGTGCCGTCGGGGCGGCGCACCTCGGTACGCGGCGATGGGTTCATGGTCCTTCCAGGATGCCGGACGACGCTCAGTCGCAGATCCGCCCCTTCCTCTGAGTTTCCTCTGAACAGGTCGCCGCCGCCCGCCCGTGCGCCGTCCGGGCCCGCTCGCGTCCGGGGCCGGGGGGGCCGCACGGTCCGGGGCAGGCGGGCCGCTCGGCGCGGCCGTCCGGGGCGGGCGGGCCGCTCCCGCGCGGGGTCCGGTTCAGAGGCTTCTCACAGGATCACGGACCACAGTGGACGCGGCCCCGGCGTCGTGCCGGGTCACGGGACCGAAGGCGAGGGAACGGATGAGCACGGAAGTCGCACGGACGGCGCGGCCGGGCGGCCGACGTCGTGCCGGCCGGACCGCCGCCCGGTCCGCGACCGTCGTGGTGATCGCCGTCCAGGCGGCGATCTGGGCCGGGGCCACGGCGGTGCTCGCCCTGTGGTGGGTGGACACGGCCTCGGTGGTGGGGCCTGCCGGCTGGTTGACCGGCGCGGGCCGGATCACCGGTCTGCTCGCGGGATACGCCTGCGCGGTACTGGTCGTTCTCATGGCGCGGGTGCCGATCCTGGACCGCACGGTGGGCACGGACCGGATGGCGCGCTGGCACGCGGCGGTGGGCCGCTACACCATCGGGCTGACACTGGCCCACGCGGTGCTGATCATCGAAGGCTACGCACTCATCGGCCGGACGGATCCGGTCACCGAGGGTGTCCGGGTGGTCCTGCACTACCCGGACATGCTCAAGGCGACGGCCGCGCTGTTGCTCCTGCTGCTCACGGCGGTGGTCTCGGCGCGCGCCGCACGCCGCCGGCTGAGCCACGAGACGTGGTTCTACCTGCACCTCCTCACGTACGCGGCGATCTTCCTCGCCTTCGGCCATCAGCTCACGAACGGTGCGCAATTCGACCGGCCGGCCGTGCGGGTCGGCTGGTACGTGCTGTACGCGGGGGCCGCCGCTCTGGTCGTCCGGTACCGGCTGCTCGCGCCGGTGCTGCTGGCCCGGCGCCATCGGCTGCGGGTCTCCGAGGTCCGCCGGGAGGCCCCTGACGTGGTGTCCGTCGTCGTCACCGGCGAGCGACTCGACGAACTCACCGTCCGACCGGGCCAGTTCCTCCGCTGGCGGTTCCTGGTACCGGGGCTGTGGTGGACCGCGTCGCCGTACTCGGTGTCCGCCGTCCCGGACGGACGCAGCCTGCGCATCACCGTGAAGGCGCTGGGCGGCCACAGCGCGGCACTCGCCAGGGTCCGACCGGGCACCCGGGTGTCGGCCGAGGGCCCGTACGGCGCCCTCACCGCGGACCGCGCGGCGGGACGGCCCGCTCTGCTGCTCGCGGCCGGGGTGGGCATCACCCCGCTGCGGGTGCTGTTCGAAACGCTGCCGGGGGATCCGGTGCTGATCCACTGGGCGCGACGGCCCGAGGACCTGGTGCTCCGACACGAGATCGACGCGATCGCCGCACGGCGGAACGCACGCGCCTACTACTCCGTCAGCCATCCGGCGGGCTACCGCCTGCCGTTGGACGCCGCCACGGTGCGCAGCCTGGTCCCGGACGTCGCGGGGCGGGTCTGCTACCTGTGCGGACCACCCGGCTGGGCCGCGGCGGCGGAGGCGATGCTGCGCGAGGCGGGGGTGCCCGCCCGCCGGATCCACCAGGAGTCGTTCACCTGGTGAACCCGCCGGGTCGACCGAGACACCTGCCCGCCCACCGATCCCGAGAAGGCCCCCATGCGCCGTCTTCTGCTCTCCGTCGCGGTCACCGTGGCCGGAATCTGGTCTCTGCTCGCCCTGAAGCCGCATCAACCGGCCGTCGTCGCGGCCCCGCCCCGGACCGGTTCCGCCGGCACGACACCGGACGGCCCGGCGTCCGGCACGTACACCGGGGACGTCGTCGACACCCGGTACGGGCCGGTGCAGGTGCGCGTCACGATCGCGAACGGACGGCTCGCCGACGTCCACGCGGTCAGGACCCCGTCGGAGAACGAACGCGACCGGGAGATAGCCGGCTACGCGGTGCCGACGCTCACCGGCGAAGCCCTGACCGCGCAGAGCGCGCACATCGACACGGTGTCGGGTGCCACGTACACCAGCGAGGGCTACATCCAGTCCCTGCAGAGCGCGCTGGACCAGGCCCATGGATGACCGGACCGAGGCCGGGGCGGTCCCCTGGCGGCACGCCGAACCGGTGATGGGCACCGTGGTGTCCTTCACCCTGCGCCACCCTCGGACGCCAGAGATGCGGGCCGCGCTGGGCGAGGCGGTGGCGCTGCTGCACGAGGTCGACCGGGAGTTCTCCCCGTTCCTGCCCGACAGCGCCGTGAGCCGCCTGCGGCGTGGCGAGTCGGGCCGAGCCGACACCGCTCCCGCCGTACGGCGGGTGCTGGAACTGTGCGACCTCGCGCACAGCCGCACCCGGGGCGCCTTCGACGCCTGGGCGGACGGCCGGCCCGATCCGTGCGGTCTGGTGAAGGGCTGGGCCGCCGAACGGGCCTGGCAGGTGCTGCGGAAGGCGGGCGCCACCGATGCGTGTGTGAACGCGGGCGGTGACGTACGGGTCGGTGGCGCACCGGGACCCGCGGGCGTCTGGCGTACCGGGATCGCCGACCCCAGGCGCCCGGGGCGGCTGCTCGCGGTGGTGGGGGGACGAGATCTCGCGGTCGCCACCTCCGGCACGACGGAGCGGGGCGCGCACATCATCGACCCGCGCACGCGGGCACCGGCCACAGAGCTGCTGTCGGCGACGGTGACGGGCCCGGAACTGTTGTGGGCCGACGTCTACGCGACGGCGGCGATGGTCCTGGGCGCGCGCGAGGCGCATCGGTGGATCACCACTCTGCCGGGGTACGCCCTGCTCACGGTGGCGGCGGACGGCGAGGCGCGGGCGTCCGGGAACTTCCCGTTCCTCGCTTCGTCCGGGTAGGGGCCGGAGCCGCGCCGAGGACGCCGGGATCGGCGCGGGCGGCGCGATCGGCGCGGGCGGCGTGACCGGCGCGATCGGCGTGACCGGCGCGATCGGCGTGACCGGCGCGATCGGCGCGATCGGCGCGATCGGCGCGATCGGCGCGATCGGCGCGATCGGCGCTCCCCTCTGGTCGCGCCACCGCCCGGTGCACACCGGAAGCCGACCGGTCCCGCACCCGTCCCCGTCGCACCTCCACCACCCCCGCATCGGTCGTGACACCTGTCGGCCTCCCCCGGCGTCGCGAAAAACATGAGACTTGTTCACTTTCCATTGACAGGGCACACCCGGTGACCCGAAAGTGCCGTGAGCAACTGCACGCCGCCGATCGAAGCGAGTCCTCATGACAGCGCCCGTACCCGAGTTCCCGGCCGGATTCCTCTGGGGAGTCTCCGCCTCCGCCTTCCAGATCGAAGGCTCACTCACGGCCGACGGCCGCGGACCGTCCAGCTGGGACGCCTTCACCGGGGAAGAGGGGCGCGTCAAGGACGGTTCGCGCGCGGACGTGACCACCGACCACTACCGGCGTTACCGCGAGGACGTCGCGCTGATGGCCGAACTCGGCGTCGGCGCCTACCGGTTCTCGGTCTCCTGGTCCCGCGTCCTGCCCGAAGGGCACGGCCGCGTCAACGACAAGGGGCTGGACTTCTACGACCGGCTCGTCGACGAACTGTGCGCCTCGGGGATCACCCCGGTGCCCACGCTCTTCCACTGGGACACCCCGCTCGCCCTGGAGAAGGACGGCGGCTGGCTCAACCGGGACACCGCCGAGCGTTTCGCGGCGTACGCCTCGGTGGTCGCGGAGCGGCTCGCCGACCGCGTACCCCGATGGATCACCATCAACGAACCCGCCGAGGTCACCCTCCTCGGCTACGGCCTCGGCGAGCACGCCCCCGGCCGGCGCCTGGTCTTCGACGCCCTGCCCGCGGCCCACCACCAACTCCTCGCCCACGGACTGGGCGTGCAGGCGCTGCGCGCCGCGGGCGCCCGCGAGATCGGCATCGCCGCCTCCCACAGCCCCATCTGGACCGCCGGCGACAGCGACGACGACCGCGCTGCCGCCGAGCTGTACGACACCCTCACCAACCGTCTCTTCGCCGACCCCATCCTGACCGGCAGCTACCCGGCGGGCCTTGGCTCGCTCCTCCCCGGCCCGGTCGAGGAGGACCTCAAGACGATCTCGGAACCCCTCGACTGGTACGGGATCAACTACTACAACCCGATGCTCGTGGGCGCCCCGCAGCCGACCGCCGCCGCAGCCGCGGAGGCGTCCGCCGGCTCTTCGTTCGGCGGCATCGAGATTCCGCCGGACCTCCCCTTCACCATCGGGCAGATCGAAGGACGCGAACTCACCGACTTCGGCTGGCCGGTGGTCCCGGACGGGCTGCGCGAACTCCTCGGGATCATGCGGGAGCGCTACGGCGACCGGCTGCCGCCCCTCTACATCACCGAGAACGGCTGCTCGTACGGTGACGGGCCGGACCCCGAGACGGGGCGGATCGACGACGCCCGCCGGGTCGCGTACCACGACGGTCATGTGCGCGCGCTGCACGAGGCGATGGCCGAGGGCGCCGACGTCCGCGGCTACTTCATCTGGTCGATCCTCGACAACTTCGAGTGGGCGGAGGGGTACCGGCAGCGCTTCGGGCTCGTCCACGTCGACTACGAGACGCTGGCACGGACGCCCAAGGAGTCGTTCGCCTGGTACCGCGACCTGATCAAGAGCGGCAGGTGACCGCCGAGGGGACGACGGCGGAGGGAACCGCCGCCGGCCCGGTCCCCGAGCCCGGTACTCCGGCCGGTGGGCGGTGGGTGGGCGCGCTCTCCCTCGCCAACCTCGGGGTCTGGGTCGGCTGGTTCGGCCCGCTGCAACTGCTCCTGGCACGCCAGGCCGAGCACCTCACGCCCGACCACAAGGCGTCAACCCTCGCCCTGGTGACGGGAGTCGGAGCGGCGGTGTCGATGGTCGCCAACCCCGTCTTCGGCGCGCTCTCCGACCGGACGACGGCGTCCGTGGGACGGCGGATCCCCTGGGTGGTCGGCGGAGTGGTGGGCGGTGCGGCCGGACTCCTCGTCCTCGCCGCGGCGCAGAGCGTCATGACGGTGATCGCGGGCTGGTGTCTCGTTCAGCTCGCTCTCAACGCGGCCTTCGCCGCGCTCACCGCGGCCGTCCCCGACCAGGTGCCGCAGCGGCAGCGCGGTCTCGTCGGCGGCTGGCTCGGCGTCTCCCAGGTCGTCGGCATCCTGGTGGGCACGGCGCTCGCCACGGTCGCGGGCGGGGTGGTCGGCGGGTATCTGGCCTGCGCGGTCTTCACGGTGCTCGCGGCCGTTCCGTACGTCGTGATGCGGCGCGACACCCCGCTCCCCCCGGCCGCCCGGCCGGCCTTCCGATGGCGGACCTTCCTCGGCGGCTTCTGGATCGATCCGCGCCGCCACGCCGACTTCGGGTGGGCCTGGCTCACCCGGTTCCTGATGAACCTGTCGTACTCCATCAGCACGATGTACCTGCTCTACTACCTGACCGACGCCGTGCGCTACGACGGCGACGCGGACAACGGCGTACTGATCCTCACGGCGCTCAACGCGCTCACCCTGCTCTCCACGGTGGTGATCAGCGGCATCCGGTCGGACCGCAGTGGCCGACGGAAGTCCTACGTGATCTGGTCCGGCCTCGTCATCTCCGCGGCCACCCTGCTGCTCGCGGTCTGGCAGACCTGGACGGGAGCCGTCGTCGCGTCGCTCGTGCTCGGCCTCGGTTTCGGCGTGTACACGGCCGTGGACTTCGCCCTGCTCACTGACGTGCTGCCGGCGGCGGAGGACCGGGGCAAGGACCTGGGCGTCATCAACATCGCCAACGCGCTCCCGCAGGTCCTCGCCCCCGTGATCGCGGCCCCGGTCGTCACCCACTTCGGCGGCTACACGGCCCTGTACGCCTTCGCGGGCGCCCTGGCTCTCGCGGGGTCGGTCCTGGTACGGCGCATCCGGTCGGTGCTCTGAGGCGTGTCGCGGCCGGGGCGTCCGCGGTGCGGGACGACGCGGCCGGTGTGGACGTAGGCGCCGTCGCCCGGCAGGGCGGCGGCGCCTGTCGTCACCGTTGCGCGCGGCGGCGGGCGATGAGCAGGCCGAGGACGATGCCCACGAGGAGGGTGACGGTGAGGACGATCCAGAGTGGCAGCGTGACCGTCGGGACCCACAGCCTCAGGGTGACCGAACCGGTGTTGACCGCGATGAACCAGATGGCCAGGGCGGCGAGGACCACGAAGCCGATGGTGCGCACCCGCATGTCCCGCCCCTTGACCGTCAAGGTCGACGGTCCATGCGACTTCCTTGTGGTGTTCTGGGACATAGATCCCATTATCAGCTGAAATCACCTCCTGGTCGACCGCACCGCCCCTGCGAGCGGGCCACATTCCTGCTTCACTCGAAGAGAGCCCGCCTCTCCACCGGCTCCCGAGAGAGCCCTGCGCTCTCCACCGGACTCCGGAGGAGAGTCCTGTAACCCTCCGGACCCCGACGGCGTCCGGCCGAAGTCCCTCCGACTGCGACGGTCGCCATGCCCAGACTCCTGATCGTGGAGGACGACGCGGCGTCAGCCCTGGCGCTGCGGGAACTCCTCGTGGGGCGGGGGTACAAGGTCGCGCGTGCCACCGACGGCAGGGAGGGCCTCCGGCTGCTCTTCGAGGAGAAGCCGGCCCTCATGGTGCTGGACGTCATGCTGCCCGAGCTGGACGGCTGGGCGGTGCTCGCGCGGGCCCGGGACTTGAGCGACCTGCCCGTCCTGATGCTCTCCGCGCGTGACGACGTCGGGGACCGTGTCCGTGGACTGCGCGCGGGCGCCGACGACTACCTGGTGAAGCCCTTCGACGGCGAGGAGCTGCTGGCGCGCGTGGAGGCGCTGCTGCGCCGCTCGGGATCCGGGAGCCGCAACTGGGGCGGCGAAGTGGTGGGCGAGCATCTGCGGCTCCTGCCCGACCGGCGGACCGCCCTGTGGCACGGCGGTCAGATCCGGCTGAGCGACATCGAGTACCGGCTCCTCCGGCTCCTGGTCCGCAACCGGGGGCGGGTGGTCACCACCGAGCAGTTGCTCGACCGGGTGTGGGACGACACGAGGGCGATCGGTCGCGACCGGGTGAAGTTCGCCGTGCTGCGGCTGCGGCGCAAGCTGCGCGAGGAGGCCGGGCCGGGCGTGAAGGGGCCGATCGAGGCGGTACGAGGCGTGGGGTACCGGTTCGTCGCCCCCGAGGAGGACGAAGGCCCCGCGCTGTAGGACCGAACGGCTTGAGGCGAAGGCCACGACCGCGGTCCTGGGCGCATGAGCAACCGAGGGCCAACCGAGCCGGACGGTTCCGACAACCGTCGCCATCGAGGCTCGTCGCATGAACACGCTTCCCGTCCACAGCATCGCCGATGGTCGCGCTCCTCGGACCGGGCCATGTCCGTACTCACCGGGGCGACCGACGTGCGGGGCCGCGCGTTCGAGGTCATCGACCTCCCGCAGCCCGACCCCGGCCTGATCACCGGCCACACCGACGACTTCCTGCCCACCTACGCCAACTTCTACGTCGGCAACGACGCGGTGTGCATGCCCGAGTTCGGCGACCGGAAGTCCGACGACCGCGCCGGGGCATCCTGCGGGAGCGGTTCCCCCGGCGGGAGGTCGTGCGGCTGAACATCGACACCATCGCCACTGGTGGCGGCGGGATCCGCTGCGCCACGCACGACCAGCCCGGAAAGCCGGTCGAGTAGCCGCGCCCCGGGGGGCCGCGCGGGGAGTCGGGCAACTTTTCTGGGGCTGCGGGCATTAAATCCGGCCAGAAGTCTTCCAGAACAATGCGACATGTGAAATTTTACAGGTCGCTCGTCAACTGCCCGTGTCCCAGCACGTGGCCACAGCGGCCTCGGAGGCCCCCACAGATGCATCCCTTCCGCATATCGAAGAACCGCGCGCGAAGACTCCCCGCGCTCGGCGCAGCCGTCTTCATCACCCTCGGCCTGTTCGCACCGCAGAGCCAGGCCGCCCCCGTGGGCGACACGACTCCGGCCACCGCTCACGCGGGTGGCGCGGCGCCGCGGGCGATCCCGGTCCCCAAGTCGCCCCATGCGATCAGCAAGAACCCCCGCTTCCGGCTCTCCTCGCAGGACCGCGCCGAGGAGTCCGGTCCGGCGGCCGCGCCCGCCCTCAAGACGAGCAAGTCGTCGCTGACCGCCACGGCGGACGCGTGCCCCGACCTCTCCGGCGTCATCAACGCCACCGGCAGCGCGCTG